>NZ_JBQERA010000010.1:0-288173 GCF_053813445.1 Actinokineospora lacus
CGGACGAACACCTCCGGACGACGACCCACGACCACCTCCCGCTCGACATGGGAGAACCAGCCTGGCCCGTCAACCAACCAGACCGATTACCGGGTCAACGTTCCGAGATGCAGCACTAGGTCCTATCACTCGTTTGGCCTAGAGATTCGGCTCGTAGTGAAGCTATCGCTGACCATTATGGCCTTAAAAGACCTGGTGGGAGCGGTTAAGTCAAGTTAATCGAGAGTAGTTCAGTTCTCCGGTCACGCCACGAACGGGTTAAACGTGGCATCGGGGTGAATGGGGACTCAATATCTTCCCACCTTCTCACGCTGTGTCGACGTGATTGTCACAAAAATGGCTCGCCGACCCCGATGTTCGACTACTCCATTTGGAGGTTTGTCCGGCGGGTCCCGCCATGCGAAGTTAAAGTGGTCGCGAGTGCCGTACGGCATCCATTCAGTCCCTTGCGAGGAAGGCGGAGCGGGGTCGGGGTGTCATAGCAGAAGCACTGTCATGAAAGGGATGGCCAATGAATGCGAATGAGGGACTATGCGCTGGAACAACATGGAAACTGAATTCCACCGTCTTCGCGAACAGACGTTTACGCCCGGGGCGCAGCTGGAGATAGCCGAAGGCGACCGGCTCACCTCCTGGGTGAGCGGGGTCGAGGAGCACGGCACCTCCCGCCTGCTGAGCGCCGACTCCGCGGTCCCCATCGGCTCGATCACCAAGGTCTTCACCGCCGTCCTGCTGCTGGCGCTGGTCGCCGACGACGAGGTGGACCTCGACGAGCCCATCGCCCGGTGCCTGGACACCGTCCGTCGCACCCCCATCGCGACGGTGACCGTCCGCCAGTTGCTGACCCACACCTCCGGGCTGGTCAACGAGCCGCCCGGACAGATGGAGGGCTGGTCGGTCGACCGCTACATCAAGGCCGTCGCCGCGTGCGGGACGCTGCACGAGCCCGGCTCCGCCTTCTCCTACTCCAACGCGGGCTCCACCGTCCTGGGCGCCGTCGCCGCCGCTGTCACCGGCATGAGCTGGCACGAAGCCGTCGAGGCCGTGGTACTCGAACCGCTGGGCATCGTGCCCCGGTTCGTGGTCGGGCCCACCACCGCCGCGCAGACGCCCCAGCCCGTCCTCGGCCACGCGGTCAGCGCCGCCCGCGGCCGCGTCCGCCCCGTCGAGCAGGCGATCGGTCCCGCCCAGGCCGCCGCGGGCGCCTTGGCCTGCAGCGCGGCCGACCTCGTCCGACTGGGCCGCGCCCTGCTCGCCGACGGCCGCCGCACCCGTCTGGACGAGGTGGACTTCGCCGCGATGCTCGTCCCGGAGCCCTCGGCCCGCCCGGTCGGCCTCGCCGACGCGTGGGGACTGAGCCTGGCCCGGTTCGACCGCGGCCGGACGTCCTGGTGGGGGCACGACGGGATGGCCAACGGCACCTCGTGCCACCTGCGCATCCACCCCCTCGACGACACCGTCATCGGGTTCACCGCCAACGGCACCTCCGGCCACGCGCTCTGGCGCGCCCTGTTGCCTGAGCTGCGAGAACGCGGGATCGATGTCGGCGACCACAACCCGCCGGGCCCGGCGGGCCCGCCGATCGCCTCGGTCACGGAGTTCGCGGGCGACTACCGCAACGGCGACACCGACTACCGAATCGTCGCGCGCGGCCTTGAATTGATGCTCGTCATCGACGACGAACCGTCGGCACGGATAGTCCTGGCCCAGAACGGTGTGTTCGCGTTGTGTGACCCGGACTCCGGCGAACGCGTGCAGACCGGACTGTTCCTGGCCGGACCGGACCGTTCTGTCGACCGCCTGCAAATCGCTGGACGGGTTGCCCGAAAGGTTTCATAGTCGCGGCACCGACTGAGTCGTAAACAATTCACGGCCACCTTCGGCAATAATCCCGTCGGCCGGCGATGACGCCTGCCCGAAAGGTCTCACATGACGATCCAAGATGCCATGCCCGGCTTTCGGGCGGGTGCCGCGAATCCGGCCGAGGCCCGGCTGGTCGAGCTCATCGCGGCCCGGGTGGCACTGTCGCCGAACGCGCCCGCCTTGGTGCACGACGGCGGCGAGATCAGCTTCGCCGAACTCGACGCCATGGCGGGCGGCCTGGCGCGGCGGCTGCGGGCGCACGGCGCGGGGCCCGAGCAGGTGGTGGCCCTGGCGCTGCCCCGGTCCGCCGAGATGGTGGCCGCCCAGCTGGCCGTGCTGAAGACGGGCGCGGCGTTCCTGCCCGTCGATCCGGACTACCCCGCCGAGCGCATCGCCCACATGCTCGCCGACGCGGCCCCCCGCGTGCTCGTGACCAGCGCGGAGATCGCCCCGGGGCTGCCCGCCGCCCCCGGCACCCAGGTGCTCACCCTCGACCAGGCCCGCGATCGGTCCACCCCCACCACGCCCACGGCGCCCGAGCACGCCGCCTACGTCATCTACACCTCCGGGTCGACCGGCAGGCCCAAGGGCGTCGTGGTGACCCACGCCGGGCTGGCGTCCTTCGCCGCGGCCGAGATCGAGCACTTCCAGGTGAGCGCGGGCGACCGGGTGCTGCTGTTCTCCTCGCCCAGCTTCGACGCCTCGATCCTCGAGCTGTGCCTGTCGCTGCCCGCGGGCGCCGCCCTGGTCGTCCCCCCGCCGGGCCCCCTGCTCGGCAGGGACCTGGCCGACGTGCTGAACCGCCACCGGGTCACCCACACCCTGATCCCGCCGGTGGCGCTGGCCACCGTGGACCCCGGCACCGACCTGCCGCACCTGCGCACCCTGATCGTCGGGGCCGACGCCTGCCCGCCGGAGCTGGTGCGGCACTGGGCCCCCGGCCGCAGGATGGTCAACGCCTACGGCCCCACCGAGTCCACTGTGGTCAGCACCTGGAGCGAGCCGCTGAGCCCCGGCGGGGACGTCCCCATCGGCAGCGCGATCCCCGGCGCCCGGGCCTACGTGCTCGACGGGGACCTGCGCCCGGCCGACAGCGGCGAGCTGTACGTGGCGGGCATCGGGCTGGCCCGCGGGTACCTGCGCCGCCCGGGGCTGACCGCGCAGCGCTTCCTGCCCGACCCCTACGGCGCGCCGGGCGCCCGCATGTACCGCACGGGCGACCTGGTGCGCCGCGGCGAGGACGGGCAGCTGCGCTTCCTGGGCCGCGCCGACCACCAGGTCAAGATCCGCGGCTTCCGGGTCGAGCCCGGCGAGGTGGAGGCGGTGCTGCGCGAGCAGCCCGGCGTGCGCGACGCCGTGGTGGTGGCCCGTGCCGACGCCAGTGGGCTCAAGCGCCTGGTCGCCTACGTCCTCGGTGAGTCCGACGGACTGCGCGAGCGCGTCGCCGAGGTCCTGCCCGCCCACCTCGTCCCCGCCGCCGTCGTGCCGATGACGGCGTTCCCCCTCTCGCCCAACGGCAAGCTCGACCGCGCCGCGCTGCCCGAGCCCGTCTGGCGCACCCGCGAGGCGGCCGGGGCGCGCACGGCCACCGAGGCCGCGGTCACCCGGGCCTGGGCCGACGTGCTCGGCCTGCCCGAGGTCGGCGTCGACGACGACTTCCTCGCCTTGGGCGGCGACTCAATCCTGGCCACCCGGCTGCTCGCCCGGCTGAACGCCGCCGTTCCCCTGCGCGCGGTGTTCGAGGCCCGCACCCCCGCCGCGCTGGCCGCCGTGATCGACACCGCGGGCGTGGACACCGGCCCCATCGAGGCGCGCGCTCCCGGCGCGACCCCGCTGTCCGCCCCGCAGCGCAGGCTGTGGCTGCTCGACCAGAACGACCCGGGCTCCACCGAGTACAACACCGGCGTCGCCGTGCGGCTCGGCGGCGCGGTCGACACCACCGCGCTGCGCGCCGCGCTGGCCGCCGTGGTCCGCAGGCACGACGCGCTGCGGACGACGTTCGCGGGCGGCACGCAGGTTGTCGCCGAGGACGGCCACATCCCGCTGGCGACCGTGCGGACCACCGACGTGGACAGCGCGGTGGCCGCCGACCTCCGCGTCCCCTTCGACCTGGCCGAGGGCCCGCTGACCCGCGCGCTGCTGGTCACCGCCGCCGACGACGACCACGTGCTGCTGCTCGCCCAGCACCACATCGTCACCGACGGCTGGTCGGTCCGCCTGCTCGTCGACGAGGTGGTCGAGCACTACCGGGCGGCGCTGGCGGGCGAGACCCCCGCCGTGCCCGCGCTCCCGGTGACCTACCGCGACTTCACCACCTGGCAGCACGCCCGCCTGACCGACGACGCCCTGGCGCGGCACCTGGCCGCGCTGCGGACCGAACTCGCCGGGCTGCCCGTGCTGGACCTGCCGACCGACCGGCCCCGGCCCCGGGTGCGCTCGCGCGCGGGCGCCGCCCACCGCGTCGACCTCCCCGCCGACCTCGCCGACGCCCTCACCCGGCTCGCGCGCGCCGAGGGCGCCTCGCTGTTCACCGTGCTCACCGCGGCCGTGCAGCTGCTGCTGTCGCACTACACCCGCGAGCGCGACGTCGCCGTCGGCACGATCACCGCCGGGCGCGACCGCCCGGAAGTGCAGGACCTGCTGGGCTTCTTCGTCAACACCGTCGTCCTGCGCTCCGACGTGGACACCAGGCGCACCGTCGCCGAGTTCGTCGCGGCGGTCCGCGACACCGTGCTGGCCATGTTCGCCCACGCCGAGGTCCCCTTCGACCGGCTGGTGGAGGAACTGCGCCCCGAGCGCGACCCGAGCCGGACCCCGCTCGTGCAGGCGCTGGTCCTGCTCCAGCAGCCCGCCCCCGCCGCGCGCGAGGTCGCAGGGCTGCGGGTGTCCGACCACGACCTGCCCCGGCAGGCGTCCCGGTTCGACCTGGTCTTCGAGTTCACCCCGCGCGCGGACACCCTCGCCCTCACCGTCGAGTACGACACCGCGCTGTTCGACCCGGCGACCGTCGAGCGGGTCAGCACGCACCTGACCCGGCTGCTGGCCGCCTTCGCCGCAGGCCCGGACGCCCGCCTGGCGGAGCTGTCCCCGCTGACCGACGACGAGCGCTGGCGCGTCCTGGTGGACTGGAACCCGCCCGCGGCGGCGCCCACGGCGTCCCCCGCGACGCTCCCCGACCTGTTCCAGCGCCAGGCCGCCCGCACCCCTGACGCCCCGGCCGTGGCCTGCGACGGCGTGGAGCTGACCTACCGCGACCTCGACGAGCGCGCGAACCGGCTGGCCAGGGTGCTCATCGAGCACGGCGCCGGGCCCGAGCGCTTCGTCGCCGTCGCCCTGCCCCGCACCCCCGACCTCATCGTGGCCCTGCTCGCGGTGCTCAAGGCGGGCGCGGCCTACCAGCCGGTCGACCTCGGGTACCCGGCCGAGCGCATCGCCTTCCTGCTCGCCGACACCCGGCCCGCGCTGCTGCTCACCACGGCCGCGGCGGGTGCGCGCGACGGCGTGGACACCCTGTTCCTCGACGAGCTCGACCTCGCCGGGCGCCCCGCCGCCGCCCCCACCGACGCGGACCGGCGCGCGGCCCTGCGGCCAGGGCACCCCGCCTACGTCATCCACACCTCGGGCTCGACCGGCAGGCCCAAGGGCGTGGTGGTCGCCCACGAGTCGGTCGCCGACCTCGCCGCCTGGGCGGCCGCCGACCTCGGCCCGGACCTGCTGTCCAGGGTGGCCGCCTCCACCTCGCTCAACTTCGACGTCTCCGTCTTCGAGATCTTCTGCCCGCTGCTCGCGGGCGGCCGGATCGAGCTGGTCCGCGACGTGCTCGCCCTGGGCGAGGGCATGGCCGCGGGCTCCACCCTGGTCAGCGGCGTCCCGTCGGCGTTCACCCAGATGCTCGCCGACGGCGGGCTCGGCGCGACGCCGGAGCTGGTGGTCCTCGCGGGCGAGGCGCTGACCCCGCACGTGGCCCGCCAGGTGGCCGAGGCCCTGCCCGGCGCGCGCGTGGCGAACATCTACGGGCCCACCGAGGCCACCGTCTACGCCACCGCCTGGTACAGCTCCGCGCCCGACGGCGAGTCCCCGGTCCCCATCGGCACGCCGATCGCCGGGACCCGCGCCTACGTGCTCGACGCCGAGCTGCTCCCGGTGCCCGTCGGCGTGCCGGGGGAGCTGTTCCTCGGCGGCCGGGGCCTGGCCAGGGGCTACCTCAACCAGCCTGGGCTGACCGCCGACCGGTTCGTCGCCGACCCCCACGGCGCGCCGGGCGAGCGCATGTACCGCACCGGCGACGTGGTCCGCTGGACCGCCGACGGCGAGCTGCTCTACCTGGGCCGCACCGACCACCAGGTCAAGATCCGCGGGTTCCGGGTGGAACTGGGCGAGATCGACGCCGTGCTCGTGCGCCACGACGCGGTGGCCGAGGCGGTCACCGTCGTGCGCGAGGACGGCGGCCACCCCCGACTGGTGTCCTATGTGGTCGGATCGGCGCCGGACCCGGTCGAGTTGCGGGCCTTCCTCGCCCAGACGCTGCCCGAGCACATGGTCCCGGCCGCGATCCTGGTGCTCGACGCCATGCCGCTCAACCCCAACGGCAAGCTCGACCGCCGCGCGCTGCCCGCGCCGGAGTTCGCGGGCGGGGCCGAGCACGTCGAGGCCGGGACCGAGACCGAGCGCGTGCTCGCGGCCATCTGGGCCGAGGTGCTCGGCGTGGCCCGCGTCGGCGTGCACGACAACTTCTTCCTGCTCGGCGGCGACTCCATCCTGGGCCTGCGGGTGGCCGCCCGCGCCAGGGCCGCGGGGCTGCGGCTGGTCTCGCGCGACCTGTTCCTGCACCAGACCGTCGCCGCGCTCGCCCCGCACGTGACCCCGCTGGCCGACCAGGTCACCGCGGAGCAGGGCCGCGTCACCGGTGACGCTCCGCTGACCCCGGTCCAGCACTGGATGTTCGCCACCAACCCGGTGCCCGGCCGGTTCGACCAGTCACTCGTCCTCACCCTCGCCCCCGGCGTCGACGTGCCCGCCCTGCGCACGGCGCTGGCGGCGCTCGTCGACCACCACGACGCGCTGCGCACCCGCTTCGAGCGGACCGGCGACACCTGGCGCCAGCACATTGTCGAGCACCAGCACGGAGAAATTCTCCACGTCGTGTCCACTCTGGACGACGACGCAGGCGAGTTCGACCTCGCGAACGGACCGCTGCTGCGCGCCGTGCTCGCCGAGTCGGGCACCGCGCCCCGGCTCGCGCTGGCCGTGCACCACCTGGTGGTCGACACCGTGTCCTGGCAGATCCTGCTCGAGGACCTGGGCACCGCCTACGACCAGGCCCGCCGCGGCGACCCCGTGCGGCTGGGCGACAAGAGCACCTCGTTCCGCGACTGGGCCCGGGGCCTGGCCGCGCACACCGCCGAGTTCGCCGACGAGGCCGACCACTGGGCCCGGACGCTGGAGGTGGACCCGGCACTGCCCGTCGACCGGTCGGCCCCGGCCACCGGCGTGCGCTCGGTCTCGGTCCGGCTGACCGCCGAGCAGACCTCGGCGCTGCTGCACCAGGTTCCCGACGCCTACCGCACCCAGGTCAACGACGTCCTGCTGGCCGCGCTCGGCCGGGTCCTCGCCGACTGGACCGGGCGCGGGCGCGTGCCGGTCACCCTGGAGGGGCACGGCCGCGAGGACGACCTCCTGCCCGGCATCGACCTCTCCCGCACCGTCGGCTGGTTCACCGCCATGTACCCGGTCGTGCTGCGCGGCCACCAGGACTGGGCGCACGCCCTCAAGGGGACCAAGGAGGACCTGCGCGCGGTGCCGCGCCGGGGCATCGGCTACGGCGCCCTGCGCAGGCTGGCGGGCGACCCCCGCCTGGCCAAGGCCGAACCGCTGATCAGCTTCAACTACCTCGGCCAGGCCGACCTGCCCGGCACCGGGGCGCTCGCGGCCACCGTCGAGCGGGACCTGGCGCTCACCGCCGACCCCGCCACCCCGCGCCCGCACCTGCTCGACGTCGTGGCCCGGGTCGAGGCGGGCGAGCTGGAGACCACCTGGTTCTACTCGCCCGACGTCCACGACGACACCACCGTCGCCCGGCTGGCCGACGCCTTGGCCGCCGCGCTCGCCGAGGTCATCGCCCACTGCGCGCAGCCGGGCGCGGGTGGCCGCACCCCGTCGGACTTCCCGCTCGCGGGGCTCACCCAGTCCCAGGTGGACGCCCTGGTCGACACCGGCGTCGAGGACCTGTTCCCGCTGACGCCCGCCCAGGCGGGCATGGCCTTCCACTCCCAGGACGGCGCGGGCGCCTACCTGCAGCAGATCGACCTCGTCCTGGACGGCGTGCCCGACCCCGAGCTGCTCGCCCAGGCGTGGCGCGCCGTCGCCGAGCGCACCCCCGCCCTGCGCGCCGAGCTGGTCTGGGACGACGTCCCCGTGCCGCTGCAACGAGTCCGCCGCGACGCCGTGCTCCCCATCCGGATGCTCGACTGGTCCGATGTGGACGACCAGGCCGACGAGCGGGCCCGGCTGCTGGCCGAGGACCGCGCCGAGGGCATCGACCTGCGCCGCGCCCCGCTGCACCGGGTGGGCCTGATCCGGCTCTCGGCCACCGAGGTGCGGGTCGTGTGGACCTTCCACCACGTGCTGCTCGACGGCTGGAGCCTGTTCCACGTCCTGTCCGACGTCTTCGCCCACCACGCCGCCCTGCGCGACGGCACGCCCATCGACCCGGCGAACCGCCCGCCGTTCCGCGACCACCTGGCCTGGCTGGCCGCCCAGGACACCGCCGAGGCCGAGGCGCACTGGCACGCCGTCCTCGACGGCGTCACCGAGCCCACCCCGCTGCCCTTCGACCGCCCCCCGACGGTCACCCACCAGGCCGAGTCCTTCGCCCGCGAGGACGTCCGCCTCGACACCGGCACCACCGCGGCCCTCGGCGACCTCGCCCAGCGCTCCGGCCTGACGCTGGGCACCCTCATGCAGGGCGCGTGGGCACTGCTGCTGGCCCACCACGACCGCACCCGCGACGTGCTCTTCGGCACCACCGTCTCGGGCCGCCCCGCCGAGCTGCCCGGCGTCGAGTCGATGGTCGGCATGTTCATCAACACGATCCCCACCCGCGTGCGGGTCGCCCCGGGCGAGTCGCTGCTGCCCTGGCTGCGCGACCTGCAGGACGCCCAGACCCGCGCCCAGCGCCACGACCACCTCCCGCAGGCCAGGATGCGCTCGGGCGCCGCGCTGCCCGAGCGCGCCCCGCTGTTCCACAGCATCGTCGTGGTCGAGAACTACCCGGTCGACGCCGACGCCGCCGCCGAGCACGGCCTGCGGCTGCGCGAGCTGAGCGGCGTGGAGACGACCAACTACCCGCTGAGCGTCGTCGTCTACCCGGGGCCGGAGCTGGGCCTGGCCTTCGGCTACGACCCGGCGCTGTTCGACGCGGCCACCGTCCGGCGGCTCGCGGTCAGGCTGCTGACCCTGCTGCGCGGCATCGCCGCCGACCCGGCCCGCCCCGCGCTGGACATCCCCGTGCTCGACGACGCCGAGCTCCGCACCCTCACCGCCTGGCACGGCACCAGTCCCGAGCCGCCCGCGCGGACGCTGCCCGAGCTGATCGCCGAGCGCGCCCGCACCGCCCCGGACGTGCCCGCCGTGCTCGCCGACGGCGTCTCGGTGACGATCGGCGAGCTGGCGGCCAAGGCCAACCGCCTCGCGCACCGCCTGCTCGCCCTCGGCGCGGTGCCCGACCGCCCGGTCGCCCTGCTGCTCGAGCGGTCGCCGGAGGTGGTGGCCGTGGAACTGGCGGTCGTCACCGCGGGCGCGGCGTACCTGCCGCTGGACACCCGCGCGCCGGTCTCCCGGCTGCGCGACCTGCTCGCCGAGTCCGGCGCGACGGTCGTGATCACCGACGCGGCGCGCGCCGAGACCGCGCGGCAGGCCCACGACGGCCCCGTCGTCCTGGCCGACGACCCGACGCTGGCCGACGAGCCGACGCACGCCCCGGCCGTCGACCTGACGCCCGATCACCTCGCGTACGTGATGTTCACCTCCGGCTCGACCGGCAAGCCCAAGGGCGTGGCGGTGCGCCACCGCGACGTGGTCGCGCTGGCCGTCGACAGCCGCTTCGCAGGCGGTGGCCACGAGCGCGTGCTCATGCACTCCCCGCTGGCCTTCGACGCCAGCACCTACGAGGTGTGGGTCCCGCTGCTGGGCGGCGGCCAGGTCGTCGTCGCCCCGCCCGGCGACCTGGACCCCGGCGTCCTGCGCCACGCCATCGGCACGCACGGCGTCACCGGCCTGTTCCTCACCACCGGCCTGTTCCGCCTCGTCGCCGAGGACGACCCCGGCTGCCTCGCGGGGCTGCGCGAGGTCTGGACCGGCGGCGAGGTGGTGCCCGCGGCGTCGGTGCGCGCCGTGCGGGCCGCCTGCCCCGAGCTCACCGTGGCCGACGTCTACGGCCCGACCGAGACCACCACGTTCGCGACCAACCACCCATTGACGGGCGAGGTCCCCGAGAGCCTGCCAATCGGCAGACCGCTCGACGGCATGCGCGCCTACGTGCTGGACGCCGACCTGCGTCCGGCGCCGATCGGCGCGCCTGGGGAGCTCTACCTCGCCGGGGCCGGGCTGGCCAGGGGATACCTGGCCAGGCCCGGTCTCACCGCGGAGCGGTTCATGCCCGACCCGCTGGGCACGCCCGGCACCCGGATGTACCGCACCGGCGACCTCGCGCGCTGGTCGGCCGAGGGCACGCTGGACTTCCTCGGCCGCGCCGACGACCAGGTGAAGATCCGCGGCTTCCGCATCGAGCCCGCCGAGATCGAGGCCGCCCTCACCCGGCACCCGGACGTCGCGCAGGCCGTCGTCGTCGCCTACCGGCCCTCGGGCCGGACCCGGCTCGTCGGGTACGTCGTGGCCACCCCCGGCCACGACCCCGACCAGCGCGCCCTGCGCGACTTCCTCGCCCAGTCGCTGCCGGACTACATGGTGCCCTCGGTGCTCGTGCCGATCGCCGCGCTGCCGCTGAACAAGAACGCCAAGGTCGACCGGCGCGCGCTGCCCGAGCCGGACTGGTCCGCCGCGCCCGCCGCCGCCCACGTCGAGCCCCGCACCGACGCCGAGCGCGCGCTGGCCGACATCTGGGCCACGCTGCTCGGCCGCGACCGGATCGGCGCGACGGACAACTTCTTCGAGCTCGGCGGCGACTCCATCCTGAGCATCCAGGTGGTCTCCCGGGCCAGGGCCGCGGGCCTGGCGCTGACCGCCCGCGACGTGTTCGGCCACCCCACCGTCGCCGCGCTCGCCGCCCGCGCCGGGAAGGTGGGCGACGCGCCCGCCGTCGACCAGGGCCCGGTGACCGGCCCCGCGCCACTGACCCCGGTCCAGCACTGGTTCCTCGACGCCCCCAACCCCGACCACGCCCTGTTCACCCAGTCGGCGGCCCTGGAGCTGGACCCGGCCGTCGACGTCGAGGCCCTGCGCCGCGCGCTGACGGCGCTGGTCGAGCACCACGACGCCCTGCGGACCCGGTTCACCCGCCACGAGTCCCGCTGGCGCCAGCGCGGCGTCGCCGCCGAGCAGGTCGAGTTGCTGGTCGGGGCCGTGGACGCCGAGGAACTGGCGCGCGGGCTCGACCTGGAGAACGGGCCCCTGCTGCGGGCCGCGTTCGTGCCCGGCGACCAGCCGCTGCTCGTGCTCGCCGCCCACCACCTGGTCGTCGACGGCGTCTCCTGGCGAATCCTGCTGGAAGACCTCGCCACCGCCTACACCCGGGCCCAGGGCGGCGACGCCCAGCTGCCCGCCAAGACCACGTCCTGGCGCGACTGGGCCCGCCGCCTGCACGCCCACACCACCGCGGGCGGGTTCGACGGCGAGATCGGGCACTGGAGCACCGTCGACGCCGACCCGGGGCTCCCGGTCGACGGGGACGGCCCGGGGACCATCGGGTCCATGGGCACCGTCTCGGTGCGCCTGGACGCCGAGCACACCAAGGCGCTGCTGCACGAGGTGCCCAGCACCTACCGGACCCAGGTCAACGACGTCATGCTGGCCGCGCTGGGCCACGTGCTGACCGCGTGGACGGGCCGCGACCGCGTCCTGGTCGACCTGGAGGGGCACGGCCGCGAGGCCGACGTCCTGGACGGCCCCGCGGCCGACCTGTCCCGCACCGTCGGGTGGTTCACCGCGCTCTACCCCGTCGTGCTGCGCGCGCACCCGGACTGGGCCACCGCGCTCAAGACCACCAAGGAAGACCTGCGGGCGATCCCGGCGCGCGGCGTCGGGCACGGCGCGCTGCGACACCTCTCCGGCGACCCGTCGGTGTCCGGCGAGCCGCCGCGGATCAGCTTCAACTACCTCGGGCAGTTCGACTGGACGACCGGCAGCGGCCTGGTCCGCGGGGTGCGCGGCGGCCTCGGCGGCCAGGCGCACCCGGACATGCCGCGCCCGCACCAGCTCGACGTGGTCGGCCAGGTCCGCGACGGCGGGCTGGAGTTCACCTGGTACCACGACCGCGGGACCCACCACGAGAGCACGGTGCGCGAGCTGGCCGACGGGCTGCTGTCCGCGCTGCGGGCGATCGTGGCGCACTGCGCCGAGCCCGGCGCGGGCGGGGCCACCCCGTCGGACTTCCCGCTCGCCCGGCTCGACCAGTCCCAGGTGGACGCCCTGACCGGCGTGGTCGAGGACGTCTACCCGCTGACGCCGATGCAGGCGGGCATGGTGTTCCACACCCTGGTCGACGGCGAGGGGGACGCCTACTTCAACCAGGTCGTGCTCACCCTCTCCGGCGTCGGCGACCTGTCCGCGCTCGCCACGGCGTGGCGCGAGACCGTCGCGGCGAACCCCGTGCTGCGCACCCAGGTGGTGTGGAACGGGGTCGCCGAGCCGGTGCAGGTGGTCCGCGGTGACGCCGCGCTGTCGGTGACGACGCTGGAGCTGCCCGACGAGGACGCCCTGGCCCGTTTCCTGGCCGAGGACCGCGCCCGCGGCGTGGACCTGACCGAGCCGCCGCTGCTGCGCGTGGCGATCGCGCCCGGCGACGGCGACACCGCGCTGGTCGTCTGGACCTTCCACCACGTCCTGCTCGACGGCTGGAGCGCCGCGGAGGTCTTCGCCGAGGTGTGCGCCCGCTACGCCGCCCTGACCGGCCGCCCGGTCCCCGAGCCGCCGGTCCGCGCCCCCTTCCGCGACTACCTGGCGTGGCTCGCCGAGCGCGACCACGCCGCCGCCGAGCGCTTCTGGCGCGCCGAGCTGGCCGACCTGACCGCCACGACCCCGCTGCCGTTCGACCGGCACCCGGTCGGGGCGCACCGGGCCGCGTCCAGCCGCAGCGTGCGCCTGGCGCTCTCGGCGGAGGGGTCCGCGCGGCTGCGCGCCCAGGCCCAGCGGCACGGGCTCACCGCCAGCACGGTGGTGCAGGGCGCGTGGGCGCTGCTGCTGTCCCGCTTCGGCGGCACGGACGACGTCGTGTTCGGCACGACCGTCTCCGGCCGCCCGCCGGACCTGCCGGGCGTGGAGTCGATGGTGGGCATGTTCATCAACACCGTGCCCACCCGGCTGAAGGTGCCCGGCGACCGGCCCGCCGCGGCCTGGCTGGCGCAGGTGCAGGCCCGGCAGTCCGAGGCCCGCCGCTACGACCACGCCGCCCTGGCCCAGCTGCGCGCCTGGAGCGGCGTGCCCGCGGGCGGGAACCTCTTCGACAGCATCGTCGTGTTCGAGAACTACCCGTTCGACACCGGCGCCCTGGACGCGACCGGCGTGCGGCTGGTCGGGAGCACCGACACCGAGCCCACCAACTACCCGATCAGCGTCGTGGTGCGCCCCGGCGACGAGCTGGTCATCGACATCGACCACGACCCCGACCTGTTCGACGAGGGCACCGCGCGCAGGCTCGCCGACCACCTGGAACTGCTGCTGAGCGCCATCGCCGCCGACCCGATGACCCCGCTGGGCGACCTGCCGGTGTTCATCGGGGGCCAGCGGTGGCTGACGGCCGATGACGCGGCCGAGCCCGAGGCGGACACCGTCACCCGGCGCTGGTCGTCGCTGGTGGCGCTGGACCCGGCCGCGGCCGCCGTCGCCGCCGATGGGGTGGCCTGGAGCCGCGCCGAGCTGGACGCGCGCGCCAACCGGCTGGCCCACCGCCTGCTGCGGCTGGGCGTGACGGCCGAGCAGCCGGTCGCGCTCCTGCTCGAGCGCTCCCCGGACGTCGTGGTGGCCGAGCTGGCCGTGCTGAAGGCGGGCGGCGCCTACCTGCCGCTGGACACCCGCGCCCCGGTGGGACGACTGCGCGAGCTCGTCGACCAGGCGGGCGCCCGAGTCGTGCTCACCGACGACGGGTGGAGCGCGACGGCTGTCCACCTTGGACAGACCCAGCGGGTCGACGACACCGCGGGGGAGCCCGAGGACGTGCCGGGCGTGGACGTGGCGCCGGACAGCCTGGCCTACGTGATGTTCACCTCGGGGTCGACGGGAACCCCGAAGGGGGTGGCCGTCCGACACCGCGACATCGTCTCGCTCACCGACGACAGCCGCTTCGCCGGGCACGACTGCGTGCTCCTGCACTCGCCGCTGGCCTTCGACGCGACGACCTACGAGGTGTGGGCGCCGCTGCTGCGCGGCGGCCGGGTCGCGGTGGCCCCACCGGGCGACCTCGACCCGGTCGCGCTGCGGGAGGCGATCACCGCGCACGGCGTCAGCGGCCTGTGGCTGACCGCCGGGCTGTTCCGGGTGATCGCCGAGGACGAGCCCGCCGCGCTGGCCGGGCTGCGGGAGGTGTGGACCGGCGGCGACGTCGTGCCCGCGGCGTCCGTGCGCGCGGTGCTGGCCGCGTGCCCGGGGCTGACCGTGGTCGACGGCTACGGGCCGACCGAGACCACGACCTTCGCCACCGCCTTCCGCGTGCCCGAGCAGGTGCCGGACGTCATCCCGATCGGCGCCCCGCTCGACGGGGTCCGCGCCCACGTGCTCGACGCGCGCAGGCGCCCGGTCCCCGTGGGCGCCCCGGGTGAGCTGTACCTCGGCGGCGCCGGCCTGGCCCGCGGCTACCTCGGCAGGCCGGGGCTGACCGCCGAACGGTTCGTGCCCGACCCGTTCGGGCGCCCGGGGGAGCGGCTGTACCGCACCGGCGACGTCGTCTCCTGGACCGACGAGGGGACGCTGCGGTTCCTCGGGCGGGCCGACGACCAGGTCAAGATCCGCGGCTTCCGCATCGAGCCCGGCGAGGTCGAGGCCGTGCTGGCCGCGCACCCCGCCGTCGCCCAGGCCGTCGTGGTCGTCCGGCAGACGGACACCGGCCGCAAGCGCCTGGTCGCCTACGCGGTGCCCGCCACTGGCGAAATCGGCACTGGCGGGATCAACACCGGCGGGCTCGACACCGAGACCCTGCGCGCCCACGTCGCCGGGCTGCTGCCGGACTACATGGTCCCGTCGGCGTTCGTGCTGATGACGGCGTTCCCGTTGAACGCCAACGGCAAGGTCGACCGGCACGCCCTCCCGGAACCCGCCGCGGACGTGGTCAGCACCGCGGGCCACATCGCCCCGCGCACGGCCGCGGAGTCCGCCCTGGCGGAGGTGTGGAGCGGGGTCCTCGGCGTCGAGGGCATCGGGGTCGACGACGACTTCTTCGGCCTCGGCGGCGACTCGATCCTGAGCATCCAGGTGGTGTCCCGGGCCCGCGCCCACGGGCTGCGGATCACCCCGCGCGACGTGTTCGACCACCCGACCGTGGCGGGTCTCGCCGCCGTCGCCCAGGCCCTGCCCACCGCGGGCGGCCACGGCCCGGTCACCGGCGACGCGCCGCTCACCCCGGTCCAGCACTGGTTCTTCGCCACCATCGGCCCGGAGCCCGCGCGTTTCGACCAGTCGGTCACGCTGACCCTCGCGCCCGGGGTGGACACCGGTGCCCTGGACCGCGCCCTGCGCGCCCTCCTCGAGCACCACGACGCCCTCCGGATGCGCTACACCCCCGCCGAGGGCGGCTGGACCCAGTCCAACCCCGCCCCGGCCGACCGCCCCGTGCTCCGGACGTCCGATGTGGACAAGGCGCACGACTTCGACCTGGCGAACGGCCCGCTGATCAACGCGGTGCTGGTTCCCGGGGACGAGCCGACGCTGCTGCTGGCCGCCCACCACCTGGTCATCGACGGCGTGTCGTGGCGGGTACTGCTGGAAGACCTCGACACCGCCTACCGCCAGGCCGTGGCGGGGGAGCGGGTCGACCTCGGCAGGCGCACCACCTCCTTCCGCGACTGGGCCCGCCGCCTGGCGGCCCACGCCGCCGCGGGCGGGTTCGACGACGAGATCGCCCACTGGCGCGCGGTGACCGCCGACGCGGGCGGCGCGCTGCCGGTGGACCTGCCCGGCGCCAACACCGCCGAGTCCACCGCCGAGCACACCGTCTGGCTGGACGAGTCCGAGACGAGGGCCCTGCTGCGCGAGGTCCCCGCCGCCTACCACACGCGCGTCAACGACGTGCTGCTCACCGCGCTGGGCCAGGTCCTCACCGAGTGGACCGGGCGCGAGCGGGTGCTGGTCGAGGTGGAGGGCCACGGCCGGGAGGAGGACGTCCTCGGCGCCGCGGGCGCCGATGAGACCGTCGACCTCTCCCGGACCGTCGGCTGGTTCACCTCCATGTACCCGGTGGCGCTCGGCGCCCGCGGGGACTGGGGGTCGGCGCTGCGGGCGACCAAGGAGAGCCTGCGCGCCATGCCGCGCAACGGCGTCGGCTACGGGGCCCTGCGCCACCTCGCCCGGCACCCGGAGTTCGTCGCGGTGCCCGAGCAGGCCGTCGGGTTCAACTACCTGGGCCGCTTCGACTGGTCCGCGCTCACCGGCGAGCTGATCACCGGCGTCGGCGCCCTGGAGTCCGACGTCAGCCCGCGGGCCGCGCGCCCGCACCTGCTCGACATCGTCGCCAGGGTCGAGGGCGACCGGCTGGCCATCACCTGGCTCTACGGGACCGAGGTCCACCGCGCGGAGACGGTCGGCGGCCTCGCCGACGGCCTCGCCGCGGCCCTGCGGGCGATCATCGCCCACTGCGCCGCGCCGGGCGCGGGCGGCCACAGCCCGTCGGACTTCCCCCTCGTGCGGCTCGACCAGTCGCAGGTGGACAGGCTGACGGCGGGCGACGTCGAGGACATCCACCCGCTGACGCCGATGCAGGCGGGCATGGTGTTCCACGGCCTGTCCCAGACCGCGCAGGGCGTCTACCTCGAACAGGTCACCTTCATCGCCGAGGGTGTCGACGACGTCGACGCGCTGGCCGCCGCTTGGCGCCACGTCGTCGCCCACACCCCCGTCCTGCGCAGCGCCATGGCCTGGCACGGCCTGGACGAGCCGGTCCAGGTGGTGCACCGCGACGCGGAGCTGCCCATCACCCGGCTCGACTGGACCGGCCTGAGCGCCGAGGAGCGGGGTTCCCGGCTGCACGGGTTCCTGGAGGCCGACAAGGCCCACGGCATCGACCTCACCGCGCCGCCGCTGCTGCGCGTCGCCCTGGCCACCGTCTCGCCCACCGAGGTGCGGGTCATGTGGACCTTCCACCACGTCCTGCTCGACGGCTGGAGCGTCTTCCACGTGCTGGCCGACGTCCTCGACGCCTACCCGGCCCTGCGCGGGGGCGAGTCCCCCGCCGTGGCCGACCGGCCGCCGTTCCGCGAGTACCTGCGCTGGTTGTCCACCCAGGACGACGAGAGCGCCGAGGCGCACTGGCGGCGGGTGATGGCGGGCTTCGCCGAGCCCACCCCGCTGCCGCTGGACCGCAGGCCGGACCCGGCCCACGCGACCCGCTCCAGCACCTGGGTGACGGAGTCGCTGGACACCGCGCGCACCGCGGAGCTGACCGCCTTCGCCAAGCGCCACCAGCTCACCCTCAACGCCCTGGTCCAGGGCGCGTGGGCGCTGCTGCTCGCCGCGCACAGCGGACAGCGCGACGTCTGCTTCGGCGCGACCGCCGCGGGCAGGCCCGCCGACCTGCCCGGCGTGGACCGCATCACCGGCATCTTCATCACCACGCTGCCGGTCCGCGTCCGGATGCCCGGGGCGCAGCCGGTGGTGCGCTGGCTGCGGACCCTGCAGGCCGACCAGGCCGCCGCCCGCGCGGCCCAGCACGTGCCTCCCGCGGTGGCCCAGGCCGCCAGCGACCTGCCCGCCGGGGTCGCCGCCTTCGACAGCATCGTGGTCTTCGAGAACTACCCCGTCCGCCCGGCCGAGGGCCCCGGCCCCCGCCTGCGCGACATCGACGCCCGCGAGACCACCAACTACCCGCTCACCCTCGTGGCGGCGCCCGGGGAGCAGTTCGGCGTGGAACTGGGCTACGACCCGGACCTGGTCACCGGGCACACCGCCCGGCGGCTGTGCGCCCAGGTGCTGTCGCTGCTGCTCACCCTGGCCGCCAACCCCGCCACCCCGCTGGCCGCCCTGGACCTGCGCCCCGAGGCCGACCGGGAGCTCCTGGCCCGGTGGAGCGGCGCGGTGGTGACCGACGTCCCGCCGCTGCTGCCCGACCTGATCACCGACCAGGTCGCCAGGACACCGGCGCTCCCGGCCCTGCTGGGCGCGCACGGCGAGATCACCTACGCGGAGCTGGACATCCGCGCCAACCGCCTCGCGCACCTGCTGGTCGCCGAGGGCGCGGGCCCGGAGACCATCGTCGCCCTGGCGCTGCCCAGGTCGGTCGACATCGTGGTCGCCCAGCTCGCGGTGTGGAAGGCGGGGGCGGCGTTCCTGCCCATCGACCCCGCCTACCCGGGCGAGCGCATCGCGTTCATGCTCGCCGACGCCGCCCCGCTGCTCGTGCTCACCGACACCCTGTCGGCGGCCGTCCTGCCGCCGGGGACCCGCCACCTCGTCCTCGACGCCACCGGCCAGCCCCAGCTGCCCGCCGACGCCTGCGTGCCCGAGCACGCCCCGGGCGTCAGGGTGGCGCCCGAGCACCCGGCGTACGTCATCTACACCTCGGGCTCGACCGGCACCCCCAAGGGGGTCACCGTCTCCCACGCCGGGCTGCCGGTCTTCGCCGCCGCGGAGATCGACCACTTCCAGGTCACCGAGGGCGACCGGGTCCTGCAGTTCTCCTCGCCCAGCTTCGACGCCTCGATCCTCGAGCTGTGCCTGGCCCTGCCCGCGGGCGCGGCCTTGGTCGTCCCGCCGGAGGGCCCGCTGCTGGGTGAGCACCTCGCCGAGGTGCTCACCCGCCACCGGGTGACCCACGCGCTGATCCCGCCGGTCGCCCTGGCCACCCTCGGGGCCGACGTCGCCCTGCCCGACCTGCGCACCCTGGTCTCCGGCGGCGACGCGTGCACCCCCGAGCTGGTCCGCAGGTGGGCCCCGGGCAGGCGCATGGTCAACGCCTACGGCCCCACCGAGTCCACTGTGGTCACCGCGTGGAGCGGGGCGCTGGAGCCCGGCGGGGGCACGCCCATCGGCACGCCGATCCCGGGCACCCGGGTGCACGTCCTCGACGCCGACCTGCGCCCGGTCCCGATCGGCGCGCCGGGTGAGCTGCACGTCGCGGGCGCCGGCCTGGCCCGCGGCTACCTCGGCCGCCCCGGCCTCACCGCCGACCGGTTCATCCCGGACCCGCACGGCGTGCCGGGCGACCGGATGTACCGCACCGGGGACCGGGTCCGCTGGCTCGCCGACGGCACGCTGGAGTTCCTCGGGCGCACCGACCACCAGGTCAAGGTCCGCGGCTTCCGGGTCGAGCTCGGCGAGATCGAGGCCCGCCTGCGCGAGCAGCCGGGCGTGGCCGACGCGGTCGTCGTCGTCAGGGACCAGCGCCTGGTCGCCTATGTGACCGGCGCCCAGGACACCGAGGAGCTGCGTGCCGCGCTGGCCACGTCGCTGCCGGACTACCTGGTGCCGTCGGTGGTCGTCGCGCTCCCGGCCCTGCCGCTGACCCCCAACGGCAAGCTCGACCGCGCGGGGCTGCCCGACCCCGGCGCCCCGGCGCCGCGCGCGGACCGCGTCGCCCCGCGGACCGACACCGAGGCCGTCCTGGCCCTGATCTGGGCCGAGGTCCTCGACCTGGCCGAGGTCGGCGTGACCGACAGCTTCTTCGACCTCGGCGGTGACTCGGTGCGCGGGCTGCAGGTCAGCTCCCGCGCCCGCGAGGCCTTCGACGTCGCCCTGACCCCGCGCGACGTGCTCACCGCGCGCACCGTGGCGGCCCTGGCCGAGGTCGTGGAGGACCACATCCTCCGCGACCTCGAACTCGCCGCCCTAGACCAGCAAGCCTGAGGAGAACCGACGATGACGTCCTCGCGCCAGGACCGTGCCGCCAAGCTGCCCGCCAACCTGCGGGAGCAACTGGCCCAGCGGCTCGCGGGCAAGGCACGCCGTGCCGACGTGATCCCGCCCGCCGACCGCGGCGGAGCGCTGCCGCTGTCCAGCGCCCAGCGCAGGCTGTGGTTCCTCACCGAGTTCGGCGGCAGCGACTACACCAGCGCCGTCGCGCTGCGCCTGACCGGCACGCTGGACCGGGCCGCGCTCGGCCGGGCTCTGGACGCGCTCGCCGCCCGGCACGAGGCCCTGCGCACGACCTACGCCGACGGGCCCGTGCAGGTCGTCCACCCGCCCTCGGGGCTGCCCATGACGATGGTGGACGCCCGTCCTGGAGTGCTGGAGGAGGAGTACGCCCGGCCCTTCGACCTGCGCACCGGACCGGTGGCGCGGGCCGTGCTGGTCACCGAGTCCGACACCGAGCACGTGCTCATGCTGATCGCCCACCACATCGCCACCGACGGCTGGTCGATGGGCGTGCTCGTCGGCGAGCTGGGCCTGCTGTACTCGGCGGCGCTGCGCGGGGAGGAGGCCGAGCTGCCCGCGCTCCCGGTGGCCTACGGCGACTTCGCCGTCTGGCAGCGCGACCGCCTCTCCGGCGGCGCGCTGCGCGAGCAGATCGCGCACTGGGAGGCCAAGCTGGCCGGGCTCACCCCGCTGGAGCTGCCCACCGACCGGCCCCGGCCCGCGGTGCGCGGCGGGCACGGCGCGGTGCACGGGTTCACCCTGTCCCGCGAGCTGAGCGCCCGGCTGGCCGAGCTGGCCCGCTCCCGCCAGACCACCCTGTACACCACGCTCGTCGCCGCCTGCCAGGTCCTGCTCTCCCGCTACGCCCGCCAGCGCGACGTCGCCGTCGGCACCGTCACCACCGGCCGGGGCCGCCCCGAGCTGGAGCGCGTGGTCGGCTTCTTCGTCAACACCGTCGTCCTGCGGTCCGAAGTGGACCCGGCACTGTCCTTCCACGACTTCCTGTCGCGGGTCAACGAGACCGCGCTGGAGGCGTTCACCCACGACGAGACGCCCTTCGACCAGCTCGTCGGCACGGTGGCGGGCGGGCGGGACGCTGGCCGCAACCCGCTGTTCGACGTGATGGTCCTGCTCCAGAACACCCCGCCCGCGCAGGGGGGCTTCGCCGACCTGGCCGCCACCGGGGTCGAGGTCGGCAGGCACAGCGCCAACTTCGACCTGACCTGGGAGTTCCAGGAGACCGACGGGGTGCTGTCCGGCTCGGTCGAGTACGCCACCGAGCTCTTCGACGCCGCCACCGTCGAGCGGATGGCCGCGCACCTGCTCACCCTGCTCGACTCCGCGGTCGCCGACCCCACCCTCCCCATCGGCCGACTCGCCATGATGTCCCCCCAGGACGCCGCCGACGTCCTGGGCGTCGGTGACCGCGCCGCCGCGGCGACCGAGCCCGCCACGGTGCTCGACGTCTTCGCCCGGCAGGTCCGCGACACCCCGGACGCCGTTGCGGTCACCTCCGCGCGGGGCACGCTCACCTACGCCGACCTCGACGCCCGCTCCGACGACCTCGCCCGCGCGCTGGACCTGCGCCCCGAGGACCGCGTCGGCCTGCTGCTGGAGCGCTCGCCGGACGTCCTCGTCGCCGAGCTGGCCGTCCTCAAGGCGGGCGGGGCCTACCTGCCGCTGGACGCCCGCGCCCCCGAACAGCGCAACCGGCAGATCCTGGCCGCGGCGGGCGCCGGGGTGCTCATCACCGACCGCCAGGCCCCCGAGGGCTACCCCGGGCGCGTCCTCGCCCCCGACGCCCGCGCCGAGGGCCCGGCCCCGGCCGCGGCGGTGACCCCGGACAGCCTCGCCTACGTCATGTACACCTCCGGCTCGACCGGCGTGCCCAAGGGCGTGGCCGTCCGCCACCGCGACATCACCGCCCTGGCCGCCGACAGCCGCTTCGCGGGCAGCGCCCACGACCGCGTGCTCGTGCACTCCCCGCACGCCTTCGACGCCAGCACCTACGAGGTCTGGGTCCCGCTGCTCACCGGCCGCACCGCCGTCGTCGCCCCGCCCGGCGAGGTCGACCTGCGCGCGCACGACGTGACCGCCGCCTGGATCACCGCGGGCCTGTTCCGCGTGCTCGCCCAGGAGGACCCCGCCGCCTTCGCCGGGCTGCGCGCCGTCCTCACCGGCGGCGACGTCGTGCCCGCCGCCGCCGTGCGCCGCGTGCGCCGCGCCTGCCCCGACCTCACCGTCATCGACGGCTACGGCCCCACCGAGACCACCACGTTCGCCACGACCCACGCCGTGGAGGGCCAGTCGCCCGAGGTCATCCCGATCGGCCGCCCGCTCGACGGCATGGCCGCCTACGTGCTCGACGCCGACCTGGCCCCGGTGCCGCCCGGGGTGCCCGGCGAGTTGTACCTGGCGGGCACCGGCCTGGCCCGCGGCTACCTCGACCAGCCCGGCCTCACCGCGGGCGCCTTCGTCGCCAACCCCCACGGCCCGCCCGGCTCCCGCATGTACCGCACCGGCGACGTGGTGCGCTGGGCCGCCGACGGCGAGCTGCGGTTCCTGGGCCGCGCCGACGACCAGGTCAAGATCCGCGGCTTCCGCATCGAGCCCGGCGAGGCCGAGGCCGCGCTCGCCGCGCACCCCGCCGTCGCCGAGGCCGTCGTGGTGGCCCGCCGCGACACCGGCGGCGCGCGGCTGGTGGCCTACCTCGTCGGCACCGAGCCCGGCGCGGCCGACATCGATGCCGAGGAGCTGCGCGCCTGGCTGCGCCGCGGCCTGCCCGACTACCTGGTGCCCTCGGCGTTCCGCTGGCTCGACAGCCTCCCCCTGACCGCGAACGGCAAGGTCGACCGCCGGGCGCTGCCCGACCCCGAGCCGGTGGCCAAGCGCCCCGCCGTCGCCCCGCGCACGCCCGCCGAGGAGGCGCTGGCCGCGGTCTGGCGCGAGGTGCTCGGCGTGGCCGAGGTCGGCGTCGAGGACAACTTCTTCGAACTCGGCGGCGACTCCATCCTCAGCATCCAGCTCGCCTCCCGGGCGCGCGCCGCGGGGGTGCCGGTCACGTCGAAGGACCTGTTCCTGCACCAGACGATCGCGGGACTGGCCGCGAACCTGAGCACCGGGGCGGATGAGCCCGCGGTCGAGACGGTCACAGGCCCGGCCCCGCTCACCCCGATCCAGCGCTGGTTCCTCGACCCGGAACCGGCCGCGCCGCACCACTTCACCATGTCGGTCCACGTCGAACTGGACGCGGGCGTCGACGAGACCGCGCTGCGCGCCGCGCTCGACGCCGTCGTCAACCACCACGACGCCCTGCGCACCCGGTTCACCCGCGGCGAGGCGGGCTGGACCCAGGAGACCGGCCCGGCCCGCGGCTGCCCGCTGGCCATCGGCGACCCGGCCGAGGCCGACGCGGCGGCCCTGGCCGCCCAGAGCGGCATGGACCTGGCCGAGGGTTCGCTGATGCGCGCCGTCCTGTTCCCCGGCGAGCAGCCACGGCTGCTGCTCACCGCCCACCACCTCGTCATCGACGGCGTGTCCTGGCGCGTCGTCCTCGGCGACCTGGAGACCGCCTACCGCCAGGCCGTCTCCGGGCAGCCCGTCGAGCTGGACCCGGTCGGCACCGCGTTCGGCCAGTGGGCCCACCGCATCGCCGCGCACGTCGCCGACGGCGGCTTCGCCGACGACCTCGACCACTGGCGCGCGCAGGACGCGCCCGCCGAGCTGCCCGTCGACGGGTCCGGCGAGCCCACGGCGGCCGCCGTCCGCGCGGTCACCGCCCGCCTCAGCCGCGAGGACACCGCCGCGCTGCTGCGCCAGGTGCCCGCCGTCTACCGCACCCAGGTCAACGACGTGCTGCTCAGCGCGCTGGGCCTGGTGCTGTCCCAGTGGACCGGCGAGGACCGGGTGCTGCTGGAGATGGAGGGCCACGGCCGCGAGGACGTGCTCCCCGGCGCCGACCTCACCCGCACCGTCGGCTGGTTCACCAGCCAGTACCCGCTGGTCCTGCGCGTGCCCGCCGCCGATTGGGGCACGGTCCTCAAGTCGGTCAAGGAGCAGGTGCGCGCCGTCCCGCGTCGCGGCCTGTCCTACGGCGCCCTGCGCTACCTCGGCGGGCACCCCGACCTCGCCGAGCTGCCCGCCCCGCGGATCAGCTTCAACTACCACGGCCAGTGGGACACCAACTCCGCCGGTGACGGCCTGGTGCGCGGGCGGTGCGCCCCGATCGGCGCGGACGCCGACCCGCACCGCCGCCGCGACCACCTCATCGACATCGCGGGCGTGGTCGACGGCGGCGTGCTGGAGCTGACCTGGCTGTACTCGCCGGGCGTGCACACCGAGTCCACCATCCGCGGCCTCGCCGAGGCGATGAGCGCCGCGCTGCGCGAGATCGTCGCGCACTGCGCCGACCCCGCCGCGGGCGGGCGCACCCCGTCGGACTTCCCGCTGCTGCGCCTCACCCAGGAGCAGGTCGACCGGCTGGCGGGCGACGGGCAGTCCATCGAGGACATCTTCCCGCTGACCGCGCTGCAGTCCGGCATGCTGTTCCACAGCCTCGTCGACAGCGGCTCCGGCGCCTACCACGACCAGGCCCGGCTGCGGCTGACCGGCGTGGCCGATCCGGCCGCCCTGGCCCGCGCCTGGCAGGACACCGTGGCGCACAACGCCGTGCTGCGCGCCAGCCTCGCCTGGCGCGACCTGCCCGAGCCTGCGATGGTGGTGCACCGGTCGGTGCGCGTCCCCATCGCCCACCACGACTGGCGCGACCGCCCGGACTTCGAGCCCGAGCTGGCCAGGGTCGCCGAGGCCGACCTGGCCGCGGGCCTCGACCTGAGCGACGCGCCGCTGCTGCGGCTGTCCATCGCCGCCCTGCCCGGCGACGAGGTGTTCCTGGTCTGGACGTTCCACCACGTCCTGCTCGACGGCTGGAGCCTGGGCCAGGTCCTCGCCGAGGTCTGCGAGCGCTACGCCGCCATCACCGGGGACCGCGAGCCGAGCCTGCCCGCGCGCGGTGCTTACCGCGAGTACGTACGCTGGCTCACCGGGCGCGACACCGCCGCCGCCGAACGGCACTGGCGCGGTGTGCTGGCCGGGTTCACCGACCGCACCCCGCTGCCCTTTGACCGCGTCCCGGCGCAGGCACACCGGGCCGAGTCGTCGGAGTCCGTCCACGTGGCGCTCTCCGTCGACCGGACCGACGCGCTGCGGGAACTGCTGCGGGCCAACGGGCTCACCATGAACACCGCCGTGCAGGGCGGCTGGGCGCTGGTGCTGTCCCGCTTCGCCGCGGAGCGCGACGTGGTGTTCGGCACCACCGTCTCCGGCAGGCCGGACGAGCTGCCCGGCGTCGAGGACATGGTCGGCATGTTCATCAACACCGTGCCCACCCGGGCCCGGGTCGACGGCGCGCGCGCCCTGGGGGAGTGGCTGCACGACCTGCAGACCCAGCAGGCCGAGTCGCGCAGGCACGACTTCGCCGCCCTGGCCCAGATGCGCGCCTGGAGCGACGTCACCGACACCGGCGGGCTGTTCGACAGCTCCGTGGTGTTCGAGAACTACCCCTTCGACGAGACCGCCACCGCCGCGGCGGGCATCGGCATCGCCGAGGTCCGCGCCACCGACACCACCACGTTCCCGCTCAGCGTCCGCGCCCACCTCGACGACCGGCTGCGGGTCGAGCTGTCCTACGACCCCACGCTGTTCGACACCGACACGGCCCGCCGCCTCGCGGGCCACTTCGAGCTGCTGCTCGACGCCATGGCCGCCGACCTCGACCGCCGCGTCGCCGACCTGCCCGCCGTGAGCGACGCCGAGCGGCGGCAGGTGATGGTCGACTGGAACGGCCAGGCCGACGCCGACCCCGCGCCCGCCACCATCACCGCCCGCTTCGCCGAGCAGGCCGCGCGGACCCCCGACGCGACCGCCCTCACCGACCGCGGCGCGCACCTGACCTACGCCGAGCTGGACGCCCGCTCCAACCGCCTCGCCCAGCTGCTGGCCGAGCGCGGCGCCGGGCCCGAGACGCTGGTCGCCCTGCTGCTGCCGCGCTCGGCCGACCTCGTCGTCGCGGTGCTCGCGGTGCTCAAGTCCGGCGCGGGCTACCTGCCGCTGGACCCGGACTACCCGGCCGAGCGGATCGCCAGGACCGTCGCCGACGCCCGCCCGATCCTGCTGCTGACCGACGACGACACCACCAGTCTGTCCGATGTGGACGTCCTCCGGCTGGACCCGGCCGACCTGGAGCGCTACCCGGCCGTGGCGCCGGAGCCGGACCTGCGGCCCGAGCACCCCGCCTACGTCATCTACACCTCCGGCTCCACCGGCGTGCCGAAGGGCGTGGTGGTCCCGCACGCGAACGTCACCCGGCTGTTCACCGCGACCGCGCCCTGGTTCGACTTCGACGAGTCCGGGGTGTGGACGCTGTTCCACTCCTACGCCTTCGACTTCTCCGTCTGGGAGCTGTGGGGCCCGCTGCTGCACGGCGGCCGCCTGGTCGTCGTCCCGCACGAGGTGTCCCGCTCCCCGCGCGAGTTCCTGCGCCTGCTCGCCGACGAGCGGGTGACCGTCCTCAACCAGACCCCGTCGGCCTTCTACCAGCTCATCGCCGCCGACGAGGAAGACCCCGAGACCGGCGCGCGGCTGTCGCTGCGCCACGTCGTCTTCGGCGGCGAGGCGCTGGAGCTGTCCCGGCTCGCCGGGTGGTACCGCCGCCACGCCGACGACGCCCCGGTGCTGGTCAACATGTACGGCATCACCGAGACCACCGTGCACGTCACGCACCTGGCCCTGGACGAGCGGCGCGCCGCCGCCGCCCGCGGCAGCGTGATCGGCGGGCCCATCCCCGACCTGCGGGTCTACGTCCTCGACGCCGACCTGCGCCCGGTGCCCCCCGGCGTGACCGGCGAGCTGCACGTCGCGGGCGCCGGTCTGGCCCGCGGCTACCTGCGCAGGCCCGGCCTCACCGCCGACCGCTTCATCGCCGACCCCTACGGCCCGCCCGGGACCCGGATGTACCGCTCCGGCGACCTGGTCCGCTGGGCGGAGGGCGCCCTGGAGTACCGGGGGCGCGCCGACCAGCAGGTCAAGATCCGCGGCTTCCGCATCGAGCTGGGCGAGGTCGAGGCGGCCCTGCTGGCCGACAGGGAGGTGCGCCAGGCCGCCGTCATCGACCGCGAGGACGAGCCGGGGCACCGCAGGCTCGTGGCCTACCTGGTCGACCCGGACGCCGAGGTCGACACCCTGGCCCTGCGCGAGCGGCTGGCGACGACGCTGCCCGGCCACATGGTCCCCGCCGCCTTCGTCGCGGTGGGCGGGCTGCCGCTCACCCCCAACGGCAAGCTCGACCGCCGCGCCCTGCCCGCGCCCGAGGCCCCGGCCGCGGCGGGCCGCACCGAACCGTCCACCGACGCCGAGCGCCTGGTCGCGGCGGCGTGGGCCGAGGTGCTGGGCATCCCCGCCGTCGGCGCCGAGGACAACTTCTTCCACCTCGGCGGCGACTCCATCCTCAGCATCCGCCTCGCCGCGCGGCTGGGCACGGCGTTCGGCGCCGATGTCTCCCCGCGCGCGGTCTTCGACACCCCCACGGTGGCCGGGCTGGCCGCGGCCCTCGCCGCGAGCGGCCCGGACACCCGCTCCGCCATCCCCACCGCGCGCCGCGACGGCGGGCTGCCGCTGTCGTTCAACCAGCAGCGGCTGTGGTTCCTCGACGAGTTCGAGCCCGGCGGCGCGGAGTACCTCACCCGCTTCGCCGTGCGCCTGACCGGGACCGCCGACGTCGAGGCCATCTCCGCGGCGCTCACCGGCCTGGTCGAGCGGCACGAGGCCCTGCGCACCACGCTGCGCGCCGTCGACGGGCAGGGCGTGCAGGTCATCCGCGCGCCGTGGACCGTCGAGGCGCCCGTGCTCGACCTGTCCGAGTTGGACGCCGCCGCCCGCGCCGCCGAGACCGAGCGGGTGCTCGCCGAGGACGGCGCGACCCCGTTCGACCTGGCCGAGGGCCCGCTGCTGCGCCCCCGGCTGATCCGCCTGGCCGCCGACGAGCACGTCCTGGCCATGACCCTGCACCACGCGGTCACCGACGGCTGGTCCATGGGCGTCCTGCTGGAGGACTTCCGCGCCCTCTACGCCGCGCGGCTGTCCGGGACCACCGCCGAGCTGCCCGCGCTGCCGGTGCAGTACGCCGACTTCGCCGCCTGGCAGCGCGAGCGGCTCACCGGTGACGTCTTGGCCGACGGCCTCGCCTACTGGCGCGCCAAGCTGGCCGAGCTGCCCGTGCTCGACCTGCCCACCGACCGCCCCCGGCCGCCGGTGCGCTCCGCGCGCGGCGCGCTGCGCCCGTTCACCGTGCCCGCCGAGGTCACCGAGCGGCTGCGGGCGCTGGCGGGCGAGCACGACGCGACGATGTTCATGGTGCTCGTCGCCGCCGCGCAGACGCTGCTGCACCGCTGGACCGGTCAGCGTGACATCGCCATCGGCACCGTGGTCTCCGGCCGCGAGCGCCCCGAACTGGCCCGCGTGGTCGGCTTCTTCGTCAACACCCTGGTCCTGCGGTCCACAGTGGAGGGAACGTTCGACGGCCTGCTGGCCGAGGTCCGCCGCACCGTGCTCGACGGCATCGCCCACCAGGACGTGCCGTTCGAGCGGGTCGTCGACGAGCTGCGCCCCGAGCGCGACACCAGCCGCAACCCGCTGTTCGACGCGATGGTGCTGCTGCAGAACACCGTGGGCGAGCCGTTCACCATGCCCGGCCTGCGGGTGGACGAGGTGGAGCTGACCGGCGTCAGCGCCACCTGCGACCTGACCCTGGAGTTCGCCGAGCACGACGGCGGCCTGGTCGGCTCCGTGGAGTACAGCACCGACCTGTTCGAGCCGGACACCATCGAGCGGCTGACCGCGCACCTGACGGTCCTGCTGGGCGCCATCGCGGCCGCCCCGACCGCGCCCGTGGACACCCTGGCGCTGCTGCCCGACGCCGAGCGGGACCTGGTCCTGCGCCAGTGGCAGGGCAGCGCCCTGCCCGCCGACGCCACCACCGCCACCTTCCCCGAACTCGTCGCCGGGCAGGCCGCCCGGACCCCGGGGGCGACCGCCCTGGTCACCACCGCGGGCCGTCTCACCTACGCCGAGCTCGACGCCCGCGCCACCCGGCTGGCCCACCACCTGAGCGCGCTCGGCGCGGGACCGGAGCGGGTCGTGGCCGTGCGGCTGCCGCGCGCCGAGGTGCTCCCGGCGCTGCTGGCCGTGCACAAGGCGGGCGCGGTGTACCTGCCCGTCGACCCGGACGTGCCCGCCGACCGGCTGCGCTTCCTGCTCGCCGACGCCGCTCCGGTCCTGCTCATCACCGCGGACCGCTGCGACGTGGACGTCGCGCAGGTCGACCCGGGCGCGCTGCCCGCCGACCTGCCGGTGACCCCGCTGCCCGCGCCCGCCCCCGAGCACGGCGCCTACCTGATCTACACCTCCGGCTCCACCGGCAAGCCCAAGGGCGTGCTGGTCGAGCACCGCCAGCTGACCCACCTCTACGCGGCCCACCTCGTGGACTTCTTCGCCGCGACCGCGGCCGCCGCGGGCGGCAGGGCCCGCTGCGCCCTGACCGCGAGCTTCACCTTCGACACCTCGTGGGAGGGCCCGCTGTTCCTGGCCGCGGGCCACGAGCTGCACGTGCTCGACGACGACGTGCGGCTCGACCCGGCCGCCCTGGTCGACTACATCGCCCGCGAGCGCGTCGACGTCCTCGACGTGACCCCCACCTACGCCCGCCAGCTGGTCGACGCGGGACTGCTCACCGACCCGCGGCACCGCCCGGGGGTCCTGATGCTCGGCGGCGAGGCGCTCAGCGCCACGCTGTGGCGCACCTTCGCCGAGGCGCCGGACACCGTCGCCTACAACTACTACGGCCCCACCGAGTGCACTGTGGACAGCATGTGGGCGCCGGTCAGCGGGGCGCGGCCGGTGATCGGCAGGCCGAGCCGCGGCCTGCGCGGCTACGTCCTCGACGCCGCGCTGCGGCCGGTCCCCGTCGGTGTGGCGGGTGAGCTGTGCCTGGCGGGCGGGCAGGTCGCCCGCGGCTACCTGAACCAGCCGGGCATGACCGCGCTGCGATTCGTCTCCGACCCGTTCGGGCCGCCCGGCTCACGCATGTACCGCACCGGGGACCGGGTGCGCTGGACGGCCGACGGCGCCGTGGAGTACCTGGGCCGCGCCGACGAGCAGGTCAAGGTGCGCGGGTTCCGCATCGAGCCCGGCGAGATCGAGGCCGCGCTGCGCGAGCACCCCGACGTCGCCGACGCCGCGGTCGCCGCCGTCGAGCACAACGGGCACAACCGGCTGGTCGCCTACGTGACCCCGGAAAGCGACACCGCCGCGCTGCGGACGTGGCTGCGCGAGCGGCTGCCCGACTACCTGGTGCCCTCGGCGTTCGTGCCGCTGGCCGCCCTGCCGATGTCGGTCAGCGGCAAGGTCGACCGGCGGGCGCTGCCCGCGCCGGACTTCAGCGGCCTGCTCGACACCGAGTACGTCGCCCCGCGCACCCCGGCCGAGCAGACGCTCGCCCAGGTGTGGGCCGAGGTGCTCGGGGTGGACCAGGTCGGTGTCGATGACAACTTCTTCGGCCTCGGCGGCGACTCCATCCTCAGCATCCAGGTGGTCGCCCGCTCCCGGCAGGCCGGGCTGCGGATCAGCGCCAAGGACGTGTTCTCCCACCAGACCGTCGCCGAGCTGGCCGCCCGCGCCGCCGACGCCCCCGCGCCCGTGCGCCGGGCCGCGGTGACCGGTCCCGCGCCACTGAGCCCCATCCAGCGGTGGTTCGTCGAGTCCGCGCCCGACCCCGACCGGTTCACCATGTCGATGCTGGTGGACCTCGCCCCGGGCACCGACCCGGACCTGCTCGACGCCGCCATCGACGCCCTGGTGGAGCACCACGAGGCACTGCGCAGCCGCTTCAGCGCGGGCTGGACCCAGGACGTGGCCGCCGACGGCCCCCACCGGGTCTCCCGTCGGGTATTCGAAACAGGGGTATCCGACGCTGGGGTACCCGACGCTGGGGTGGCTGAGGCTGGGTTGGCTGGCGCTGGGCTGGCCGACGCGGCCGACGCCGTGCGGGCCGCCCTGCGGATCGCCGACGGGCCGCTGGTGGGCAGCGTCACCGTCGTCCGGGACGCCGCCGCGGTCCAGCTCCTGCTGGTCGCGCACCACCTGGTGATCGACGGCGTCTCCTGGCGGGTGCTGTTCGCCGACCTGGAGACCGCCTACCGCCTGCTCGCCGCGGGCAAGCCCGTCGACCTGGGGGAGCGGACCACCGGGCTGCGCGACTGGGCCGCCCTGCTGACCGAGCGGGCCTGCGACTTCGACGCCGACGCCGCCTACTGGCACGCCGCCACCGGGCCCGTCGAGCTGCCCGTCGACCGCGACGGGGCGAACACCGGGGCCCGCGAGCGCACCCTGTCGGTCCAGCTGGGCCGCGAGGACACCGACGCGCTGCTGCACGCCGTCCCCGCCGCGTACCGCACCCAGGTCAACGACGTGCTGCTCAGCGCCATCGGCCGGGTGCTGGCCGACTGGACGGGCCGCGACCGCGTCGTCGTCGGGCTGGAGGGCCACGGCCGCGAGGACATCTTCGACGGCGTGGACCTCTCCCGCACCGTCGGCTGGTTCACCGTGGAGTACCCGCTGGTGCTCGACGTGCCCGCCGCCGACTGGGGCACGGTCCTCAAGTCGGTCAAGGAGCAGGTGCGCGCGGTGCCGCACCGCGGCCTGTCCTACGGGGTCCTGCGCCACCTGCGCGGCGACGCCGAGCTGGCCGCCCGGCCCGCGCCGCGGGTGAGCGTCAACTACCACGGCCAGTGGGACGCGGCCGGGGGCGGCGACGGCCTGCTCCGCGGCTGGCACGCCGGACCCGGTTCGGACACCGATCCCGACGCCGAGCGCGCCTACGAGCTCGACATCACCGGCGTCGTGCAGGACGGGCGCCTGGAACTGGGCTGGACCTACTCCGCCGACCGCTACGACGAGTCGACCGTGCGCGCCCTGGCCGAGCACACCCTGGCCGCGCTGCGGGCGATCACCGCGCACTGCGCCGACCCGGCCGCGGGCGGGCGCACCCCGTCGGACTTCCCGCTGGCCCGCCTCACCCAGGAGCAGGTCGACCACGTGGTCGGGTCCACCCCGGCCGAGGTCGCCGACGTGCTGCCGCTGACCCCGCTGCAGGCGGGGATGCTGTTCCACAGCCTGGTCGACAGCACCTCCGGCGCCTACTTCAACCAGCTCGCCGTGCCGCTGTCCGGGGTCACCGACCCGGTGGCGCTGGGCCGGGCGTGGCAGCGCGTGGTGGACCGCACCCCGCTGCTGCGCACCCGGATCGTCTGGCAGGACGTCGACCAGCCGGTGCAGGTCGTGCACCGCGGGGTCGAGCTGCCGATCACCCACCACGACTGGCGCGGCGCCGAGGACCGCGACGCGCGGATCGCGCGGCTGCTGGCCGAGGACAGCGCCGCGGGCATCGCCCTCGACACCGCCCCCCTGATGCGCCTGAGCATCGTGCGCACCGGGGACGACGAGGTGCTGCTGGTGTGGACCTCGCACCACGTCCTGCTCGACGGGTGGAGCAGCGGCCAGGTCTTCGCCGAGGCGTGCGCGGGCTACGCCGGGCACGAGCGGCCCGTCCCGCGGGCCCCCTTCCGCGACTACCTCGCCTGGCTCGACCGCCAGGACGCCCAGGCCGCCCGCCGGTACTGGAGCGAGGCGCTGGCCGGGTTCGGCGCGCCGACCCCGCTCCCGCTGGACCACGCCCCGGCCGAGGCGCACCGCGCCGAGTCCGCCCGCACGGTCGCCGCGTCGGTGGACACCGCCAGTTCCGACCGGCTCCGCGCCGCCGCCCGCAAGCACGGGCTGACGGTGAACACCGTCGTGCAGGGCGCGTGGGCGCTGCTGCTGGCCCGCTTCAGCGGCGCAGGCGACGTCGTGTTCGGCGCGACCGTCTCGGGCAGGCCGCCGGAGCTGCCCGGGGTCGAGTCCATGGTCGGCATGTTCATCAACACGATCCCCACCCGGGTGCGGGTCGAGCCCGCCGCCGTGCTCGGCGACTGGCTGCGCGGCCTGCAGGAGCAGCAGAGCGAGTCGCGGCGCTTCGACCACGTCTCGCTCGCCGACCTGCAGTCCTGGAGCGAGGTGCCGCCGGGGACGGCCCTGTTCGACAGCGCCGTGGTGTTCGAGAACTACCCCATCGAGGAGGGGTTGGCCGAGAGCGGCCTGCGGATCGGGGAGATCACCGCGACCGACACGACCAACTTCCCCCTCCTGCTCAGCGCCTTCCTCGGCGCGGAGCTGAACCTGCGGCTGGCCTACGACCACCGGCTCTTCGACGCCGAGACCGCCGACCGACTCGCCGAGCACTTGGTGCTGCTGCTCACCGCCGTCGCCGACGGGGTGGACCGGCCGGTCGCCGCGCTGCCCGCGCTCTCCGACGCCGACCGGCGCCGGGTGCTCACCGAGTGGAACGCCACCGGCCCGGCCGCGACGGGCACCGTGCCCGGCCGCTTCGCCGAGCAGGTCGAGCGCACCCCGGACGCGGTCGCCCTGGCGGGCGATGGCGTGCGGTGGACCTACGCCGAGCTGGACGCGCGGGCCAACCGCCTGGCCCACCGGCTGATCAGCCTCGGGGTCGCCGCCGAGCGGCCCGTCGCCCTGCTGCTCGGGCGCTCGCCGTGGGTCGTCGTGGCCGAACTCGCCGTGCTCAAGGCGGGCGGCGCCTACGTCCCGCTGGACTCGCGCGCCCCGGCCGCCCGCCTCGCCGCCATCCTGGCCGAGACCGGCCCGGTGGTCCTGCTGGCCGACGGCGACCTGGCCGAGACCGCCAGCGCCATCCACAGTGGACACATCATTCGGGTGGACGAGCCGCTGGACGAGCCGGAGCACGCGCCTGAGGTCGCCGTGGACCCGGAGAACCTGGCCTACGTCATGCACACCTCCGGCTCCACCGGGGTGCCCAAGGGCGTGGCCGTGCGCCACCGCGACGTGGTCGCCCTCGCCGCCGACCGGCGCTTCACCGGGGGCGCGCACGAACGCGTGCTGCTGCACTCCCCGCACGCCTTCGACGCCACCACCTACGAGGTGTGGGTGCCGCTGCTCGGCGGCGGCACGGTCGTCGTGGCGCCGCCGCGCGACCTCGACCCGCGGGCCCTGCGCGAGGTGGTCCAAGACCACGGCCTGACCGCGATGTGGCTCACCGCGGGTCTGTTCCGGCTGATCGCCCAGGACGACCCCGCCGCGCTGCGCGGCCTGCGCGAGGTGTGGACCGGCGGCGACGTCGTCCCCGCCGCCGCCGTGCGCCGCGTGCTGGAGCACTGCCCCGGCACCACCGTGGTCGACGGCTACGGCCCCACCGAGACCACCACGTTCGCCACCACCTTCCCCATGACCGACACCGCGCCCGACCCGGTCCCGATCGGCGCCCCGCTGGACGGGATGCGCGCCTACGTGCTCGACGCCGACCTGCGGCCGGTGCCCCCGGGCGCGCCCGGCGAGCTGTACCTGGCGGGCGCCGGGCTGGCGCGCGGCTACCTGGGCAGGCCGGGCCTCACCGCGGAGCGCTTCGTCGCCGACCCGTTCGGCGGCGGCGAGCGGATGTACCGCACCGGCGACGTGGTGCGCTGGACGCCCGCGGGCACGCTGCGCTTCCTCGGCCGGGCCGACGACCAGGTCAAGATCCGCGGCTTCCGCGTCGACCCCGGCGAGGTCGAGGCCGTGCTCGCGGGGCACCCGCTGGTCTCGGACGCGGTCGTGGTGGTGCGCGAGGACGACGGCCGCAAGCGGCTGGTCGCCTACCTGGTCGCCGCCCCTGGCACTGGCACCGCCGCTGGGACCGCCCTTGGGACCGGCACTGGGATTGGCACTGAGACCGGCACCGAGACCGCCCCTGGCACTGGCGCCGAGACCGGCGCTGGGACTGGCACTGGGACCGGCACCGGGATTGGGGCAGAGGCCGACGCCGAGGTGCGGGACTGGCTGGCCCTGCGGCTGCCGGACTACCTGGTGCCCGACGCCATCGTCGCGCTGGACGCGCTGCCGCTGAGCGCCAACGGCAAGGTCGACCGGCGCGCGCTGCCCGCCCCGGCCGCGCGGGCGCTCGTCCGCACGGCCCCGGGGACGCACGCCGAGCGCGTCGTGGCCGAGGTCTTCGCCCGGGTGCTCGACGTGGCCGACGTCGCGGTCGAGGACGACTTCTTCGCCCTCGGCGGCGACTCCATCCTCAGCATCCGGGTGGTCTCGGCGCTGCGCAGGGCCCTCGGCGTCGAACTGTCGCCGCGCGCGCTGTTCACCCACCGCACGGTCGGCGCGCTCGCGGGCGCGCTGGGCTCCGGCGGCGGGCTGGACCCGATCCCGCGCGTGGCGGGGGACGGGCCGGTGCCGCTGTCGTTCGCCCAGCAGCGGCTGTGGTTCCTGCACCAGTTCGCCCCCGACGGCGGGGAGTACGCCTCCGCGATCGCCCTGCGCCTGCACGGCCCGCTGGACACCGACGCGCTGTCCGGCGCGCTGAGCGCGCTGGTGGCCCGGCACGAATCCCTGCGCACCACGTTCCCGACCATCGACGGGCACGGCGCGCAGTGCGTGCACCCGCCGTCCGCGGTGTGGCTGCCCGTGCGCGAGGTGGGCGCCGACGGGATCGACGCCGCCCTGGCCGCCGAGCGGGACCTCCCGTTCGACCTGGCCACTGGGGCGCTGCTACGGCCCGCGCTGCTGCGGGTCGGGCCGGGGGACCACGTGCTGAGCCTGGTCCTGCACCACATCGTCACCGACGGCTGGTCCAACGGCGTCCTGCTGCGTGACCTCGCCGCCCTCTACGGCGGGGCCGAGCTGCCCGACCCGGCCGTGCGCTACGCCGACTTCGCGGTGTGGCAGCGCGAGCGGATGTCCGGCGAGGTGATGGCCGAGCACCTGGCGTACTGGCGCGACCGGTTGGCCGGGGTGACCCCGCTCGACCTGCCGCTGGACCGCCCCCGGCCGCAGGTGCGGCCCACCCGCGGCGCGGTGCTGCGGTTCACCGTGCCCGCCGACCTCGTCGGCCCGCTGCGGGCGCTGGCCCGCGGCCACGACGGCACCCTGTTCACCGCGCTCGTCGCGGCGTGCCAGGCGCTGCTGGCCAAGTACTCCGGCAGGCCGGACGTCGCCGTCGGCACGGTCGCCTCCGGGCGTGACCGCGGCGACCTGGAGGACGTGGTCGGGTTCTTCGTCAACACCCTGGTCCTGCGGTCCGAAGTGGACGGCTCGGTCGGGTTCGGCGGGCTGCTGGACCAGGTCCACCGGACCGTGCTCGACGCCTTCGCCCACCAGGACGTCCCGTTCGAGCGGGTGGTGGACGAGCTCTCGCCGGAGCGCGACCCCAGCCGCAACGTGCTGTTCGACGCGATGGTGGTGCTGCAGAACACCGGCGGGGAGCCGCTGGAGCTGCCCGGCCTGCGGGTCGAGGAGCTGGCCCCGCCGCCCGGGGCGACCACCTGCGACCTGGTCTTCGAGTTCCAGGAGCGGGGCGAGGAGCTGGACTGCGCGCTGGAGTACGCCGCCGACCTGTTCGACGAGGCGACGGTGTCGCGGATGTCGGCGCACCTGCTCGCGCTGGTGCGCGGCGTCGTCGAGCGGCCCGACCAGCCGCTGGCCCGGCTCGACCTGCTCACCCCGGCCGAGCGGCGCGCCGTTCTCGGCGAGTGGTCCGGCCCCGCGCTGGACATCGGTCCCGAGATGGTGCACGAGCACCTGAGCGCGACCGCCGCGCGCACACCGGACGCCACGGCGCTGGTGTCCGGTGCGGACCGGTTCACCTTCGCGGAGCTGGAGGCGCGGGCCAACCGGCTGGCGCGGCACCTGGTCGCCCAGGGCGCGGGGCCGGAGCGGACCGTGGCGGTGATGCTGCCGCGCTCGGCGGAAAGCGTCGTGGCGCTCATGGCGGTGCTCAAGGCGGGCGCGGCCCACGTCTCGATTGATCCGGCCCTGCCCGCCGAGCGGGTCCGGGCGCTGCTGGCCGACACCAGGCCCGCGGTGGTCATCGACGCGGTCGTGCCGGACGACGCGCTCGGCGCGGACTCCACGCCGCTGTCCGACGCCGACCGGGTCGCGCCGCTGCTCCCGGAGCACCCGGCGTACATCATCCACACGTCGGGATCGACCGGGGAGCCCAAGGGCGTGGTGGTCGAACACCGCTCGCTCACCGCGTTGCTGGCCTTCCAGCGCGCGCACTGGGCTCCGCACGCCCCGGACAGGCCGCTGCGCATGGCCCTGATGGCCAGCTTCTCCTTCGACGCGTCCTGGGACTCCCTGCTGCTCATGGTGGCCGGGCACGAGGCGCACGTCATAGGCCACGACGAGCAGCACGACCCCCGCGCGCTGCTGGACTACACCGCCGCGCACGGCATCGACCTCGTCGACAGCACGCCGAGCTTCGCCTGGCACCTGGTCTCCGAGGGGATGCTCGACGGCGGGCCGTCCCTGCTCCTGCTGGGCGGCGAGGCGGTGTCGCCGGACCTGTGGCAGGCGGTCGCCGACGCCCCCGGCGTCACCGGCTACAACTTCTACGGCCCCACCGAGACCACAGTGGACGCCGTGTACCGGCGTATCGAGCCGGGCAGCGTGCCCGAGATCGGTACACCGCTGGCGAACACGCGCGCCTACGTGCTCGACGCCGACCTCGCGCCCGTGCCGCCCGGGGTGACCGGTGAGCTGTACCTGGCGGGCCCGCAGGTGGCCCGCGGGTACCTGCGCAGGCCCGGCCTGACCGCGCAGCGGTTCCTGGCCGACCCGTTCGGCCCGGCGGGGGAGCGGATGTACCGCACGGGTGACCGGGTGCGCTGGACCGCCGATGGCATCCTGCGGTACCTGGGCCGCGCCGACGACCAGGTCAAGATCCGCGGCTTCCGGGTGGAGCCCGGCGAGATCGAGGCCGTCCTGCGGTCCTGCCCCGGTGTGCGCGACGCCGCGGTGGTGGCGCGGACCGACGAGGGCCACCAGCGCCTGGTGGCGTACGTGGTCGGCGACGACACCGCCGCCCGTGACCTGGCGCGCGCCCGGCTGCCCGAGCACATGGTGCCCGCCGCGTTCGTCGTGCTGGACGCCCTGCCGGTGTCGGTCAGCGGCAAGCTCGACCGCCGCGCCCTGCCCGCCCCGGACCTCACCTCCGCGGAGTTCGTCGAGCCGGTCGGACCGATCGCCCACGAGCTGGCCGCGATCTGGTCGCGGGTGCTGGGGGTGTCCCGGGTCGGCGCCCGGGACAACTTCTTCACCCTCGGCGGCGACTCGATCCTCAGCATCGAGGTCGTCACCCAGATCCGGCGCGCGGGCTACCGCGTCAGCACCAAGGACCTGTTCCTGCACCAGACCGTCGAGGCGCTGGCCGAGGTGGTCGTCGCCGAGGACGCGGGCGGAGAGGACCGGGCCGCGGTCGTCGGCGAGGTGCCGCTGACCCCGATCCAGGCCGACTTCCTCGGCTCCGGGGCACCCAACCCGCACCACTTCAACCAGGCGATGCTGCTGGAGCTGCGCGAGCGCCCCGACACCGCGGCCCTCGACACGGCGCTGACCGCCCTCCTCGCCCACCACGACGCCCTGCGGATGCGCTTCGAGTTCGACGGCACCACGTGGCGCCAGCACAACCCGGCGCCCGAACCGGTCAGCGTCCTCGACGTGCACGACCTGGCGGCCGTCCCCGAAGTCGACCGCCAGGAGGTCATGACCACGATCGCCGACGCCGCCCACGCAGGCCTCGATCTCGGCGGCGGCTGCCTGCTCCGCGCCGTCCTGTTCGACCTGGGCCAGGACACCCGCCCCGTCCTCCTGCTCATCGGTCACCACTTGGTGGTGGACGGCGTCTCCTGGCGCATCCTGACCGACGACCTGGAACGCGCCTACGCGCAGACCGTCGCGGGAGAGCCGATCGACCTGGGCGGCAAGACGACCTCGGTCCGCGACTGGTCCCTGCGCCTGCGCGACTTCGTCGCCGAGGGCGGCCTGGACCACGAGTTGGACCACTGGTCCGCGCAGGACTCCGCCGCACCGCTGCCCCGGGACAACCCGACGGGCAACCCGGTGGCCGAGCCGGTGACCGTGCGCCTGTCCACGGAGGAGACCGAAGCGCTCATCCGCTCCGCCCCCGCCGCCTACCGCACGCGCGTCAACGACGTGCTGCTGGCCGCCCTCGCCGCCGCCCTGCGCGACTGGACCGGCAACGACCTGGTGGCCGTCAGCCTGGAGGGCCACGGCCGCGAGGACGTCCTCGACGACGTCGACCTCTCCCGCACGGTCGGCTGGTTCACCACGGTGTTCCCGGTGACCATGCGCGTGCCCGACACCACCGACAGCCGCACCCTGGTCCGCGCCGTCCGCAAGCAACTGCGCGCGGTCCCGGCCAACGGCTTCGGCTACGGCGCCCTGTGCCACTTCGGCTCCCCCGCCGTGCGCCAGAGCCTGGAAACGGCCAGGGAACCGGAAATCGCCTTCAACTACCTGGGCCAGTGGGACGGCTCCGGCGGAGACGACAGCGAGGGCCTGGTCGGCCGCGGCCTCGGCTCCCTCGGCGCCGACGCCGACCCGTCGACCCCACCCCGTTACCTGCTGGAGGTGGTCGGCGCGGTGCACGACGGCTCCCTCGCCTTCTCCTGGTACTACCGACCGGAGATCCACCTCCACTCCACAGTGGAAAAGGTGGCGACCTCCTTCCTGGACACCCTGCGCCACATCGCCGAGGACAGCCGCCGATGACCCTGACAATCAGCGCGCCGTCAACCGCGCGCGTTCCCCAGCCGGACGACCGTCGGGCCACGGTGGGGCAGGTGTGCCGGTGAAGGCGCGAGCTGACACGTCGGTTCCCCTGTCCCGCAACCGGGACTACCGGTTGCTGTGGATCGGGCAGGGCCTGTCCGAGGTGGGTATCGGGGCGTCGACGGTGGCGCTGCCGCTGTTGGTGCTCGCCATCACCGGCTCGGCGGCGGCGTCCGGGCTGGTGCTGGCCGCGCACGCGGCGGCGCAGCTCGTGGCCGGGATTCCGGCAGGCGTGCTCGTCGACCGGTGGAACCGGCGCCGGGTGATGCTGCTGTGCGAGGCGGTCCAAGCGGTGACCGTGGCGGGGATCGCGCTGGCGGCGTTCAGCGGGACGGCCAGCCTGCCGCTGCTGCTCGTCCTCGCCGCGGTGCTCGGCCTGTGCCAGGCGCTGTTCGAACCCGCCGAGGCGTCCACCCTCCCGGCGCTGGTCGGGCCCGCGCAACTGCCCACGGCCATCGCGCTCAACGCCGCCCGCGGCTACGTCGGCCTCCTCGCGGGCACCGCGATCGGCGGCGCGCTGTTCGCGGCGCGCCGGTGGGCGCCGTTCGGCCTCCAGGCGCTCGCGCACGCGGCGTCCTTCGGGCTGCTGCTGTTCCTGCGCATCCCGGACCGGGAGCCGGGGCCGGTCGTGCGCCCGAACTTCCGGCGGGAACTGACCGAGGGCCTGCGCTGGGTGTGGCAGGACCGCCACATCCGCGCGGTCACCGGGTGCGCCATCGGCCTGAACTTCTTCTTCCAGGCCTTCTACCTCATCGTCCTCGCCTTGGTCGCGGGCCGTGGCGCGCCGCCGGGCGAGATCGGTCTGATGGCGGCTATGCTGGGTGTCGGCGGCGTGCTCGGCGCCCTCGTCGCGCCACGCCTGCACCGCGCCCTCTCCCCGCGCATGGCGATCCTGGGCACGATGTGGGTGATCGCCGCCCTGATGCCCTTCGCCGCCATCGCCCCCAACACCTACGCCGTCGGGGCCCTGCTCGCCGCCGCGGCCTTCCTGGCCCCCACCGCGAGCACGACCATCACCACCTACCAGCTGCTGCGCACCCCCGAGAACCTGCGTGGCCGCATGGCCGCCACCATGGCCGTCACCATCGGCGTCGCCGCCGTGGCGGGCCCCGCCACCGGCGGCCTGCTGGCCGACGCCATCAACCCCACCCACGCCGTGCTGGCCTGCGCCGCGGGCACCGCGCTGCTGTCCCTGCTGTTCACCCTGACCCCTGCCCTGCGCAGCTTCCCGAAATCCCCGTGAGAAAGAAGGAACCCATGGAAGACGACATCACCTACCGCGTCCTGGTCAACGCCGAGGACCAGTACTCCCTCTGGCCCGCCCACCTCGACATCCCCGCGGGCTGGACCTTCGAGGGCACCGAGGGCCCCCGGGACGCCTGCACCGCCCACGTCGACCAGATCTGGACCGACATGCGCCCCCGCACCCTCCGCGAGCGCATGGACTCCGTCTGACCAACGGGGGGCCGGGCCCACACCGGGCCCGGCCCCCGTCAGCTCCTCGGCAGATCCTCCGGCCACGGCAGCCGCGGCGAGCCGGTGCCCGCCAACACCGCCAGGAACGACCGGGCGTGCACCGTGTTCCGGTGCCCATCGCCGCGCACGTTCCGCTGCCGCACGTGCGGCGTCAACGCGTGGAACATCGTTGTCCCCGCCGCGTCGAGTCAGGGTGGGTATTCCGGGCATCCGTGGCAGGCACCCGTGTGGGGGCACTTCAAGTGGGCACACGTTTGACCCCGTGAGGGGGACGGGTAGATGTCCGCATGGTCCACGACGTGTTTCGGCGGGTGGCGCGGTTCCGGGGGGCGCGCGCCTTTCATCCGGTTGGGCGGATGTTCAGCGGGCGGATCGTGCCGTGGCGGAGTTGTCCGGCGTGGGTGCCGGTGAGCGAGGCGCCGGTGCGGGCGCGGCTGTCGCGGGGGGTTGGTCTGCGCGCTCCGCTGCCTGACATCCTGGGGCTCGCGTTTCGCCTGCCCGGTCCCTGGGACGTGCTGCTGTCCAGCACCGCGGGCGGGGTGGTGCCCTGGTTCGCCAGGTCGTGGCGTACGGGCAGGTTCAGCAGTGTCGTCCGGTACCGGCTGGACGGCCACCGGTTCCAGCTCCGCGCCCGGGTCGTCGACGGCTGCCCCGACCGCCTGCCGGTCACCTTCGCGCTCTCGCTCGGTGACGGCACCCCCGTCGCCCGGCTCGTCCTCGACGCCGCCGCGCCGGACGAGGACACCGCGTTCGACCCCATGCTCAACCGGCCCGGCGACCTGGGGATGGGACCCCGGTGGTTCGCCCGCCTGCGGGAGCGCGCCTACGATGGCAGCCGGACGGGCCGGGCCGGTGGTGACGGCAGGCCGGCCACGGTGTGTGATGCTTCCATCTCAGCCTGCGATCCGAAGGAACCGAGCCATGGGTGACCCGCTCCTGCTGAGGATCGACGTCGGTGAGTCCCGCGACGGCGGCTCCCGGGTGGTGGCCGTCGCAGGCGAGCTGGACTTCGCCACCTCGCCTCGGCTGTTCGACGCCGTCGCGCCGATCGCCGCCGGGGGGCAGGGGGTCGTGCTGGACATGGCCGAGGTGACCTTCTGCGACTCCAGCGGCCTGAACGCGCTGGTACGCCTGCACAAGGCGGCCATGGCGGCGGGCGGGTCGCTGTGCCTGGCGCGGCTGCGCCCGATCGTCGCCACCATCATCTCGGTGGTCTCGCTCGACCAGCTGTTCACCCTCAGCGACGACCTGCCCGGGTCTGCTGGATGACCAAGCGCGGGTACGACTTCGCCGCCTTCGGCCTGTCCGAGATGGTGCGGGCCGCTGCGGCGCTGCGCGAGGGCGCTGAGCGGGCGGCGGACTTCCCGGCCGCGGCCCGCAGCGTCGTCGAGCAGCTGCGCGACGGATTCGTCGACGAGCACGGCGCGCCCGTGCTGCGACTCGTGCGGCTGTTCACCACCCGGCGGCTGGCCGACCTCGAACCCGACCTGCTGAGCCTGCTCGACGACGCCCCGCGACGCCCCGACCTGCGCTGCCTCACCCTGACGGCGACCGCGGGGGCGGAGCCGGAGTGGAACGACCCGGCCCTCTCGGGCCCGTACCGGGTGCTGGCGCTGCCCTCGGCGGAGGCGGTGGCGGGCGCGCCGATGTTCTCGGCGCTGATCCGGGAGCTGGGGATCTCCGCCGCCGACCTCGTCGCGGGCGCCGAGCACACCGGCGGCCGCCGGTTCGGGGTGTTCCACGTGCCGGTGGCCCTGGACAGCCCGCGCGTGCCCGACCAGGACTTCGTCGCCCGCCACGACATCGCCTCGGTGCTCGGGTTCGGCGGCGTGCTGCCCGACGGCGGCATCTTCTGCGTGGTGATGTTCTCCCGCGCGCACATCCCCTCCGGGGCCGCCGAGCAGTTCCGGGCGGTCGCGGTCAGCGTCCGGGCGGGCCTGCTGGACCACCCGCGCACCCACGCGAGCCTGGCCGCCCAGCGCGACGCCCTGCGCGAGCACCTGTCGCTGCTGGAGGAGACCTCGCAGCAGCAGGGCGCCACCCTGCAGGAGACTGTCGACCGGCTGCGCACCGAGGCCGCGCTCGTGGACACCCTGCAGGTCGTCGGGCAGCGGCTGACCTCCCAGCTGGACCTGGACACCCTCGTCCAGGACGCCACCGACGCGGCCACCCTCGCCACCGGCGCGCACTTCGGCGCGTTCTTCTACAACCTGATCGACCAGTACGGCGAGTCCTACATGCTCTACACGCTCTCCGGTGTGCCGAGGGAGGCGTTCTCGAGCTTCCCGATGCCGCGCAACACCGCGGTGTTCGCCCCGACCTTCCACGGCCACGGGACCGTGCGCTGCGAGGACATCACCCTGGACGAGCGCTTCGGCAAGAACCCGCCGTACCACGGGATGCCCGTCGGGCACCTGCCGGTGCACAGCTACCTCGCGGTGTCGGTGATCTCCCCGACCTCGCGCGAGGTGCTGGGCGGGTTCTTCTTCGGCCACCCCGAGCCCGACCGGTTCACCGCGCGCCACGAGCAGCTGGCCGAGGGCATCGCCGGGTACGCCGCCATCGCCCTGGACAACGCGCGGCTGTTCGCCCAGCACCGCAGGATGGCCACGGAGCTGGCGCGGAGCATGCTGCCGACCGTGCCCACCGTCCCGGGCCTGGAGATCGTCTCCCGGTACCTGCCCGCCGCCGTGGGCTCGGAGGTCGGCGGGGACTGGTTCGACGTGATCGAGCTGCCCGCGGGCCGCACCGGGCTGGTGATCGGCGACGTCGTGGGCCGCGGGGTCGGCGCCGCGGCGGTGATGGGCCAGGTCCGCACCGCCGTGCGGTCCTACGCGCTGCTGGACATGCCGCCCGCCGACGTGCTGCGCCAGGCGTGCGAGCTGGCCAACAGCATCCAGGCGGACCCGTTCATCACCTGCCTCTACGCGGTGCACGACCCGGTCGACAACACGCTGACCGTGGCCAACGCCGGGCACCTGCCCGCGGTGCTGCTGGGTGCGGACGGCTCGGTCGAGTTCGTCGGCTCGAAGCTGGGGATGCCGCTGGGCGTGGGGGAGAAGTTCGCCCAGCGGACGGCGTCGTTCCCGCCCGGCGCGCGGCTGGTCCTCTACAGCGACGGCCTGATCGAGACCCGCTCCCGGGGGGTGACCGAGGGCATCGATGAGCTGGTGCGCGGCCTGCGCGACCTCCCGGCCGGGGCGGACGCCCAGAAGGCGTGCGACGCGCTGATCGACAGCCTCACCGCGGGCAGGCACGACGACGACGTCGCCCTGCTCTACGTCCACCACACCGGCGCCCAGCGCTCGGCGGCGGCCATGGAGGTCGCCCGCGACCCGGCGGCCGTCGCCCAGGCCCGCGCGTTCGTCACCGCCCGCCTCACCGAGTGGGAGCTGACCGACCTGCTGGACGTGGTCGTCACCATCACCAGCGAGCTCGTCACCAACGCGATCATGCACGCCGAGGGTCCCGCGGTCCTGCGCCTGCACCACGACGACACCCGCCTGGTCATCGACGTCACCGACCACGGCTCCGCCTGGCCCAGGGTGTACGACGCGGGCCCGAACGACGAGCACCACCGCGGGCTGGCCATCGTGCAGGCCTTCTCCAACCGCTGGGGCACCCGCGCCACCCTGGAGGGCAAGGTCGTCTGGGCCGAGATCACCCAGGGGGCCTGACGTGCAGACCTTCCTGCCCTACCCCGACTTCACCGCGGCCGCCCGCGTCCTCGACCAGCGGCGCCTGGGCAAGCAGCGCGTGGAGGCCGTCCAGGTGCTCCGCGGCCTGACCGTGCCGGGCTACGGCTGGCGCCACCACCCCGCGGTCCGGATGTGGACGGGCTACGAGGAGGCCCTGGTCCGCTACGGCCTCCAGGTCTGCGCCGAGTGGTGCGCCGCGGGCCACGCCGACACCTGCGCCGCCACCCTGGCCACCGACCTGGCCGCGCGCACGGCGCTCACCGAGGTCCGCGGCCAGTCCGAGCTGGCGGACGCGGGGGAGCTGCCGCCGTGGCTGGGCGACGAGGCGCTGCACCTGAGCCACCGGTCCGCCCTGGTCCGCAAGGCGCCCGAGCACTACCGGCCCCTGTTCCCGGACGTGCCGGACGACCTGCCCTACGTGTGGCCGGACTCCGACCGACGCTGACCCGTCAGACGATGTCCAGCCGGGGCGCGGCCGAGGCCGTCCGGGCGGCGTGGGCGACGGTCTGGGCGTCGGTGAGGTTCCCGACGATCACGGCCAGGGCGGGCACGGCGCGCTTGGTGGGTTTGGTGGTGTAGACGGCGAAGGTGTTGCTCGCCTGGGTGTAGGTGACCGCCTTGGCCTGGTTCCAGCTGACGTGCAGGAACTGGCGGCGGATGATGCCCACGAAGAGGAAGAGGAGGCGGTGGTTGGTGCAGACCAGCACGCCGTGGCCGTCCCCGTAGGCGGCCGTGAGGGCCACCACCCGTTCCTCGGGTTCGAGGTGCTCGGGCAGGAGGTCGACCTCCTTCATGGAGCCCAGGAGGCCGCCGTGGACGCGCTCGAGGGCCTGGGCGATGTCGGGCCTGCGGACCGGTGGCGGCCGGGGGTCATCGCGCGGCACGGGTTCGGCGGTCGGTGGGGCGGCGGCCGGGCGGGCGGCGGTGTGGAAGGTCCACCGCCTGCCGTCCCAGAAGCGCAGGTGCTGGTCGTCGAGGGGGTCGGGCAGCCACGCGGACGGGCGGGGACCGGTCACGGGGCTCACTCCCCGCCGTCGTCGGAGAGGTCGCCGTCGCCGCCCGCGTCGGTGTGGGCGCCGACCGCCGCGTGGTCGCGGCGGCGCGGGTCCGACGCCCGCCACTCGACGGCCTCGGCCGTGTCGTTGTACTCCACGACGTGGTCGTCGCCGAGGTCCACGAGGAGGTCGCGGACCTCGGCGGGGGTGGCGTAGAAGAACTCGCGGCGCGCGTTGACCAGGTTCACCCGCTTGTGGCTGAGCCGCTGGTGCAGCGCGGTCTCCAGCGCGACCGCGTCCTCGGAGAAGAACAGCGCGTGGGTGTCGAACCGGAACGGCACCGAGGCGTCGCCGAGCTCGCGGACGCGGTCCATCGGCTCCAGCCTGCGGGTCATGCCGATCTTGACCATGTCGGGGCCGAACGCGCCGACGTTGGAGATCACGTAGACGTAGCCCGCGCGGACGTTGGCGGCACGCCGCTCGACGCCCGCGATGGCGTCGTCGACCGAGGCGAGCTGCTCGTGGGCGCGGGCGAGGCCGTCGAGGTCGCCCTTGGCCTCCAGCTTGGCGACGACCGTGGCGTAGTGCGCGCGCTCCTTGACCAGGCGCGCCCGTTCGCGCTCGATCTCCTTCATGACCTTGGCCTCCTCGCGCAGCCGCTCGCGCTCGGCGCGGGCCTGGTCGCGCTCGGCCTCGACCTTCACCAGGTAGTCGGCCGTCAGGTCGATCTCGTGCAGGCGCAGCCGGTGGTAGTCCCGGGAGATGGCGATGCCCATCAGCGTCCCGAGCTTGCCGATGGTCTCCCTGGTCGTGCTGAGCCGCTCCTTCACCGCCTCCCGCGTGTGGGGCTTGACCCCGCGCACGGCGTTGTCGGCCTCGGCGTTGTAGGCGCGCAGCATCAGCTTGGCCATGTCCCGGCCCAGCTTCTGGCCCTCCTTGACCGACCCGTTCACCGCCCAGTCGACCTGGCAGCTCACCGCGTCGCCCCGGACGGCCTCCTTGATCCGCTTCTTGAGCACGGCCACCGCCTCCTTGTAGGCCATGGCGTCATCGAGGGGATGGGCGTACTCGTACACCCCCGCCTCCTGGAGCAGGGCCAGCTCGCGGGTCTCCACCAGCTGCGACCGGACCGCGGCCAGCTCCGCCTGGGCCTGCCTGCACCGCGTGCTCAGCCGCGTGTACTCGCCCCGGGACTGCTCCACCGCCGCCCGCAGCTCGCGCAGCTCCGCCTCCCGGGCGGCGGTCTCCGCGCCCCGCAGCTGCCCGACCCACCCCCGCAGCTCCGCGACCGTCGCCTGCGCCGCGGCCAGCTCCTGCCTGGCCGCGGCGACCTCCGCGTTCTCTCGGTTGCCGAACAGCGCCACGCCGCGTCCTCCTGAGCCCGGGAAAGCGGGCCGTGATCAACACCCACGGCCATGACTCCCCATCGCCGGGGCTCGGCGCGCGTTACACCGGCGTGTCAGTCGAGGCCGAAGCGGGGCGGGTGGGGGCGGGGGTGGAACAGGTGGGCGGGGATGGCGTCGGCGATGGCCTGGTAGCCCGCCGGGTTGAGGTGCAGGTGGTCGCCGTCGTCGTAGGCGGGGAGCAGGGCGCGCGGATCGCGCGGGTCGCGGACGGCCCGGTCCAGGTCGAGCACGGCGTCGAAGCGGCCGCTCGTGCGAATCCAGGCGTTGACCCGCTGCCGGGCGGCTTCCCGTTCCGGGGTGTCGTAGCCGGTGTTGCCGCCGAAGGGGAGCAGGGTCGCGCCGTAGACGGGGATGCCGTGGGCGTGCGCGCGGATGATCATTTGGTCGTAGGCGGCGACCAGGTCGTCGGCCACCCGCTTCTGCGCGGCCTCGGTCGACTCGGCCGTGCCGATGTCGTTGACGCCCTCGAACACGACCAGCCACGCCACCGCGCTCTGGGTGAGCACGTCGCGGTCGAAGCGGGCCAGGGCGTTGGGGCCGAGGCCGTCGTTGAGGACGCGGTTGCCGCCCGCCGCCTGGTTGAGGACCGCGACGTCCGCGGTGGCGGGGTGCGCCCGCAGGCGGGCGGCGAGGCGGTCGGGCCAGCGGTCGTTGCCGTTGGTGGTGGAGCCGCGGCCGTCGGTCAGCGAGTCGCCGAGCACCGCCACCGCCGCCGTGCCCGGCCTCGACCACACCTCGACACCGCTGACGAAGTACCAGTGGTTGGTGGGAGTGGCCCCGGCGAGGTCGTTGTCGCTGACGTGGTTGCCGGACAGCAGGTACGACGTGGTGCGGGAGCCGGGGTGCGAGGTGACCAGGTTGGACGCCTGCCCGTCGGCCAGGTACATCGTGACCGCCAGGTTCGCCCGCGCGCCCAGCGGGAAGTCCAGCGGGTCGGAGACCACCTGTGCGCCGACCGGCACCACGGTGGACGGCCTGCCGTGGAACGTCACCGGGCGCGAGGTCCCCGGCTGGATCGCGCTGACGCCCGCCGCGCCGCCCAGCGGCGTGGCCACCGACACCGCGGTGATCGGCAGCGCCGTCCCGCCGAAGGCGTTGGAGAAGCGCAGCCGCACCGTGTGGCCGCCGATGGAGGTGTGCACGGTCTGGCGCAGCGTCGTGTCGGCCATGACCAGCCCGTCCTGGGTGAACGGGTCGGGCGGCAGGTTGTGCGGCTCGGTCAGCTGGGGCATGGCCGTCCAGGTGTTCACCCAGTGCGGGTGCCCCGGTTGCGGCCCGGTGCGCGCGGCCACGGGCGAGGTGGCGACGGCGGCCGCCGCCAGTGTGATGACGAGGATCGACGTCGCTCTGCTCATGACCGCGCGCTCCTGGGGGTCTCGGGGTTTACCGGGGTGCGGCGGCCAGCGTGGAGCGCAGGGCGTGGTAGGCGGGCTTGCGGGTCAGGTCGTCCCACATGATGTTCGCCGCGCCCTCGCCCTCGAAGAACACCGGCACCCAGGAGTACTTGTCGGTGAAGCCCCAGATGGTGAACGAGTCACAGCCGCTGACGTTCAGGCACGCGGTGAGCGTGCGCTGGTAGTACTCGGCCTGCTTGGTGAGCTGCTCGGCGGTCGGCACCCCGCTCGCGGGCAGGTCCATGCGCACGTCCAGCTCGGTGATCGCGGTGGCGAGGCCGAGGTCGGCGAAGCGCCGCAGGTTGGCCTCCAGGTCGCCGGGGAAGCCGTAGCGGGTGCTCAGGTGGGCTTGGGCGGAGAAGCCGTGCACCGGCACGCCCTGGGCGAGCAGGTCCTGGACGAGCGCGTAGTAGGCGTCGCTCTTGGGGTTGTCGCTCTCGACGTTGTAGTCGTTGAAGAACAGCAGCGCCCTCGGGTCGGCCTGGTGCGCCCAGCGGAACGCGTCGGCGACGATGCCCGGGCCCAGCTCGCGAATCCAGATGTTGTCCTGGGTGCGCAGGGCGCCGGTGTCGTCGAAGATCTCGTTGGCGACGTCCCACTGCTGGATCTTGCCCCTGTAGCGGCCGACCACCGTCATGATGTGCTCGCGCAGGATGGCGCGCAGCTCCTCGGCGCTGTAGTCGCCCTCCGCCAGCCAGGCCGGGTTCTGGCTGTGCCAGAGCAGCGTGTGCCCGCGGACGGCTTGGCGGTTGCGCTGGGCGAACTTGACGATGGCGTCGGCGGCGCCGAAGTTGTAGCGGTCGGCCTCGGGGTGGATGTACTCCCACTTCATCTGGTTCTCGGGGGAGACCGAGTTGAACTCCCGGGCGAGCGCCGCGCGGTAGGGCTGGTCGGAGGTGAACGGGTCGGGGTAGGGCTGGTCCTCGTGGTGCCCGCCGCCCGCGACCGCGGTGCCGATGTGGAAGCCCTTGGGCGCCACCCACCGCAGCGTGTCCTTCTTCGCGTGGCCGGGGGGCTGGTGGCCGACGGGCGCCGCCGTGGCGGACGGGAGCACGAGCGGCGCGGCCAGCGCTGTCGCGGCGAGTGCGGTGATGACAAGGCGGAGCGGCTTCATCGCGGTCTCCTGCATTCGGAAATTCGAGCGATACTTTTTCGGAATATTCCGGAATATGATGCTGCCGGACGGTAGATTGCGCGCTGTGCGACCGTCAAGCCCCTGACGGCCAGGAGGAGGAACCGTGGCCCAGCGCCCGACCGTCACCATTTCGGCCATCGCCGCGGCGGCGGGCGTGTCGTCGCCGACGGTGTCGCGCGTGCTCAACGGGCGCGGCGACGTCGCCCCGGCCACCAGGGAACGCGTCGAGAACCTGCTGCGCGACCACGGCTACCGCCGCCGCGGCGCCCCGGCCGCCGAGCGCGTCGGCCTGCTCGACCTCGTCTTCAACGACCTCGACAGCCCGTGGTCGGTGGAGATCCTGCGCGGGGTGGAGGACGCCGCGCACGCCGCGGGCAGCGGCACGGTGGTCTCGGCGATCCACCGGCGCGCCAACTCGACCCGCCAGTGGCTGGACAACCTGCGCTCCCGCGCCAGCGACGGCGCGATCCTGGTGACCACCGACCTGGACTCGGCCCTGCACGCCGAACTGCGGGAACTGCACGTGCCCGCCGTCGTCATCGATCCGGCAGGCGTGCCCGACCTCGCCGTGCCCACGATCGGCTGCACGAACTGGGCGGGCGGGCTCAGCGCCACCGAGCACCTCATCCGCCTCGGCCACCGCCGCGTCGGGCTGGTCGCGGGCCGCCCCGAGCTGTGGTGCAGCCGCGCGCGCCTGGACGGCTACCGGGCGGGGCTGGAGACCGCGGGCCTCACCCTCGACCCCGCGCTCGTCGTCCAGGGGGAGTTCGACTACGAGTCCGGTTTCCGCGCCGGGGAACGGCTCTTCGAGCTGCCCGACCCGCCCACGGCGGTCTTCGCCTGCAGCGACCAGATGGCGCTGGGGGTGTACGAGGCGCTGCGGCGGCGCGGCCTGCGGGTGCCGCAGGAGGTCAGCGTGGTCGGGTTTGACGACCTGCCCGAGTCGCGCTGGTCGTCGCCGCCGCTGACGACGGTCCGCCAGCCGATGGTCGAGATGGGCAAGCTCGCCGTGCGCACCGTGCACCGGCTCGTGCGGGGTGAACCGCTCGACAGCCCGAGGGTCGAACTGGCGACGGAACTCGTCATCCGGGACAGCACGGCGCCGGTCGGGCGTTGACAGCTCGGGCGTTGACAGCGGAACTCCGCGCTGCCTAGCCTTCCGGAATCTTCCGGAACACTGTGGGTGTCCCGGCGGTCGAGGAGGCACCGATGCCACAGCCCCGCCCGTACCGACGTCTCGCGCCGCTCCTGGCCGCCGTGCTGCTCCTGCTCACCGGGTGGACGGCGGCGGGCGCCGCCCCCAGCGGCCCCCCGGCGAGCTGGGTCGGCACCTGGGCGAGCGTGCCGACGAGCACGCCCGCGACCGGGACGCGGGAGCTGCGCGACCAGACCATCCGCCAGGTCGTCCACACCAGCATCGCGGGCGACCGGCTGCGCCTGCGGCTGACCAACGAGTTCGGCGACCGCCCGCTGCGCATCGGCGAGGTGCGCGTCGCCCGCCGCGCGGGCCCGACCGGGACCGACATCGATCCCGCCACGGACCGCGCGGTCACCTTCGGCGGCCAGGCGTCGGTGGCGATCCCCGCGGGCGCGCCCGCGGTCAGCGACCCGGTCGCCCTGGCCCTGCCCGCGCGCGCCGACCTCGTCGTGAGCGTCCACCTGCCGCTGGCCACCCCGGTCACGACCGTGCACGGCTTCGCCTACCAGGAGAACGTGCTGGCCTCGGGCAACGTCACCGGCGCCCGGTCGGTCCCGGCGACCGAGACGATCACCCAGTGGTACTTCCTCTCCGGCGTCAGCGTCGAGACCCGCCACCCGCGCGCCCGGGCCGTCGTCGCGCTGGGCGACTCCATCACCAACGGCTTCGAGTCCGCGGTGAACGCCAACCACCGCTGGCCGGACCTGCTGGCCCGGCGCCTGCGCACCACCGGCGTCCTCAACTCCGGCGTCGCGGGCAACCGCCTCCTGCACGACCCGAACCCGCCCGCGGGCCACCCCGCCGAAGGCTACGCCGCGTACTTCGGCCACAGCGCCCTGCGCCGGTTCGACCGCGACGTGCTGGCCCAGCCCGGCGTCGGCCACGTCATCGTCCTGCTCGGCGTGAACGACCTCGGCCACCCCGGCACCTCGGCCCCGCTGTCGGAGGCCGTCACCGCCCAGGACCTCATCGGCGCCCACCGCCAGCTCATCGCCCGCGCGCACCAGGCGGGCCTGCGGATCTACGGCGGCACCATCCTGCCGTTCAAGAACGACACGCTCGGCTTCCACAGCCCGGAGAACGAGGCCAAGCGTCAGGCCGTCAACGACTGGGTCCGGACCAGCGGCGAGTACGACGCCGTCCTCGACTTCGACGCCGCCCTGCGCGACCCGGCCGACCCGCTGAGCCTGCGCCCCGCCTACGACAGCGGCGACCACCTGCACCCCAACGACGCCGGGATGGCCGCGATCGCCGCCACGGTCCCCTCGCACCTGTTCCGCTGACGCCCGCCTCCCCGGTGCCCCTATACCCCCTTGCGGTATAGGGGCACCGGTGCTAACTTCGCCGCTGTTGATACCCCCCCTAGGTATCGAGCGGTGAGGTGTCCCGGCGGAACGGACCGCCGGTGGCCGCCGCTCGGACGTAGGGTGGATCGGAGCAGGTCAAGGAGGGTTCACCCATGTCCGGCCCGCACGACCACGACCCGGCGCGCCCCGCCGCCGAGCACGGCCACCCCGCGCCCAAGGCCACGTGGGCGGTGGCGGCCTCGGCCACGCTGCACTGCCTCACCGGCTGCGCCATCGGCGAAGTCCTCGGCATGGTCATCGGCACGGCCCTCGGGTGGGGCACCGTGGCGACCATCGTGCTGGCCGTCGCGCTGGCCTTCCTGTTCGGCTACGCCCTGACCATGCGCGGCGTCCTGCGCGCCGGGGTGGCGTTCAAGCAGGCGCTCAAGGTCGCCCTGGCCGCGGACACCGTCTCCATCACCGTCATGGAGGTCGTCGACAACGGCGTCATGGTCGCCGTCCCCGGCGCGATGGACGCCGGGCTGGCCAGTTGGCTGTTCTGGGGCGCGCTCGCCTTCGCCTTCGCGGTGGCGTTCGTGGTCACCTGGCCGGTCAACAAGTGGCTCATCGGCCGCGGCACCGGCCACGCCGTCGTCCACGCCTACCACCACTGACCCGCGGCGCCCTGGGCCGCTTCGGTGAGCTGCCCGCCGCGCGGTCACGTCAGGACGGCGACCGCGCGCGCGGCGAGCGCGTCCAGCACGTCCGCCCGCGCGGCCGGGACGCTGATCTCCAGCGTCAGGCCGTCGCCGGTGACGCGCAGGTCGAAGGTGAAGAAGCTGCAGCAGTCCGTCTCCCGGACGGCCAGGCCGGTCACCTGGGCGGCCACTTCCCTGGCGAGGACCAGCCGCAGGGTGGTCGGCCCGCTGCGCAGGACCCCGCGCAGGCCGGTGGCGAACAGCCCGTCGAACTCCGCCTCCCGCAGCGGGCGCTCGACGGTGGGCAGGGTGCAGGACTGGGGCGCCCATTCGGTGCTCATGGTCGACGGTAACCCCCCGGGTGCCCCGCAGGCCGTCCCCGGCCGATTGACTGATCAGTCGCCTCGTCGAGCTCCACGCCATGTCAGCGGGGACATACTCGAACCCAGGATGATCCATCCACGGGGGAGGACCGATGACACACGGAACCGGCCTGCGCGTCGCGCTGGCCGCTGTGCTGATCGCGGGGAGCGGGGTGGCGGGCGCGGGGACGGCGGCGGCCGAGCCCGCGCTCGACTGGCGGCCGTGCCAGGAGAACACCGAGGTCGAGTGCGCCGGGCTGACCGTGCCGATCGACTGGGCCAGGCCGTCGACGGGCACCATCGAGGTCGCCGTGGCGCGACGGCGGGCGACCGAGCCGGACGCCCGGATCGGGACGCTGGTGTACCTGCCGGGCGGCCCCGGCGGGTCCGGCGTCTCCGCGCTGGTGGGCACCGGCGTCCTGACCCCCGAGATCGCCCGGCGCTTCGACGTCGTCAGCCTCGACCCGCGGGGGACCAACCGCAGCCACCCGGTGCTGTGCTCGGCGGACCTGGTCGCCGCGGGCCCGAACGTCATCCCGGACACGGGCGCGCGGCTGGCCGAGGTGGTCGACCACAACAGGCGCCTCGGGCAGGACTGCCGCGCGCACACCGGCCCCCTGATCGACCACGTCGACACCGCGAGCGTCGCGCGGGACATGGACGCGCTGCGGGCCGCGCTGGGGGAGCGGCAGCTGAGCCTGTACGGGATCTCCTACGGCACCCTGACCGGCCAGATGTACGCCGAAAGGTTCCCGCGCCGCGTGCGCGCCATGGTGCTGGACAGCGTGTTCGACCACAGCCTGTCCACCCGCCGGTTCCTGTCGTCGGAGGCGCGCGCCGCCGAGGACTCCTTCGGCGAGTTCATCGCCTGGTGCGAGCGGGAGCGGTCGTGCGCCCTGCACGGCCAGGACGTCGGCGCGGTCTTCGGGCGGCTGTACGAGAAGTCGCTCCGGGGCGAGCTGCACGTGCCCGGCGACCCCGCCACCCCGCTGGCCCCCATGGACCTGATCATGGCCTCGGTCGGCCGCCTCTACGGGCCGCACTGGGCGGCGCTGGCCGAGCTGCTGAACGCGCTGGCCGAGCAGGGGGCGACGACGGCCCAGGCCGCGCCGGACCTGGTCGAGTTCCCGATCGCCATGTTCTGCGCCGATCACCGCTTCGAGTTCTCCGCGCAGCGCGAGTGGGTCAAGGCGTGGCGCTCGATGAACCGGACCGCGCCCACCATCCGCGGGCACTTCTCCTGGCCCCTGGTCTCGACCTGCGTGGGCTGGCCCGCGCGGACGGGCAACCCGCAGCACCGCACCGACATCGACGGCGGCCCGCCGGTCCTGCTGATGAACTCCCGGTACGACCCCGCCACCCCGCACGAGTGGGCCACGGGTGTCGCCCGCCAGATCGACAACAGCGTCCTGCTCACCTATGACGGCTGGGGCCACCGCGTCTACGACCGCGGTGAGTGCACCCTTGGCGCCTTCCACCGCTACCTGATCGAGGGCACGACACCCGCCCGCGGCACCCACTGCGCCGCGGTCCTGCCGGTCCAGACCGCCGAGAAGAGCCAGTCGCCGATGACGGGTTGGTAGCCCTACTTCTCCCCTCGCGCGGCGAGCCAGGTCCGGGCTCGCCGTGCGGAGGTCTGGGAGAGCCAGGCGTCATGGACCACCTCGGTCAGCTCGTCGACGGTGAGCTCGCCGATCCGGCTCTCCCGCAGCAGCACCGAGCGGTGCCCGTCGAAGTGCGCCGTGGTGAAGAACGGCGAGGACTCGTCCTGGACCAGGGCCTGCTTGTCGTGCTCGGAGGCCACCCAGAACACGATCACGTCCGGGTAGCGCTCCCCGGACCCCGGGTCCACGGCGTCGGGCCGGGGATCGCGGAAGAAGACGAACGACTTGCCGCCGACCTGGTAGACGGCCTTGCCGTTCGCGGCGTGCTCCACCTTGACGTGCGGCATGCCCTGGGCGAGCCGGTGCACGTCCTCCACGCGCGCCCGGCGCGGTCTCGCGGCCATGGGCGGGGAGTCTAGGGGGCACGCCACTGGGCAGCGGCCCAGGCCGGAATCAGGGCTGACCCCCGGGGAAACCCCGATGCCCGTGACCGCGCGGGCGGGCAGCATGGTGGAGGTAAGGGGATCAGCTGCAGAGGAGAACCGATGAACGAGTCCGACAACCCCCGCGTCGACCCTGAGGCCCAGTCGCCCACCCAGACCATGGTCAACGCGGTGCGGGGCCTGCTCCAGGAGGGCATCAACCGCCGTGTCGTCGTCCGCGACAGCCAGGGTGGCCTGGTCATGGACGCCCCGCTCGCGGTCGGGGTCGTGGCCGCCCTCGCCGCCCCGGTGGCGACCGCCATCGGCACCGGCGTGGCACTGGTCGGCAAGTGCGGCATCAGCCTGGAGAACCGCGCCGCGCCCGCCACCGCCCCCGTGCCGGTCGTCGACCCGGAGACCGCGGTTTAACCCTGGGGAGCGCACGACCGGGCAGGCGACCCGGTCGTGCGGGCTTTTGGTGCGCGACGCCGAGCTGAAGTGGAGCTGAAGGGGATCGTAAGGCGCTCCCGGCAGCATTGGGGATGTCAACGAGAGAGCACGGAGGAGATCCCCAATGCGGAAAGTCATCGCTTCGGTCAACATGTCGCTCGACGGTGTGGTCGACCACATGGAGGAGTGGCACTTCCAGTACTTCGACGACGGCGCGGGCGAGTTCGCCAAGAACCAGCTCTTCGCCAGCGACGCGCTGCTGATGGGACGGCAGACCTATGAGGGGTTCGCCGAGGCGTGGCCGCACATGGAGGCGGAGACCGGCGAGTTCGGCGTCCGGATGAACAGCCTGCCGCACTACGTGGTCTCCTCCACCCTGGAGAAGGCCGACTGGGGCGACACGACGATCATCAGGGGCGACGTCGTCGCCGAGGTGGCCAAGCTCAAGGAGCGGCCCGGCCAGGACATCCTGATGTACGGCTACGGCCCGCTCGCGCACGAGCTGCTGCGCAACGGCCTGCTCGACGAGGTCCGCGTCTGGCTGCACCCCATCCTCGCCGGGCACGGGCAGTCCGACAGCCTGCTGTTCCGCGACGGCAGCAAGGTGCCCCTGGAACTCGCCGAGACCACCCAGCTCGCCTCCGGGGTGATCATCCTGTGCTACCGCCCGGTGACAGAGCAGCCCGCAGGCTGACGGCGCCCGCTTCACCGCCGTGGTCGAACTCGGCGGTGAAGCGCTCCCCGGCCAGGCCCGCCCGCACCAGCGCGGTGACCCGCTCGACCTCGTCGCGCTCGCCGGGCGCCTGCGGCAGGCCACTCGCCGTGCGCCACGCCGCCGCCGCGCCGAGCATCCCGGCGGCCTCGGCGTGCCGCCCGGCCACGGCCAGCGCGGCGGCGACGCCCTCGGCGGCGAAGGCGCCGTCCCGGGTGTCGCCCCAGCGCTGCGCGAGGTCGAAGGCCTCAAGGTGCAGGTCGAGGGCCGTCCCGGCGTCCCCGCGCAGCTCGGCGGCGAACCCCAGCTCGACCAGCACCATCGGCAGGTACAGCGCGGTGGAGTCCTCGCCTTGGCGCCTGGCCGACTCGACCAGGTTGCCCAGGTGGGTCACGGCGAGGTCGAGCTTCCCGGCCCGCCGGGCGGCGAAGCCCAGCACCATCTCGGCGAAGACCTGGTTGGCCTGGGAGTCCTGCTCGACGGCCAGGCGCATCGCCTGCTCGCACAGCTCCCACGCCCGCGGGTAGTCGCCCAGCTGGAGGGCGATCCAGCCGAGCCAGCTCAGGCGCCCGGCGACCTCCGGCCACAGCTCAAGCTCCTCGGCCAGCCGCAGCCCGTCGCGGTGCAGCCGGGTGGCGCGCTCGTGGTCACCGGTCATCTCGGCGTGCCCGGCGAGCCACTCGGTCGCCTGCAGCACTCCCCACCGGTCGCCGAGCGCCTGGAACAGCGCGGCGGCGCGCGTGCCGTCGCGCTCCAGCGCCGCGGTGTCGGCCCTGATGTGGGCCAGCTTCGCCCTGGTGGTCAGCGCCGCGGCCGTCCCCCACCGGTCGCCGATGCGCTCGAAGGTGTCCAGCAGCCCGCTGACCTGCCGCTCGGCGACCTCCACGTCGCCGAGGTCGGTCTCGGCGTAGACCAGGAGCCACTTCGCCCTGGCCGCCGCGCTCGCGTCGGCGATGGCGTCGCACCCGTCCAGCGCGGCCTGCCTGCGCGCCGCCCAGCCCGCGGAGTCGCCCTGCAGCAGCGCGATCGCCGCCTGCCAGGCGACGGCGCGGGCGCGGGCATCAGCGCCACCACCAGCATCACCAGCGCCACCGACACCAGCACCATCAGCGCCACCGACACCAGCGCGACCAGCACCACCGACACCAGCGCGACCAGCACCAGCAGCACCACTGGCGTCGGCAGCATCGGCAGCGTCGGCGGCCAGTGCCGCGGTCAGCGACCGGCGGGCCTCGCCCAGCCTGCCGCGCAGGAACCAGTACCAGGTCAGCGCGTTCACCAGGCGCAGCGCGCGGTCCGCCGCGCCGCCGGAGAGCGCGCGGGCGAGGGTGGCGTGCAGGTTGGCGGACTCGGCGTCCAGCCGCCGCAGCCACTGCTGCTGGGCGTCGCCGCGCAGGAGCGGCTCGGCGCGGGCGGCGAGGTCGGTGTAGTGCTCGCCGTGCCGGGCGAGCACGTCCTCAAGTTCACCGGTCTCGCGCAGGCGGTCGTGGCAGTAGGCCGCGACGGATTCCAGCAGCCGGAAGCGCGGGCCGTCCGCGTGGTCGGCCATCACCACCAGCGACCGGTCGACCAGGCGGGCGAGCAGGTCCACCAGGTCGTCGGCGGGGACGTCAGCGCCCGCGCAGGTGGCCTCGGCGGCCTCCAGGGAGCACCCGCCGCTGTGCACGGCCAGCCTGCGCAGCACGGCCTGCTCGGGCCCGCCGAGCAGCTGCCAGCTCCAGTCGATCACCGCGGCCAGCGTCTGCTGCCGGGCGGGCGCGCCCCGGTGGCCCGCGGTCAGCAGCCGGAACCGGTCGTCGAGCCGGTTCACCAGTCCGTGCACGCCGAGCGCCCGCACGCGGGTGGCGGCGAGTTCCAGTGCCAGGGGTATCCCGTCGAGCCGGGCGCACAGCTGGACCACGGCGTCGCGGTTGCCGGGGTTGAGGGTGAAGTGGCGGGCCGCCGCGGTGGCCCTGGCGACGAACAGCTGGACCGCGCCGTAGCGCAGCGGGTCGGTGCTGTCCGTGGGGTCGGGCACGTCCAGCGGGGCCACGTGCCACACCACCTCGCCCGGGATGTCCAGCGGCTCGCGGCTGGTGGCCAGGACCCGCAGGCCCGGCGCGGCGCGCAGCAGCTTCTCGGCCAGCGCCGCGACCGGCTCGACCAGGTGCTCGCAGTTGTCCAGCACCAGCACGGCCTGCCGGGTGGACAGCACGGCCGCCAGCTTGTCGGGCGCGGGGGCCGGGTCGCCGCCGCGGACCTCCAGCACGGCCAGCACCTCGTCGGCGACGTCGTGCCCCGCGTCCCGGCCGATCGCGGCGAGCTCGACCAGCCACACGCCGTCGGGCGCCTCGGGCACCAGCCGCGCCGCGGTCTCCAGGGCCAGGCGGGTCTTCCCCACCCCGCCGGGGCCGGTGAGCGTCACCAGGCGGGCGGTGTTCATCAGCGACCGCAGCTCGGCCACCGCCCCATCGCGGCCGATCAGCTCGCTGAGCGCGGCGGGCAGGTTGGTGCGCGGCCGCTCGGCGACGGCCGCGGTTCGCCGCCCGGGGTCCAAGGCGGCGCCCTGTTCGAGGATGGCCTGCTGCAGGGCCACCAGCTCGGGGCCGGGTTCCAGGCCCATCTCCTCGGCCAGCCGGGCGCGCAGGTCGGCGTAGCTGTCCAGCGCCTCGCTCTGCCTGCCCGCCCGGTACAGCGTCCGGATGTGGATGGCCCGCAGCCGCTCGCGCAGCGGGTACTGAGCGACCAGGTCGCCGAGCTCACCCGCGAGCAGGCTGTGCTCGCCGAGGTCCAGCCGGGCCTCGGCGTGCAGTTCGTGGACGGCCAGGCGCTGTTCGTCCAGCCTGGTGATCGCGGTCCTGGCGAACTCGTCGTCGGCGAAGTCGGCGAGGGCGGGCCCGCGCCACAGCGCCAGCGCGTCGGCCAGCAGTCCGGTCCTGGCGCGCGGGTCGGCGGCCTGCTCGGCGCGGGCGGCGAGCGCGGCGAAGCGCCAGGCGTCGACCGCCTCGGCGTCGACCCGCAGCAGGTAGCCCGCGGGGGAGGACACCACCAGGTCGCGGCCGCCCGGCTCGGCGTCCTCCAGCGCCTTGCGCAGTTGCGACACCCGCACCTGGAGCGCGCCCGCGGGGTTGGCCGGGAGGTCGGCGCCCCAGAGGTCCTCGACCAGGCGGTCGGTGGAGACCGGGCGGCCCTCGTGCACGACGAGGTCGGCCAGCAGGGCCCTGACCTTCAGACCAGGCACCGTGACGGTCTTGCCCGCACTGGTCCGGACCGTCAGCGGTCCCAGCACGCCGAATCGCATGTGGACCAACGTAGTCGACCGCGGCCTCCCCGGGTCGGCGTGATCTCCGTTCCGACATTCGAGTGATCATCTCGCCGAGAGGGTTATCCAGTGCCAGGAGTGGCAGCTCTTACGCATGGACCGAACACGGAAACTGTCAGCGTCCTTGTTCGCTATGAGCCTGCTCGCCGTCCCGTTCATCGGGTTGGGCACCGCTTCGGCGGAACCCGGGGAGACCGAGCTGGTCTTGGCCGTCTACCAGGGCGGAACCGTGGAGACGGCCCGGTTGGGCTGCTCACCGGCCGAGGGCGAGCACGACCGCGCGAACCAGGCGTGCGCCCAGATCGCCGCCGCCGATGGCGACTTCGCCCGGCTGTCCGGCGAGTCCGACCAGCAGGTGTGCACCTTCATCTACGACCCGGTCACCGTGGCCGCTTTCGGCACGTGGCGAGGCGAACCGGTGCGGTACACCCAGGAATTCCCCAACCGCTGCGTGATGGAGAGCGAAACGGGAGCCGTCTTCGAATTCTGACCTGTCCGCCCTGAAGTCCGATATGTGAAACCCCATCCCTGAACCCAATCCACCGAGTCCCGACGGTGAACGTCCCGTCGGGACTCGGTGCACCATCAGGGTTTCAGACGGTTCGCGGCGGCTTGGCGCGCATCCACTCAAGGCCGTCGGCACTTTTCAGCGCAGGGACTTTCAGCGCGGGGACTTTCAGCGCGGGGACTTTCAACGCAGGGACGGTGAGGGTGCGCGCCAGAGGGTGCCCTCACCGGGCCCGCTGAGCAGGTACACATCCCCGCCCGCGCTCGTGATCGCGGTGGGCGCTCCCTCGGGCCCGGTCACCTCGCGCGCCGTCCACGCGCCCTCGCGCCACAGCAGCAGCCGGACGCGGCCTTCCTCGGCGACGGCGACGGCGACGGCCAGGCCGCCGTCGACGCGCAGCGGCGCGGCCACCCGCTGCCGGTCGTCGACCGGGACGGGCGGCACCCCGCCGACGGGGGTCCACTGCCCGCCCGCGAGCTGCCAGACGGCGAGCGTGCCGTCCACCTGGCCGGTGACCGCGCAGGTGGAATCCCAGCAGCTCACCCCGTCGGCGGTGGCGTCCGTCCCGCTGTGGGGGAGGACCGTCTTGGTCCAGTCGGCCGCACCCGCCGCCGACCGCCAGACGACCGGGGCCTGGCCGCTGGGCCCGTCCCCGGACTGCACCTGCCACCCAGCGATGAGCACGCCCCCGCCGAACGCCGCCGCCGTCATCGGGAAGCCGATCTGCTCCCGGCTGCTCTCCAGCGCCGTCCCCGCCGAGGACCGCCGGGTCGCCAGGTTGGCGGCGTCCATCGTCCACACCGCCACGTCCAGCGCGGCGCGGGCGCTCTCCCAGGCGCCGACCACGACCGGGCCCGCCGGGGTCAGCACCCCGCCGATCAGGTCGCCCGCGCCGTAGCCGCCGAAGACGCTGAACCCCTGCCGGTGCTCGGACACGCCCGTCCCGGAGCCGGTCCACACGCTCCACCGGACGTTGCCGTGCGCGCCACCGCGTTCCCCGCCCACGGCGAGGACGCGCTCGCCGTCCCCGGCCACCGAGGTCCACCTGGCGATCCGCCCGTACGGGGTGGCGGGCGTCAGCGGGATCTCCGCGAGCCCGCCGTCCGCGGCGAGCCGGATCAGCCCGGGGAGCACGGCCCGGTCCGCCCAGCGCACCCCGACCAGCAGCCCGCCGCCGTCGCCGCCCACCGCGGTCGGTGTCGCGCCCGGTGGCAGGTCGACCCTGGTGAACGCCAGCGCGTCGTCCCGCGCGCTCCCACATGCCGAGGCGAGCACCATCAGTGCCGCCGCTGCCAGTGCCCGACCCCGCCGCATGGCGCCCAGTATCCACCAGCCCGCCGGGTCGATCACGGGTATTACCTGGTCAGTCCTGGTGCGAGCGAATGGGGGGTGGTGCTGGGACGACTGGTGGAGTACAAAACACCCACTCACGTTTGTCACCCGTTGGCAGAAAGCAGGTCGATGAAGATCGCACCCCAACACGCCCGCCGTGAGAGCGGTTACACGCGTCGGAGAAGGATTTACGGACTCGGTCTCGCGGTCGTGGCCGCCGCCGCGGTGGCCACGCCGGTCGCGGCTGACCAGGACGCGCCCGGCGAGGTGGACCTCGGAGCGAACGTCACGGTCTTCGACCCGGGCATGCCGGTCGCCGAGATCCAGGCGACCCTCGACGCGGCCCACGCCGCCCGGGTCGACGACGAGATGGGCACCGCGCGCCACTCCTACCTGTTCAAGCCGGGGCGCTACGGCACCGCCGAGGAGCCGCTGCAGATCAAGGTCGGCTACTACACCGAGATCGCGGGCCTGGGTGCCTCGCCCACCGACGTCGTCATCAACGGCAAGGTCGAGGTCTACAACCGCTGCCTGACCGAGGGCGGCACCGCCAACTGCCTGGCCCTGGTGAACTTCTGGCGCACCCTGGCCAACCTGACGATCAACATCGACGCCAAGGGCCAGGACGGCTGCCGGGGCGCGGCGAACTTCTGGGCCGTGTCCCAGGCCGTCTCGATGCGGCGCCTCAACGTCACCGGCGGCACCGTGTCGCTGATGGACTACTGCACCGCCGGTCCGCAGTACGCCAGCGGCGGGTTCATCGCCGACTCCCGCCTGCCCTCGGTGACCAACGGGTCGCAGCAGCAGTGGCTCACCCGCGACAGCGAAGTGTCGAGCTGGTCCAACGCGGTGTGGAACCAGGTCTTCTCCGGCGTGGTCGGCGCCCCGGACGACGCGACCTTCCCGGACCCGCCCTACACCACCCTGGCGCGCACCCCGCTGAGCCGGGAGAAGCCGTACCTGTTCCTCGACGGCGACCGCTACGCCGTGCGCGTGCCGTCCGCGGCGCGCAACACCAGCGGCGTCACCTGGGCCGACGGCATGACCCCCGGCCGCACCGTCGCGCTGTCGGACTTCTTCGTCGCCACCCCGGCCAGCTCGGTGCGCGAGATCAACACCCAGCTCGCCAGGGGCCGGAACCTGCTGCTCACCCCCGGCGTGTACGACATCGCGCGCAGCATCGAGGTCAAGCGCGCGGGAACCGTGGTCCTGGGCCTCGGGCACGCCACCCTGACCGCGGTCGACGGCGCCGTCCCGCTCGACGTCGCCGACGTGCCCGGCGTGGTCATCGCGGGCGTCAGCATCGACGCCGGTCTCGAGCTGTCGCCGGTCCTGCTGCGGGTCGGCAAGCCCAACGGCAAGCGCCCCAGCGACCCGCGCGACCCGACCACGCTCTCGGACGTCTACTTCCGCGTCGGCGGGCCGCACGTCGGCAAGGCCGACACCGCGCTGGAAGTCAACAGCGACAACGTGCTCATCGACCACACCTGGGTGTGGCGCGGCGACCACGGCGTCGAGGGCTTCACCGACACCGAGCGCTGGAACACCAACACCGGGCGCAACGGCGTCGTCGTCAACGGCGACAACGTGACCGCGACCGGCCTGTTCGTCGAGCACTTCCAGGAGTACAACACCATCTGGAACGGCGAGAACGGCACCACGGTCCTCTACCAGAACGAGCTGCCCTACGACCCGCCGACGCAGGCCGACTGGATGAACGGCGACGTCGAGGGCTGGGCGGGCTACAAGGTCGGCGACCACGTGCGGACCCACACCCTGCACGGCGGCGGCGTCTACGTGTTCAACCAGAACAACCCGGACATCCACACCGAGAACGGGTTCGAGGTGCCCGAGCGCCCGGGGATCAGGCTGCGCCACATCATGACCGTCAACCTCAGCGCCGGGACGATCGACCACGTCGTCAACGGCGTCGGCGGCGCGTCCGACTCCACCAACGTCGGCGCCCCGGTCTACATCACCGAATACCCGGTTCCCCAATAGAACCAGCCCAGTAAGACCAGCCCAGTAGAACCAGTCCAGCGCACCACCAGCGGTGCCCGTGCTCGTCCGGATGGTGCCCGACGCCCGTCGGGCACCATCCCGCTTTTCCCAGCGTTCCCACCTTCCAGCCGCTCGGCCCTTGGCCGCACCCCTGGGGCGTCGTAGGGTTCGGGGCCGGTGTGGCGGCGGAACGGGCGAGGTGAGGGCGGCGGGCCGGTGGATTGTCGGGCGCGCGGAGCTGGCCGCGGCCGTGCGGACGCACTTGGCCGAGGGCGGCGGTGTGGTGCTGACCGGTCCCGGCGGGATCGGCAAGACCACCGTGCTGGACCTGCTCGCCGCCAGGCACCCGGGGCCGCTGCTGCGGGCCGCGGGCGCCGAGGCCGACCGGTGGATCGAGGGCGGCGTGCTCGCCGACCTGTTCGACCAGGTGCCGCCGGAGGTGCTGGCCTGCCTGCCGGACGCGCAGCGCGCGACCGTCGCCCGCCGCGGCGGTGACCCCGCCGACCTCAGGGCGGCGTGGCGGGCGGTGCTGATCGCGATGGAGCCGCTGGTGCTCCTGGACGACGTCCAGTGGATCGACGCGCTGTCGGCGGAGGCGCACGCCCACGCGGTGCGGGCCCTCGGCGCCACGGTCGCGGTGGTGGTCGCGGGCCGCCTCGACGAGCCGGGCAAGGCCGCGCTGCTGGTGCCGCACCCGCCGCTGCGGCTGTCGGTGCCCCCGCTGCGGGCCGCCGACGTCGCCGAACTGCTCGCGGGCCACGGGTTCTCCGCCCGGGACGCGCAGGCGCTGCACGCCGACGCGGCGGGCAACCCCGCGCTGGTGCTCACCCTCGCCGTCGAGGGTCCCAGCGCGACCGCAGTGCCCGCCCACGTGCACGAGGGCCTGGCCACCCTCTCGGCGCGGGCCAGGGAAACCCTGCTGCTGTGCGCGCTCGCCAGCGGGCCCACGACGCGGCTGCTGCTGCGCGCCGGACGCGGCGACGCCGCCAGGGACCTGGCCGAGGCGGTCTCGGCCGGGCTGGTGGTCATCGACGCCGAGACCGTCCGGTTCACCCCGCCCGCCGCCGCCACCGTCGTCGCCGACCTCGCCGACGCCGACCACCGGGCGCTGGCCCACCGCGTGCTCGCCGACGCCGTGGACTTCCCCGACCAGCGCGAGCGGCACCTCGCCCTGGCCTCGGCCAACCCGCACGCGCGCGTCGCGCGCACCCTCGTCACCGCCGCGGAGGGCGCCTCGCGCCGCGGTGCCAAGGACCTGGCCGCCGAGCTGTTCCTGCTCGCCGCCGAGCGCACCCCGGCCGCCCACGCCGCGAGCAGGCAGCGGTGGCTGGTCTCGGCCGCCGAGGCGGGCGCGGGCGCGGGGCTGGCCGAGCTGACCCGCCGCGCCGCGGCGGGCGTGCTGGTCGCCGACTCCCGCCCGCTGGACCGGGTGCGGGTGCGGATGGCGCTGGCGCACCTGGAGGGCCAGCGGCTCAGCGACATCCCCGAGACCTTCGCCGCCGCCGCCGTGGACGCCGGTGACGACGCCGCGGCGCTGGCCGTGCTGCACCTCTGGCGCGCGTGGGCGGCGATGATCTCCGCGCACCCGAAGACCGCGGCCGAGGAGGCCGAGCGCGCCGTCGAGCACGCGCTGGGCGTGGACGACGCCGCGACCGCCGCCCTCGGCTACGCGGTCATCGCGCTGATGTACCGGCTCACCGGCCGCGCCGACCACACCGAGCCGCTCAAGGCCGCGCTCGCCCTGCCCCCGGCGCACCTCGACGGCAGGCTGCACCTGTCCCCGCGGTTCGTCCTCGCCCGCTTCGCGGTGCTCGACGACCGGCTGGCGCAGGCGCACGCCGAACTGCTCGGCCTGCTCGCGCTCGTCGAGCGCGGCACGGCGGAGGAACACCTGAGCGTGCTGCGCTCGCTGGTCGAGGTGACCGTCCGCATGGGCCGCTGCCGCGACGCACTGGACTACGCCGCCCGCGCGGCGCGGGTGACCGGGCACGCCCGGCTGAGCCCGGGGCCGGGCTGGTACGCGTGCGCCCTGGCCGAACTCGCGGGCGGCAGCGTCGAGCGGGCCCGGGAGTACGCCGAGCGCGGGGTGGCCGCCTCGGAACAGGAACAGGACAACGTGTTCCTGCGCAGGCACCTGCACGCCCTCGGCCAGGCGCAGCTGCGCGCGGGCAACCCCGCCGACGCCGTCGCCACGCTGCGCCGCATCCCCGAACTGGAGGGCCCGCGCGACATCGACGACCCGTCGAACCTGCGCTGGCACGCCGACCTCGGCCTCGCGCTCGTCGCCGCCGACGCCCGCGACGACGCCCGCGCCCTGATCGACGACACCCGGTCGAGGCTGGCGAACCGCCCGCACGGCCCCGGTGTCACCGCCCAGCTCGACCGCGCGGAGGCCGCGTGGCACTCCGTCCGCGGCGACCACACGGCCGCGCTGGAGATGCTGGACCAGGCGACCGCGGTGTTCACCGGGCTGGACCAGCCGATCGAGACCGGGACGACGCACCTGATCCGCGCCCTCGCCGAGCGGCGCGCCCGCAAGCTCGCCGCCGCGCGGCAGTCCGTCGACGAGGCCGCCCGGCTGTTCACCGCGGCGGGCGCCCGGCCGTGGCTCGGCCACGCCGACCACCTGCGCGCCCGCGTCGACGGCCACGAGCGTGCCGCGCCCACCGCCCTGACCGCCACCGAGCAGCGCATCGCCCGCCTGGCCGCCGACGGCGCGACCAACCGCGAGATCGCCGACGGGCTCTACCTCAGCGTCAAGACCGTGGAGGCCACGCTCACCCGGGTGTACCGCAAGCTCGGCGTCCGCTCGCGCACCCAGCTCGCCAGGACGCTGCGGTCTCGGTAGCGCCTCGCCCCAGAGCCTTTGCCATGTCTCGACATGCCCACGACGCGCCTGGCTTCGTTGCCGGAACGCCCACGTATGCCCGATACGAGGACGTCCCGGCGCCTTGCCGGCCACGCCGATACACGGCAAAGGCTGAGTCGAGGCACTGGCGCAAGGGTTTCCCCCGATGCGGGCGGCGGGCGCCTGCCGCTAGCGTTCGGTCATCGTCGGCTGTCCCCAGCAATGGCGGGCAGCCCGGTGATCGCGTCGGACACCCCGACCGGAACGGGCCGCGTCGCACAGCCCGCCCTTACGCCCGAGGAGGACGCGGTCCGTTCCGCGCGTGCCGGGCCGGACGAGGAAGGCCAGCCATGACCGGCCGAGCGGAACCGTCTGACTCCGTGCGCGCGTACTTCGGCTGGCGTCTTCGGCACTGGCGCCTCACCCGCGGCTTCACCCAGGCCGCGCTCGGCCGCGAGCTGGGCTACGACCACACCTTCCTCAGCAAGATCGAGAGCGGGGACCGCCGCCCGCCGCCCGACCTCGCCGAGCGGGCCGACCGGCTGCTCGGGGCCGATGGCGAACTGGCGGCCCTGTGGCCGCTGCTGGAGCGGGAACGGGAGCGGCGGCAGACCGAGCCGCCCCCCACGGTGGCCGCGAGCCTGCCGTCGCGGCCGCTGACCGCCACCGCCCCGGAGACGATGCACCGCCTTTTCGTGTCCTACCTCCGGGTCGCCACCGAGCTGGGCGGCCGCGATCTCGTCGTCCCGCTGGAACACCACACGCGCACGATCGTGCAGTGGCAGGCGGGCGCCACCGGGGCCGCGGCCACCGAGCTGCTGTCGCTGGCCGCGACCTTCGCCGAACTGGCGGGCTGGGCGCGCTTCGACAGCGCCGACTACGCCACGGCCCTGTTCTGGTACAACTCCGGCCACCACTGGGCCACCCTCGCCCGCGATCCCGCCCTGGCCAGCAGGCTGCTCGCCCGCCAGAGCGCGGTGCACTGGTCGGTCGGCAACGCCGCGGGCGCGATCGGCCTCGCCGACGCCGCCCGGCGCGTCGACGGCGTGGGACCGGGCATGCGGGCGTGGGCGTGCCTCGCCGAGGCCCGCGGCCACGCCCTGGCCGCCGACCGGGGGCTCTGCGAGCAGCGCCTCGCCGAGGCCGAGGACCTGCTGCGCCAGGCGGACGCCGACGACGAGCCGTGGGTGGTCGGGGTGACCGACTCGGTGCTCAGGCTGACGGCGGGCACCTGCTACCGGGACCTGGCGCTGCGCGGCAGGCCGGGGCTGGCGGGGCGCGCGGTGGACCAGGTCTCGCGGTCGCTGGGCGCGGTGCCCGCGGACTCCGCGCACGACCGGGCGCTCGTCACGGCCCGCCTGGCCAGCGCCCTCGCCTGCGCCGCCCAGCCCGACGCCGCCGCGACGCTGCTGGCCGAGCTGCTGGAGATCGCGCACGGCTCCGGCCGCGTCCGCGCCGAGCTGCGCGCCGTCCACGACCACCTCACCGCCCGCTGGCCGAGCGTCCCGGCGGTGCGGGACCTGGGCGACCGGGCGCGCGGCGCGCTCACCGGCTGACGTGGGTGGACGCCCGCCCCTTGTCCGGGTCTGGGGGGCGGGCGTCCACCGGGTTCATTTCCGTCGCACCACGAGTTGGACTACGCGGGGACCCGCGCCGACCGGGCGTCGGACCCGGCCTGCGTGGTGGCGCTGCCGTTGTCGATGAGGGTCCTGATCTCGTTGTAGATCAGGTTCATCCGCGCGCCGCGGTTGCCGGGGCAGCCGCCGAGGTGGTGCAGGGCGATGACCTTGTGGTTCGCCGAGAGCACCGGGGAGCCGGAGTTGCCGCCGGAGGTGTCGCAGCTGTAGCTCATGTTGTAGGTGTCGGCGTTGGCGCTGCGGACCGTGCAGAGCCCTCCGCCCTGGGTGTCCTCGTAGATCGACAGCCGCTTGGGCCTGCCGTCGCCGTGGCCGGGGATGTAGATGCGCTCGCCGGTCACCGGCGCCCGGGTCTCCAGGTACAGCGTGCCGAACTGCTGGATGGCGGTGAAGTTGTTCACCGAGAACAGCGTGTAGTCCAGCGCGCCCGACCCGCCCGTGCTGGTCCGGTACATCGTCGCGCCGCTGACCTTGGTGCCGGGACCGGGGTTGTTGCCGCCGCAGGTGGCGCACTCGTAGCGGAACTGCACCTCGGAGCTCGCGACCGCGGACTGCGTCGCGATGCAGTGGTTGTTGGTCAGCACCCGGTTGGTGTTGCCGACGCGCCACGCCGTGCAGGAGCCGCCGCCGCCGATGAGCAGCTTGGCCACGGCGCCGGAGCGCTGGTACTCCGTGGGGTGGCTGGACTGGTAGCACACCGTGTCCCGGCGGGCGTCCGTTCCGCACACGCTCTGCAGGCTCGGGTTGTGCGCCAGCACCTCGGACTCGCTGAAACCGCGCCAGAACTTGTCGACGCGGTACCCGTGGCCGGAGGCCCTGCCGGTCTTGTGCAGGGTCACGATCGCGGTGTCGCCGTCGATGGACATCGCGGCGAACCCCCGGCCGCCGTGGCGGGTGAAGTCGCTGTCGCCGGGACGGGCGCCGCCCGCGGTCGGGTTGCCGTGGTAGGTGTGCACCTCCCGCCCGGTCGGGTCGGCCACGGTGACGTAGTCGCCGGGCGCGAGCCGCAGCTCGGCGAAGTGCACCTTGATGTATGTGGCGCCGGGATGCCGGAACTCTTGGCGGCGCGCGTCGGTGTACCCGACGGCCGCGCCGCTCGTCAACTCCTCGCCGACCTGGGTCGCGGCGGGTTGCGCGCTGATCGAGCTCTCCGGTCCGGACACCGCCTCCGCAGGGACGAGCATCGCGCTGCCTGCCGCGAGGGCAAGGGTCAGCGCCATGATCGGGAGTCGGGCCACGTTACCTCCTTGTGGTGAGTACGCAGGGTCTTCTCCCCAACCGGTGTACGCGGGTGTCCGGGGGCCGGACAAGGTGCGCGACCTTGACTGTCAACCTGTCAAGACCCGCGTGACCACGGGTCGAGGTCCCGTGGCCGCCCTGGCGGACCTTTGTGGACGCTCGCGCCCGTGGCGCAGCCGCTCGGCGTGTCTGCCGGGACCTGGCCGCGCCCGGTGCGAGACTGCGCGGCGATGCACACGCCCTCGGACTTGGCTGATCTGCTGGAATGCGAGCACCGCAGCGTGCTCGCGCAGGCGCACGCGGCGGGGCTGGCGGGGGCGCCGCGGCCGGGGGCCGGGCCGGACCGCCTGGCGGTCAAGCACGGCCGGGAGCACGAGCAGGCCACCCTCAAGCGGCTGCGGAACGAGCGGCACGCGGTCATCGAGATCGCCACCCACGACCCGGCCCTCGCCGCCGCCGAGACCGCCGAGGCACTGCGGTCCAGCGCGCCGGTGGTCTACCAGGCGGTGTTCCACGACGACGGGTTCACCGGCCGCGCCGACTTCCTCATGCGCGACGCCGAGGGCCGCTACGAGGTCTACGACACCAAGCTCGCCCGCCGCGCGCGGCCGGGCGCGGTGATCCAGCTGGCCGCCTACGCCGACGCGCTGCGCCAGGCGGGCTGGCCCGCCGGGCCGAACATGCACCTCCTCCTCGGCGACGGCAGCCGCACCACCCTGCGCATCGATGACTTCCTGCCGCTGCTGCGGCGGCTGCGCGAGCGCCTCGTCGGCAGGCCCGCCCGCCTGCCCGAGCGGCTGTGGGGCGAGGAGCGCCCGGCCTGCGCGGGGTGCTCCTTCGCCGAGCACTGCGCCGCGGGCCGCGACGCCGACCGGGACCTGGCGCTGGTCGCCGGGATGCGCGCCGACCAGCGCCGCAAGCTCCTCGACGCGGGCCTGGCCACGATCGACGCCCTCGCGGAGGCCACCCCGGCCGAGCGCCCCGCGACCCTGTCGCCCGCCGCGTTCACCACCCTGCGCGCGCAGGCCGCCATCCAGGTGCGCCAGGACGCCACCGGTGAGGTCGCCTACGAGATCGTCGACCCGGACGCGCTGGCCGACCTCCCCGCGCCCAGCCGGGGCGACGTCTTCTTCGACATGGAGGGCGACCCCTACGCCCAGGGCGGCGCGGGCCTGGAGTACCTGTTCGGCGCCGTCGCCGACGGCCGGTTCACCCCGTTCTGGGCGCACAACCGCGCCGAGGAGAAGCGGGCCTTCGAGCGGTTCGTCGACTTCGCCGCCGCCCGGCTGGCGGAACACCCCGGCGCGCACGTCTACCACTACGCGCCCTACGAGCTGAGCGCCATCAAGCGCCTCGCCGCGCTGCACGGCACCCGGGAGGAGGCCGTGGACGACCTGCTGCGCCGCGGCGCCCTCGTCGACCTCTACGCCGTGGTGCGCAAGGCGCTGCGGGTGTCCCAGCGCTCCTACTCCATCAAGGCCCTCGAACCGCTCTACATGCCCAGCGCCCGCGAAGGCGAGGTGAAGACGGCCGCGTCGAGCATCGAGGCCTACGAGGAGTACCTGACCCTCGCGGGCGTCGGCGAGACCGAGCGCGCCGAGGAGGTGCTGCGCGGCATCGCCGACTACAACGAGTACGACTGCGTCTCCACCCGGCACCTGTTCGAGTTCCTGCACCGGGTGCGCGCCGAGGCCGGGATCGAGCCGTCCCCGGTCCCCGAGCAGTCCGAGGTGGACGCCCTGCTGCGCGACACCGAGGAGCAGGAGAAGGCCCAGCGGCGCGCCGAGCGGGCCGAGCGGCTGGCCGCCCTGATCGACCCGCTCATCGCCGACCTGCCGGACGACCCGATGGACTTCACCCCGGACGAGCGCGCCCGCGCGCTGCTGGCCGCCTCCGTCGGCTACTACCGCCGCGAGACCAACCCGGCCTGGTGGGAGTACTTCCGCCAGCTGGCGGCGCCCCTGAGCGACTTGGAGGTCGACACCACCTGCGCGGTGCCGGTGCGCGTCGAGGCGGGGGAGTGGGTCGCGCCGAAGCGGCGCAACGGCCTGGCCAAGCGCCCGCTGACGATGCGCTGCGACCTCGACCGGCCGCACCCGTTCACCGTCGGCGACCAGGTCCGGCTGCGCTACGGGTCGGCGAGCCGCGACGCCCGGGTGACCGAGGCCGCCGCCGACCACCTCGTGGTGGAGGAGAGCAGCAAACCGGAGGACACCACCGGCGAGCACCCGCAGGCGGTCCTGCCCGGCGAGCCGATCCGGCCGTCCCCCAAGGACGACGCCGTGGTCGACCTGGCCCAGCAGGCCGTCGACGCGCTGCCCGCGCTGCCCGCCCTGCCGGGCGTCGACCTGCTGCGCCGCGTCCCGCCCCGGCTGCGCGGCGGCGCGGCACTGCCGGAGCCGGGCCCTGACCTGGTGCGCACGGTGATCGAGACCGTCGACGCCCTCGACGGCTCCGCGCTGGCGGTCCAGGGCCCGCCCGGCGCCGGGAAGACCTACCTGGCGGGCAGGCTGATCGCCCACCTGGTCAAGACCGGCCGCACGGTCGGGGTGACCTCCAACAGCCACAAGGCCGTGGAGAACGTGCTCTCCGCCGCCCTGGCCACCGCCCCTGACCTGCCGTGCGCGAAGCGCCCGCGCAAGGCCCCCGACCCGGACGCGCCCTGGGCCCAGCCCAAGGACAACTCCGCGCTGGCCGCCTGGCGCCGCGAGCACGACACCGGGCACCTCGTCGGCGGCACCGCGTGGACCTTCGCCAACAAGGCCATGCGCGCCGAGCCCTTCGACGTGCTGATCGTCGACGAGGCGGGCCAGTTCGCCCTCGCCGACGCGCTGGCCGTCTCCACCTGCGCCCGCAACCTCGTCCTGCTCGGCGACCCGCAGCAGCTTCCGCAGGTCGTGCAGGGCACCCACCCGGCCGGGGCGGCGGCCTCCGCCCTGGGCCACCTGCTCGGCGACGCCGACATCGTGCCGCGGGAGCTGGGCTTCTTCCTCGACCAGACCCGGCGGATGCACCCCGACGTGTGCGCCCCGGTCTCCCGCCTGTCCTACGCGGGCAGGCTGCACGCCCACCCGAGCACGGCGGCCCGCTCCCTCGACGGCATCCCGGCCGGCCTGCACCTCGCCGAGGTCGACCACACCGGCAACACCACGCGCTCGGCGGAGGAAGCCGCCGCGGTCGCCGCGATCGTCTCCACCCTGCACGGCCGGGCCTGGCGCGACGGCGACGAGACCCGCCCGCTCCGCGACGGGGACATCCTGGTGGTCGCCCCCTACAACCTCCAGGCCCGCGTGGTCACCCGCGCCCTGGAGAACGCGGGCTTCCCCGGCGTCCGGGTGGGCACCGTGGACCGCTTCCAGGGCCAGGAGGCCCCGGTCGTGATCGCGACCATGACCTCGTCCTCGGCGCTGGACCTGCCCCGCGGCCTGGACTTCCTGCTCTCCCGCAACCGCCTCAACGTCGCCCTCTCCCGCGCCCAGGCCGTCGCCGTCCTGGTCTGCTCCCCCCGCCTCGTCGAAGCCGACATCCGCACCGTCGACCAGATGCGCCTGGTGTCGGGCATGATCGGCCTGATGAACGGCGCCACCTCCTGGCAGCCCCGATCACCGGCGTAGCGGGGAAAACGCCGCTTCCGAACAGGCGATGCGCCCAACGGCCCCAGGAGCCTTCAGGCCGCAGGCGGCACACCCGATTACAGTGGGGCGATGGCCACCAGCTGGGTCGCGGACATCTGGTTCGACCCGTCCTGTCCGTACACCTGGATCACCTCCCGTTGGCTGGTGGAGGTGACAACCGTGCGGCCGGTGGAGATCCGGTGGCACGTGATGAGCCTGTCGGTGCTCAACGAGGGCCGTGACGACGATCCGGAGGGTGATCCGGAGGGCTACCTGTGGATTCCCGTGCGGATCTGCGCCGCGGTCGACCAACAGCACGGCAACGACGCGCTCGCCCGGTTCTACGCCGCGCTGTGGTCGGCGGCCCGCAGCCCCGATGACTGGCTGGGCAACTTCGAGACCGCCCTGGCCGAGGCCGGGCTGCCCGGGGAACTGGTTTCCGCGGGCACGGCGACCGACCACGACGACGCGGTCCGCGCCTCCCACGCCGAGGGGGTCGGCCTGGTCAGCGAGGACACCGGGTCGCCGGTGGTCGCCGTGTCCGGGCCCGGCATGGACCGCGTCGCCGTCTTCGGGCCGGTCATCTCCCGCATACCGACGGGAGAGGAAGCCGGGCGGCTCTGGGACGGCCTGCTGCTCATGACCTCGGTCCCGGGCTTCCACTCCATCAAGGGCGCGACGCTGGGCAAGCCGCGGTACGACCGCGCCGACTAGTTCGCCTCGCCGGTCAGCGCGAAGGACCCCAGCCTGCGTATGGCGGTGACCGTGCCCACCACGGCGAAGGCGGACGCCATGATCACCGCCGTGGGCACCGACAGCGTGGACGCGACCAGCGGGGTGTCGCCGATCGCGTCGGCGATGGCGGTGGCGTGCTGGCGGATGCTGAAGACGCGGGCGCCGTCGACGAAGGAGACCAGCAGGTTCTCCCACAGCACGATGTAGATGAGGCCGACCGCGACCGGGCGCTTGGTCATCACGCTCAGGGCGAGGAACAGGGCGCAGTAGGCCAGGGCGGCGAGGGCGGCGCCGACGACCAGGCCGACGGCCAGCGAGCCGGAGCCCGCGATCAGGGCCGCGACGGCCAGCGGCGCCGCGGTGGCGGCGGTGGTGACCAGCCAGGCGACCACCAGCTTGGACAGGATGATCTCCGAGCGCGGCAGCGGCTTGGTGAGCAGGTGGGTGATGGTGCCGTCATCGATCTCCAGGCCGAGGACGCTGCTGCCGACGATGAGCGCGGTCAGCGGCAGGATGACGGCGAGGCCGAGGTTGGAGAAGACCAGCGGGCCCCAGTCCCCCGGGGTGGCGTACTCGTCCTCGCTGGTGACGCTGAGCAGGGTGAGCCCGATCAGGATGATCGGCATGGGGAGCAGCAGCAGGACGCGCCTGCGGCCGAGCAGGGCCCTCGCCGTGAGGCGGATGATCGTCGGGTTCATGTGGTCACCAGGTAGGAGAAGACCTTCTCGAGGGACTCGTCGGAAGGCAGGATCGTGGTCAGCCGGATGCCGCGCTCCTTGGCGAGCTTGGCCAGGGCGCGGGTGAAGGTGCCGTAGTCGCTGGTGTGCACCTGCAGACCGGCCTCGGCGATGCTGACGCCGGAGACCGACGGCTGGCCCATCAGCGCGGTCGCGAGCAGCCGGTCGTCGGAGGAGGCGATGGTGAACACGTGCGGGCGGTTGGTCATCAGCCGCCGGATGTGGCGGTAGTCGCCGGAGGCGGCCAGCCGGCCCGCCACGATCACCTGCACGGTGCCCGAGAGCTGTTCGACCTCCTCCAGGATGTGCGAGCTGAACACGATGGTCCGGCCCTCGCCCGCCATGCGGTCGAGCAGCTCCATCATGTGCATCCGCTGGCGGGGGTCCATGCCGTTGAACGGCTCGTCCAGCAGCAGCACGCCAGGGTCGTGCACCAGGGCGGCGGCGACCCGGCTGCGCTGGCGCATCCCCTTGGAGTAGGTGGAGATCCGCCGGTCCTGCGCGTCGCGCAGCTCGACGACGTCCAGCGCGGCGCGGGCGGCGGCGACCGGGTCGGGCAGCTTGTGCAGCTTCGCGCTCGCCAGGACGAACTCCCACGCGGTGAGGAACCCCGGCACGCTCTCCCGCTCGGTGACCAGGCCGAGCTCGCGGTACATCGCGGGGTTGCGCCACGCGGTTGCGCCACCGATCAGCACCTCACCCTGCGACGGCGCCATCAGCCCCGCCATCAGGTGCAGCACGGTCGTCTTCCCCGCGCCGTTCGGGCCGAGGAGCCCGGTCAGGCCGGGACCGATCGACAGGGTCACGTCGTTGACCGCGACCACGTTGCCGTACCAGCGGGAGACCCCCGCGAGCTCGACGGTGCTCATGACTTCATCCCCCTGTACCGCCACACCGCGGCCGCGGTGCCGAGTGCGATCAACGCGAGCGTGACCAGGCCGTAGACCGGCCCGAAGTAGCCGATCGGGCCGAGGCTGATGTCGGAGTCGAACAGCCACTGGTCGACGCCGTTGAGCAGGCTCGACGGGTCGATCAGCCCGGCCAGCTGGCCGAACGTCCCGGAGTCCAGCACCCGCAGGATGCCCGAGACCGGGGCCGTGAGCAGGAAGACACCGATGATCATGCCGGTGGCGAACACCCGGCGCCCGGACAGCGAGGCGATCGGCAGGCCCAGCGCGGCCAGCAGCGCGGCGTGGACGACCGCGGCGAGCAGGCCCACGAGCAGCCCGCCCAGCTCCTGCAGGATTCCGGGGATGCCGTCGTCGGTGCCGAAGGCCGAGCCGATGAACATGATCAGCATGGGGATCGCGAACAGCAGGAACGTCGCGGTGGCCAGCGCGGCGACCTTGGTCAGCGCGTAGCTCGAGCGGCGTATCGGGCGCGAGAGGTACAGCTGCACCAGGTTCGTGCGCAGGTCGACCGACACCAGCTCGGGCGCCACCACGGCGACGAACACCGTCGCGGCGAAGGTGAACGTGGAGGCGATGCCGACGTAGTCGAGCACCGGCACGGGCAGCTGGCTGTTGATGATCACCAGGATGAGCGAGGCGATGCTCGCCATGCCGAGCAGCCCGATCGGCAGCACCTTCGCCCACGGGCTGCGGCCGATGCCGTACGCGCCGCGGACACTGTGGACGTACAGCGAGCGCGCCGAGTAGCCCGGACCGAGCCGCGGCCCGGTGTAGCGCTGATAGCCGATGTCGTGGATGACGCCGGAGTCAGACATGGGTCACCTCCGCGGTGGGGCGGTCGCGGAACAGGTCGGCGACCTGGTGCCGCTGGCGTTCGAGCCGGTGCAGGCAGAGGTCGAGGTCGGCGACGGCGTCCCGGATGAGGTCGTAGACCGTGCCGTCGTTCTCGCCGAGGCGCACGGTCAGCACGCGGTTGTCCCGGCGCACGTCGAGGCCCGCCGAGGTGAGGGCGGCGCCGAGCCGCTCGGCGCCCTCATCGATCTCGACGACCAGCAGGTCGTTGTGCTCGGTCATCGACGACAGCGTCGCCGAGCGCAGCAGCGTGCCCGCGTCGATGGCGACCAGCGAGGTGCAGATCCGCTCGATCTCGCCGAGCAGGTGCGAGCAGACCACCACCGAGATGCCGAACTCGGTGCCGATGCGGTGCACCAGGTCGAGCATCGCCCGCCTGCCCGCCGGGTCGAGGCCGTTGGTCGGCTCGTCGAGCAGCAGCAGCTCGGGGTCGTGGACCAGCGCCTGCGCGAGCTTGACGCGCTGCTTCATGCCGGTGGAGTAGCCCCCGATCCGGCGGTACCGCTCCTCGTAGAGACCGACGTGCCGCAGCGTCTCCGACGCGCGCTCGCGCGCGGCGGCGGCGGGCAGCCCGCTGACCCGCGCCATGTGGGTGACGAATTCCGCGGCGATCATGTCCGGCGGCAGGCAGTCGTGCTCGGGCATGTACCCGACCTTGGCGCGGACCTGCTCCCCGTCGGCGATCGGGTCGAGGCCGAGCACGCGGATCTGCCCGCTGGTGGGCGTGAGCAGCCCCAGCGCGAGCTTGATCAGCGTGGTCTTCCCCGCGCCGTTGACCCCGACCAGGCCAACGACACCCGCCTCGATGTCCAACGTCAAGTCCGCCAGGGCGGTCACCTTGCCGTCGTAGCGCATTCCCAGCGCGGTGGTCTCGATGAGTGGCACACAGAGAACCTAGGGGCACCGCCCGCCCGCCCACATCCGGCGTGGACCCTGAGTCCGTCGCCAACCGCACCCTTAGGGGCAACGGCCCCGCCTGCGCGCTCAGCGGGGATGATCAATGGGCTGACCGGGGTCCGCTTCCGCTGAGTGGCCGGCAAGACCGCCATCCACCACTGCCGCTGCCCGGGATACGTTTGTAAGGTGGTCGGCATGACTGGGGCGGCGCTGTGGCCGCGGCGGTGTGTCGCGGCCGGGATGGCCGCGCTGCTGTCGCTGCTCGGCGTGCTCGCCGTCCTCGGTGGCGCAGCGAGCGGCTCGGCCGTCGACGAGTTCGTCGACGGCGCGCGGTCGGTCGACGCCGTCGCGCCCAGCCGCGTCGTCCTCGTGCGCCATGTCGTCGCGCCCGCCCAGGACGACCGGGTCCCGGTCCTGCCGTCGGTGCTCGATTCCGGGCCGCCCCGGCGGGCCGACCTGCCGCTCGTCGCCCTGCCCGCCGCGCCCGCGCTGCTCAACGGCGGGATCGTGCTCGCCGCGGGCGTCGACGCGCGCGGGCCGCCCGAGGTTTCCGCTCCGTAGGTCGTTCCTGTGCCCGCGTTCTCGCGCGGGTCGACATCCCTGGAGAGGAAACTCGTGGCGCGCACCCCTGCGCGGCGCGGACTGCTCGGGCGGGCAATCGTCTCGCTCATCGTCCTTGCCGCCGCCGTTTACCTGATCATCACCACCGCCCCCCGGCTCGGTCTCGACCTGCGCGGCGGCACCCAGATCACCCTGGAGACCCGCGACTCCCCGACGACCGTGGCCGACGCCAAGGCCACCGACCGGGCCCTGGAAGTGCTGCGCCGGCGGGTGGACGCCCTCGGCGTCGCCGAGCCGCTGCTGGCGCGCTCCGGGGAGAACCGCATCCTCATCGAGCTGCCCGGACTGCAGGACCCGCGCGAGGCCGTCGAGGTCATCGGCCGCACCGCGCAGCTGATGTTCCACCCGCTCACCCCGGACGGGAAGGCCACCCCCGACGAGCAGGGCGCCACCATCGGCCTCGGGCCCGCCGCGTTCAGCGGCGAGGGCGTCGAGGGCGCCACCTTCAGCAACGACCCGAGTGGCGCAGGCTACCAGGTCAACATCAACTTCAACGCCACCGCGGCGCGGCAGTGGGAGGAGCTGACCGGGCAGGCGGCCTGCTCGCCGCCGGGCGACCCGGGACGGCGGGTCGCGATCGTCCTGGACGACACCGTGATCTCCTCGCCGCAGGTCGACCCGTCCGTGCGCTGCGACGTCGGGATGATCGGCAACGACACCCGCATCACCGGCTCTTTCGGTCTTGAGGAGGCCCGCGAGCTGTCCGTGCTGATCAGCGGCGGTGCGTTGCCGGTGCCGGTGGAGATCATCGAGCAGCGGACCGTCGGCCCGACGCTGGGCGCCGAGGCCATCGACGCCAGCGCGCGGGCCGCGGTGATCGGCCTGGCGCTCACGGCGCTGTTCCTGATCGTCGTCTACCGCGTCGCCGGGTTCCTCGCCGTCATCGCCCTGCTGGGCTACGCCGCCGTGGCCTACGGCGGCCTCATCGCCATCGGGGCGACGCTGACCCTGCCGGGACTGGCCGGGTTCGTCCTCGCCATCGGCATGGCCGTCGACGCCACGGTGCTGGTGTTCGAGCGCGCCAGGGAGGAACGCGGCGCGCCGCCGGGCCGGGCCGTCGAGCGCGGGTACGCGGGCGCGTGGACGGCGATCATCGACTCCAACGTCACCACCCTGATCGCCGCGGGGCTGCTGTTCGGCCTGGCGTCCGGGCCCGTGCGCGGCTTCGGCGTCACCCTCACCATCGGCGTGCTGGCCGCGCTGTTCACCTCGCTGGTGCTGGCCAGGGTCCTGCTGATGGCCGGTCTGCGCGAGCGCCTCGGCGGGCTGACCGGGCTGGCCCACCAGGGCCGGGTGCGGCGCTGGGTCGACCAGCGCGACGCCGGGTTCCTGCGCGGGCCGCTGCGCTGGCTGGGCGCCTCGACCGTGCTCGTCGGGCTGGCGCTGGTCGGCCTGCTCGCCATCGGGCCGTCGCTGGGGATCGAGTTCACCGGCGGGCGGGTCCTGGAATACACCACCTCCGGGCAGGTGGACGTCGACCGGGTGCGGGCCGCGGTGGCCGAGGCCGGGTTCCCGCGCGCGGTCGTGCAGGAGTCCGGCGACGCGGCGGTGTCGGTGCGCACCGAGCCGATCGATCAGGCCGGGGCCGACCGGGTGCGCGACGCCGTCGCCTCGGCATCCGGCGGGGCCGAGCAGGTGCGCGACGAGCAGATCGGGCCCAGCCTCGGCGACGAGCTGCGCACCAAGGCGCTCATCGCGCTCGGCCTGGCCGTGCTCGCCCAGCTGACCTACCTCGCCATCCGGTTCGACTGGCGCCTGGGCCTGGCCACCGTGATCGCGCTGGTCCAGGACGTGCTGGTCGTGGTGGGCGCGTTCGCCTGGCTCGGGAAGCCGTTCGACGGGGTGTTCCTGGCCGCGCTGCTGACCGTGATCGGGTACTCGGTCAACGACTCCGTCGTCGTGTTCGACCGGGTGCGCGAGCTGCGCGGGCAGAACCGCGGGACCCCGTTCGCCGACGTCGTCGGCCGCGCGGTCCTGCAGACCCTGCCGCGCACGGTCAACACCGGCATCGGGGTGCTGTTCGTCCTCGGCGCGCTGCTGTTCCTCGGCGACGGCTCGCTGGCCGACTTCGCCCTGGCCCTGCTGCTGGGCCTGATCGCGGGGACGCTGTCGACGGTGGTGACCGCCGGACCGGCCGCCATCGTGCTCGACCGGCGGTTCCCACGCCGGTCCGCCCCGAGCAAGGGCGAGCGGCCCCGCGCGGGCGACCGCACGGACGGGGCGGTGGTGTAGGCCGCTGATCGCGGTCGGCGCTCTCCCGGTGCCTGGCGTTCACCGGGAGAGCCAAAGTCCGCCATCGCCAACCGTGTAGGGGCCCTATCCGCCCCGGCGCGGGCGCGCGCTCGGTAGATTGCGGGGGATGGCCGAACTCGTTGACAGGATTGGCGCCTACCAGATCGTCGGTCGGCTCGGTGGCGGCGCGATGGGCACGGTGCACCTCGCGCGGTCGCCGGGCGGGCGGCTGGTGGCGGTCAAGGTCGTGCGCCCGGACCTCGCCGAGGACGCCCGCTTCCGCGAGCGGTTCCGCCGCGAGATCGCCATGGCCCGCGCGGTCGGCGGCTTCTGGACCGCGGCGGTCGTCGACGCCGACCCCGACGCGGAGCGACCGTGGCTGGCCACCGAGTACGTGCCCGGCCCCGACCTGCACGAGGCGGTCCGCTCCACCGGCGCGCTGCCGCAGGACGCCGTGCGCGGCCTGGCCGCCGGTCTCGCCGAGGCGCTGGCCGCCATCCACGCCGCCGGCCTGGTGCACCGGGACCTGAAACCGTCCAACGTGCTGCTGGCCGCCGACGGTCCCCGGGTGATCGACTTCGGGATCTCCAAGGCGCTGGAGGGCGACGGGCTGACCGCGACCGGCATGGTGGTCGGCACGCCCGGCTACCTCTCGCCGGAGCAGATCGAGGGCCGCGAGGTCGGGCCCGCGTCGGACGTGTTCGCCTTCGGCGCGGTCGTCGTCTTCGCCGCGTCCGGGCGCAACCCCTTCGGCGAGGGCGACACGGCCGCGCTGCTGTACCGCGCCGTGCACACCCGGCCCGACCTGCGCGACGTGCCCCACGACCTGCGGGACCTGGTGTCCCGGTGCCTGGAGCGCAAGGCCGCCCTGCGGCCGAGCGCGCCGGAGCTGGTGGCCGCGCTGGGCGGGCGCGCGGCGGGGGAGTGGCTGCCGCCCGCGGTGCGCACCCTGATCGACCAGCGGCACACCGAGATCGTCACCGCCCGCCCGCCGACCCGGGTCCTGCCGCAGGACATCCCCTACGCCGGCCCGAGCGACCGGGTCCGCTGGTGGCTGGAGCGCGGCGAGCACCCCGAACCCCGGGGCGGCGGGCAGTCCCGCCGCCGCGGCCGCAAGGCCACGGACGCCGCCGGGCAGGCGGCTCAAGGACAAGCGGTTCAGGAACAGGGGCAGCCCGCCCCCGACACCCAGGCGCCCCCTGCCCCCGGCTTCCCCGCGCCTCTCGCGGACCATCCGCAGGCTCACGCCCCCGCGCCCGGCCACGCCCCACCCGCCGCGCCCCTGCCTGGCCAAGCCGCGTCCGCCGGACCGCTGCCCGGCAAGGACGCGCGCTCCGCCGTCCCGGCCGCGCCCTCGACGTCGGCGTCCGGCCCGATGGCTCCGCCTGTCGGTTCGCCTGCCAGTTCGCCTGGCATTTCATCAGTGGCCGTGCGGGCTGGGCTGTCGCGCTGGTGGGCCAAGGCGCTGGGCTGGGTCCAGCAGGCGCCCGCGGCCGCACCCGCGCCCAAGCCCGCCGAGCAGCTGGCCGAGCGGGTGAACCGGCTGGTCGAGCAGGCCAGGGAGGCCATGAGCGAGGGCGAACGCCCCAAGAACGCTCCCGAGCGCCGGGCCAAGACCACCCCGCGGACCAAGGGCAAGGCCGCTCCGGCCACCAAGGGCAAGGCCAAGGCCGCTCCGAACACCAGGGGCAAGGCCGAGGTCACCCCGAAACCCCAGGGCGGCGGCAACCAGGCCGTGTTCGCCACCGCCCGCGGCCCGTACGTGGTCGCGGCCGGGGTGGGCGCCGGGGGAGCGGTGCTGCTGCTCGCGGCCGCCGCCGAGGCGGGCAAGACCGGCCAGCCCGCCATCGCGCTGATCGTGTTCGTCCTCGCGGTGCTCCTGGCGCTGGTCGCGCTGCGGCGCGCCGGGCAGGCGGTCGTCCGGCGGCGGGCCGCCGAGGTCACCGCGGGCGGGTTGTCCTGGCGGCGCGGGGCGACGGTGACGACGCTGAAGTGGTCACGGGTCGCGCGGGTGCGGGTCGTGGAGGACAAGAGCCGGGCGTGGCTGGTGGTGTGGCCGCGCGACCCCGCCGCGCTCCCGGGCAAGCCCGACCACCACGGCGGCTACAAGGTCTTCCCCATCGGCCACGACCGGCGCGCCGCCACCCGGGACCGGGAGGTCCGCGAGCTGCGCGCCGCCCTGACCTGGTACGGCCGCTCCGCCTACGACCCGAGCCCCTAGCACCAGCCCTCAGGTCAGGTCGGCGAAGCGCTCGACCTGGGCGGTGGTGCCCGCGACGATCAGGACGTCGTCGTGGGCGAGGACGGTGTCGGCGGCGGCGTAGGTGAAGCCCTGGCCGGGGCGTTTGATCGCCACGACGGTGACGCCGTGCTTGGTGCGCAGGTGGCTCTGGCCCAGGGCGACGCCGACGGCCCTGGCGGGGGCGAGGGTCTTGACCATGGCGTAGTCGTCGTCGAACTCGATGAAGTCGAGCATCCGCCCGGTGACGAGGTGGGCGACGCGCTCACCCATGTCGTGCTCGGGCAGCACGACATGGTGGGCGCCGATGCGGCGCAGGATGCGGCCGTGCTGGCGGCTGGTGGCCTTGGCCCAGATCGCCGGGATCTCGAAGTCGGTCAGCAGCGTGGTGGTGAGGATGCTGGCCTCGAGGTCGGAGCCGATGGCGACGACGGCGCGCGGGTAGTCGGGCACGCCGAGCTGGCGCAGGGCGTCCTCGTCGGTCGTGTCGGCGACCGCGCTGTGGCTCAGGACGTCGGCGAAGCGCTGCACGGTGGCCGGGTTCTCGTCGATGCCGAGGACCTCGGTGCCGTGGGCGGCCAGCTCGGTGGCCAGCGAGCCGCCGAAGCGGCCCAGCCCGATGACGATCGCGCGGGAAGTGGTCCTAGCCAACGATGGGTCGCTCCTCAGGTAGTTCGTAGCGGCGGGCGCGCTCACGCAGCGCCAGCGCCGAGGCCAGGGTGATCGGGCCGAGGCGGCCCAGGAACATCAGCGCGACGAGCACCAGCTGCCCGGCGGCGGGCAGCTCGGCGGTGATACCGGTGGACAGCCCGACGGTGCCGAACGCCGAGACCACCTCGAACAGCACCGCGTCCAGGGGGAACCCGGTGAGCAGCAGCAGGGTGAGGGTGGCGGTCATGACCGCGCCGACGCTCAGCAGCGCCACGGTCAGCGCCTGGCGCTGGACCTGGGCGGAGAGCCGCCTGCCCAGCACGTGCACGGTGGGCTCGCCGCGGATCTCGGCGACGATGACGAAGGCCAGCAGCGCGAAGGTGGTGACCTTGATGCCGCCCGCGGTGCCCGCGCTGCCGCCGCCGATGAACATCAGCACGTCGGTCAGCAGCAGCGCGGCGGGCGACATCTCGCCGACGTCGAGGGAGTTGAACCCCGCGGTGCGCGGGGTGATCCCGTGGAACCCGCCGACGAGCAGCTTGCCCGCCACGCCCAGCCCGCCGAGGGTGGCCGGGTTGCCCCACTCGACGGCGATGACCCCGACGACGCCGACAGCGGTGAGCGCGCCGTAGGCGAGCAGGGTGATCTTGGCGTGCAGCGACCAGCGGCGCTGCCGCCCGCGCACCCGCCGGGCCAGCTCGAAGACCACCGGGAACCCCAGCCCGCCGATGACCAGCGCGGCGGTCACCGGGGCGATGACCCAGGCGTCGGTGGCGAACGGGGTGAGGCTGTCGGCGTAGAGGGCGAAGCCCGCGTTGTTGAACGCCGAGACCGCGTGGAAGACGCCCTCGTACAGCGCCCGCCCCCACCCCATGCCGTACCCGGTGGCGAACCGGACGGCCAGCACCGCGGCGGTCACCGACTCGACCGCCAGGCTGACCAGGATGATGCCCCGCACGACCGCGCGGACCTCGCCGAGCCCGAGGGACTTGGTCTCCGCCTGCGCGCTGAGCTGCAGGCGCAGCCCCAGCCTGCGCGCGACGAGCAGCCCGAGCAGCGAGGCCAGGGTCATGATCCCGAGCCCGCCGACCTGGATGAGCCCCAGGATGACCAGCTCCCCGAACAGCGACCAGTGCGCGGCGGTGTCCACCACGGCGAGCCCGGTCACGCACACCGCCGACGTCGCGGTGAACAGCGCCTCGATGAAGCCGGTGCCCGCCCCGAGCTCGTGCGCCGCGGGCAGCGCCAGCAGCCCGGTGCCGACAACGGTGGCCGCGCCGAACCCGGCGACCACCAGGCGTGCCGGGTGGCGCAGAGACCGCGCCAGCCAGCCGCGCACGGTCATGACGTGCCCATCGAGTGAGTTCCTGTTCCCTTGCCCGCGTCTGCCCTGCGAGGTCTATCCGACGGGCCGCCGCGGCGACATCCCTCTTGACGCGATGCTGACGGTGTCGAAAATTACCAGCGCTCCGGGGATCTGGCGCCCGGACGTCGCTGTGGGCAGTATGAGGATTACCGACGGCGATCAGGGGGAGATGCCAGTGGCCGCGTACCGCCTTCGGGTCAACGGGGAGGACAGCGACGTCGATGTCCCGGGGGACACGCCGCTGCTGTGGGCCCTGCGCGACGATCTGGGCTTCACCGGGACCAAGTACGGCTGCGGCGTGGGGGCGTGCGGCGCCTGCGTATCCATTGTGGATGGTGAAGCGGCGCGGCCCTGCGTGCGGACGGTCGCGGAGTCGGTGGGCGCGGAGATCACGACCATCGAGGGGCTGTCGGCCGACGGCAGCCACCCGGTGCAGCGGGCCTGGGTCGACCTCGACGTCGCCCAGTGCGGCTACTGCCAGCCGGGGCAGATCATGTCCGCGGTGGCCCTGCTGGCCGCCGACCCCGATCCCGACGACGCGGCGATCGATGCCGCCCTGCGCGACAACGTGTGCCGCTGCGGCACTTACACCCGCGTCCGCGCCGCCGTGCGCCGCGCGGCCCGGCTGGCCAGGGACGGTGGCGCGTGATCGGACGGCGCGGGTTCCTCGTCAGCGCCGGGCTCGGCGCGCTCGTCGTCGGCGTGCCGCTGCCGGTCTCCGCCGAGACGCCCGAGACTCCCGAGACGGGGGAGTGGGAGCCGAATGTCCTGCTGCGACTGGATTCCGGCGGCGGCATCACCCTGACCATCCCGCGCCCGGACACCGGCCAGGGCGTGCGGACGGTGACCGCGATGCTCGTGGCCGAGGAACTCGCGGTCAAGGTGGACGACCTGCGGTTCGCCCAGGCGCCCGGCGACACCCCGCGCTACGGCTCGCAGATGGTGGCCGGGTCGCGGTCGGTCCGGGACATGACCGAACCCGTGCGGACCGCCGCGGCCACCGCGCGCTGCCTGCTCGTGGCGGCCGCCGCGCGGCGGTGGGGTGTGCCCGCCGGTGACTGCCGGGCCCGCGACGGCGCCGTGCACCACCCGCGCCACGGCAGGCTGCGCTACGCCGACCTGGTCGACGCCGCCGCCGCGCTCGACCCCGGGACCGTGCCCGTCACCCTGGTCCCGCAGCGGGACTGGCGCGTCCTGGGGCGCTCCGGCGGACGCGTCGACGCCCGCGACATCGTCACCGGCCGCGCCCGCTACGGCATCGACGTCCGCGTCCCCGACCGCCACGTCGCCGCGGTGCTGCGCCCGCCGTGGATCGGGGCGCGACTGGGCACAGTGGACGAGAGCGCGGCCCGCGCGGTGGCGGGCGTGGTCGCCGTGGTTCGGCTCGACCCGGCGACTGGCGTGCAGGGCGGGGTCGCCGTCGTCGCGCGCGGCACCGCGGCCGCCCTGCGCGGCCGGGCCGCGCTCCGGGCCACCTGGACCGGCGGCACCCCGGACGCCGACAGCCGGGTCTGGCTGGACGACCTCGCCGCCGCCGTGCCCGGCCCGGTCGCGCACACCGCGACCTACCGGCTGCCGATGCTCGCGCACGCGCCGATGGAGCCGATGAACGCCACCGCGCACGTGCGCCCCGACGGCGCCACCCTCTGGCTGCCCACCCAGGACCCCGGCGGCCACCGCGACCAGGTCGCCGCCGCGCTGGGCCTGGACCCCGGCGCCGTGCGGGTCGAGCCGACCCTGGCAGGCGGCGCGTTCGGCAGGCGTTTCGAGAGCGACTTCGTCCTGGAGGCGGTGGCATGTTCGCGCGCCGTCGGCGTGCCGGTGCAGGTGGTGTGGACCCGCGACGACGACATCCGCCACGACTCCTACCGCCCGCTGTCGGTCCACCGGCTCTCCGCCGTGGTCGACGGCCACGGCCTGCCGACGTGGCGCGCGCACGACCTGGCGACCTGGCCGCTGAACGTCCTGCCGTTCTTCCCGCCGAACCTGGTCAAGCTCATCGGCGACCACTACCCGTACGACGTCGCCGGGGACGTGCGCGTCGGGCTGCTGCCCGCGCCGCTGCGCAGCGGCTTCTGGCGGTCGGTGTACGCCGGGCAGTTCGGGTACGCCGAGGAGTGCTTCCTCGGCGCCCTGGCCGCGCGGGCGGGCGCCGACCAGGTCGACTACCGCCTGCGCCTGCTGCCCGCGGAGTCCAGGCTGCGACCCGTGCTGGCGGCGGCGTCGGCCCGCCTGCGGCCACGCCGTGGCCGGTCCCGCGCCGCGGCGTGCGCCCTGGACTACGGCTCCGCGTGCGCGATCGTGGTCGAGGCGGACCGCTCGGGCACGCCCACCCGCGTGGTGGCCGCCGTCGACGTGGGGACCACGCTGCACCCCTCCGGGCTGCGCGCCCAGGTGGAGGGCTGCGTCCTCGACGCCGTCTCGACGGTGTTCGGCGCGCAGATCACCGTCCGCTCGGGCGCGGTGGTCGAGTCGTCGTTCCGGGACTACGCGTGGCCCCGCATCGACCAGGCGCCGGACATCGAGGTCATCGCGGTGGACTCCGGCGCCCGGATCGGCGGGCTGGGCGAGTTGGCGTACCCGCCCGCCGCGGCGGCGATGGCCACCGCCTGGTCCATGGCCCGCGGTGAGCCGGTCACCGGAATGCCGGTGGGCACGACCGTCGGTTAGCGCATAACCCCTGTTCCGGCCGGGCGCCACCACGCCCGGCGTCCTCACGGCTGTCCCTTAAACCAACTTCAAGGGCTGCAATATTCACTTTCCACTATCAAGATAACGGAGGTTGCGTAAGCAAGGTGGGTGGCAGCTGCGTACGACGTACGGCAGCAATCCGGTCCACCGGTCATCCGTCACAATCCACCCCTCCAACAGTTTCAAGATCAAAAACGCCAGGAAGGGAGAGGTCCTCGGTTGTATCCGACGGTCAGTCACCAGGTCGTCGCGGACCGTGCTCGCCGGGTGGCCGTGCTTGCCCGAAAATGCTGCCACGAAGCCAGATCCGCCCCTGCCTGCGTCCTTCTGGGACAGTGGTGGGCATCCGGACCGGCGTCCGGTACCGGCCAGGTGACGGGTCCACCCCCGTGCCCCTCGCCGGGCAGGTCGCCTAGGCTGACCGCGAGGCGTTATCGGACCCACCGCGTCGGGCACACCCCGCACCTGCGCGCGAGCACGAGTGGGCGGGGCTCGGCCGGGGGGTCGCACACACATGAAGACGACATTGCGCAGAACCACCACTGAGGTCCGCGGCATGGGCGCGCGGATCAAGTCCAGGCTGATGCGCTGGTACCTCACCCGTGCCGCCCGCAAGGGCCTGGACCTGTCCCGGCTGCTGCCCGAGAGCGCCCTCGTCCCGCTGCGCCGCGACGGCCTCGAACCCGCCGCGGAGGCCGAGGCGCTGCGCGCGCAGGCCCCGGTCACGAAGCTGGAGATCCCGTTCCCGGTGAACGTGTGGCTGGTCACCGGCTATGAGAACGCCAAGCAGGTCCTCTCGGACACGGGCGCCTTCAGCAACGACTTCACCCATCTCGCGGGCCACCTCGGCGACGTCGACCTCACCAACCCCGGCGGCCTGGGCTTCGCCGACCCGCCGGGGCACACCCGGCTGCGCAAGCTGCTGACCCCCGAGTTCACGATGCGCAGGCTCGCCCGGCTGACCCCGCGCATCGACGAGATCGTCACCGAGTGCCTGGACAACATGTCCCGGGTCGACGGCCCGGTGGACCTGGTCACCGAGTTCGCCCTGCCCATCCCGTCGCTGACCATCTGCGAGCTGCTCGGCGTCCCCTACGCCGACCGGGCCGACTTCCAGCACCTCAGCGTGGCGCGCTTCGACCTGTTCAGCGGCGCCACCGCCTCCCTCGGCGCGATCTCGGAGTCCCTGGAGTACCTGACCGATGTCGTCCGCAAGCAGCGCCGCGATCCCGGCGACGGCCTGCTGGGCGCCCTCATCCGCGAGCACGGCGACGACGTCTCCGACACGGAGCTGGCGGGGCTGGCCGACGGCGTGCTCACCGGTGGTTTCGAGACCACGGCCAGCATGCTCGCCCTGGGCGCGATCGTCCTGCTGCGCGACCCGGAGTCCTTCGCCATGGTCCGCGACGACGACGCCGCGGTCTCCCCGTTCGTCGATGAGCTGCTGCGCTACCTGACCGTCGTGCAGGTCGCCTTCCCGCGCTTCGCCCGGCAGGACGTCGAGGTCGCCGACGTCGCCATCAGCGCTGGTGACGTCGTCGTGGTGAGCCTCAACGCCGCCGACCGCGACCCCGTCCTCGTGCCCGGCGGCCCCGGTTTCGACCGCACCCGCAAGCCCACGTCGCACGTGGCCTTCGGCCACGGCGCCCACCGCTGCATCGGCGCCGAGCTGGCCCGCATGGAGCTGCGCGCCGCCTATCCCGCCCTGGTCCGCCGGTTCCCGCGGCTGCGCATGGCGAGCGACATCTCCACCCTGCCGTTCCGCCAGCAGTCCATCGTCTACGGAGTGGAGTCCCTGCCGGTGCTGACCCGCTGACCGGAGCAGTGCGCACGGGCGTTCGGCAGCAAACGGCCAACCCGCGCATACCGGCTCTGGCCTGGCGGTATGGTTCGGCCTTGATCGAGCGCACCCCGGGAGAACACATGGCCATTGACGACATGCTGCGACGGTTCACCTCCGTCGCGGCCTACAACACGGCCTACCCGGCGTGCCCTTTGCCCGTGGACGTGCCGCTGCGCAATTCCCAGCGCGCTTACCACGCGGCCATGGTGGGGGTGACCGACGACGTCACCGGCACGAACGCGTCGCTGACCATCGAGTTCCTGCCCGGCGGGGCGCCCGCGCCGGGGGAGTCCGACCGGGTCGGCACGGTCGTGGCCACGCACTGGGGCCGGGGGCCGCTGATGGTGCTGGCCGAGGACGTCTCGTTACGGGCGGCGTGGAAAGCGGTGACCGCGCAGTTCCCGACCCAGTTGTCCCAGGTCTGTTCCCTGGTGATGCCGCTGCCCCGCTCGGTTCCCGCCGACTGATCCGGTAACATCCACCCGATCGTGAGCGCTTTCCGGCGCTGCGTGACGCCCCGGTGCGGGGGAGTGGTCGTGTCCAAGTGGGACAGGCTGTGGCCAGGAGCGGCTCGGACAGGCCCCGGCCACCCGGAGAGATTGGGTAGCCCGGTGGGGGTATCGACAGCGGTGCGGTCCGGTGTTGGGGCCGTGCGGAAGTGGTGGGCGACGGCGTCCATGGTCGTGCGGGGTGTGGTGCTGGCGGTGCTGGCGCTGGCCTCCGGCGGGGTGCTGTGGTCGGTCCTGAGCGGCTACCACCTCATTGACCTGCAGGTCTACCGCTTCGGTGTTGAGGCGTGGATGTCCGGTGCCGACCCGTACGGGCCGATGCCGCAGACCTCGCTGGGTGTCGGGCTGCCGTATCTGTACCCGCCGCCGTCGCTGCTGGTGTTCGTGCCGCTGACGGCGGTGCCGCTGTTCGTGTCGAAGGTGATCACCACGGCGCTGTCGGTGCTGGCGATCGCGGTCACCGCCTTCGTCGTGATCGGGCGCTGCTGGCCGCGGGCGACCACGGCGGAGCGGGTGCTGGTCACCGCGTTGATCCTGCCGGTGACGCTGCTGCTGGAGCCGGTGAGCGAGACGCTGACGTTCGGCCAGATCAACCTGTGGCTGATGGCGCTGGTGACCGTGGACTGCCTGGCCCGCAAGCCGCGCTGGCCGCGGGGGATGCTGGTGGGTCTGGCGTTCGCGCTGAAGCTCACGCCGGTGGTGTTCATCCTGTTCTTCCTCCTGCGCCGGGATTTCCGGGCCGCGCTGGTGACGGTGCTCAGCGCGGCGGGGTGGGTGGTGGTGGGGTTCCTGGTCGCCTGGAAGCCGTCGATGGACTACTGGCTTTCCGGCGCCGGTCCCACCTCGGGGGTGAGTGGGACGCCGTTCGGCACGAACCAGACGATCCTGGCCGCCCTGCGGCGGATCGATGAGATCCCGGAGTCGGTGCAGACGGGGCTGTGGGTGGGCCTGGTCGGGGTGGCGGTCGCGGTGGCGGTGCTGTTGATCGTCCGGGTGGACGCGCCGACGGCGTTGGTGGTCAACGGCGCGTTGGCTGTGCTGATCGCGCCGACGGCGTGGTCGCACCACTGGGTGTTCATCGTGCCCGCGCTGATCGTGATTGCCGTGCACGCGGTGCGCCACCGGCTGTGGGTGGCGCTGGGTGTGGTGGTCTTGACGGTGTTCCTCATCGGCCCGCACCTGCACCTGACGCGGGGCAGCAACACCGAGTACACCTGGACTTGGTACCAGCACGTGATCGGTGATTCGTACGTGCTGCTGGCCTTGCTCGCGCTGGGGATCACGCTGTGGCAGGGCCGGGCGCGCACGCCCAGTCGGGACAGCGGGAAGGTCACCTCGGTCGAGGTGACCTGACGGGCGCGCGGCTGCTCATCCGCAGCAGCCGCACGTACGGCGACCAGCGGGCAGGCGTGTGTGCCACGCCCAGTGCCGCGCAGGCGCGGTCGAGCGCGTCCTCGACGAGCGCGTCGTGCAGGGGGCGGAACAGCAGGGGCCACGTGAGCCGGGCTGTGCCGGTGGTGCGCATGACGAGGCTGTGCCGCAGTTCGGGGCCGTGCGCGGTGAACTCGTGGTAGCCGTGGAAGCCGCGTGGCGCGGTGAACCGGAAGCGGACGCGGGTGCTGGGCTCGTATTCCTCGATGACGTAGCCGACCGGGCCGTGTCCGCCGCGCGCGCCGACGGCCAGGGGGCGGTCGAAGCGCATCCTCGGCCAGGTCGTGTGGGGCCAGAGCTGGTCGTCGGGGCCTGCCAGGGTGTCGATCAGTGCTCCCGCGCCGTCGGCCACGGTCCTGTGGTGCTCGTTGGTGATCACGGCACATCCTTCTGGAGAATGTTCTCTAGTTGAGTGGAGAGTACTCTCTACTTCGTGCCGAACCCGGTCAAGCACACCCGCGACGCCATGCTCGACGCCGCCCGCGCGCTCGTCCTCGACGGCGGGCCCGCCGCCGCCTCCGCCAGGGCCGTCGCCCAGGCCCTCGGCGCGCCGAGCGGGTCGATCTACCACCGCTTCCCCCGCCGCGACGACCTGCTCGCCGCGGCCTGGCTGCGGGCCCAGGACCGGTTCCTGGAGGCGTACCTCGCCGCCGGGGACGCGACGGCCGCGGCCGTGCGGGTGCTGACCTGGAGCGGTGAGCACCCCGCCGACGGCGCGCTGCTGCTGCGCCACGCGTTGTCGGACCTGCTGCGCGGGGAGGTGTCCGCGGAGCTGGCCGAGCGGGCCGCGGCGAACAACGCCCGCGCCGAGGCCGCCGTCGCCGCCTTCGCAGGCGACCTCGGGCTGCCGGTGGCCGACGTCGTCGTGGCCGTGGTCGACCTGCCGTACGGCATGACCCGGCGGATCCTGCGCGCCGATCGCGCGCCGACGGGCTCTGAGGTGGAGATACTGCGTCGGGCGGTCACGCGGCTGCTCGGCTGAGCGGAGCAGCGGGAGCGACCCGGTTGGCCGATTTGCCCGGCCTCGGTGCTGGATACGCTCGGTGAGCGGCGGCGCGGACGCGGAGGCTGGGGTGACCGGAGGGGGCAGGCTCGGTGTCCTGGGCCCGGTCGAGGCGATTGGCCCCGGCGGTCCGGCGGAGCTGCACGGGCCGCGCCAGCGCGCGCTGGTCGGGGTGCTGGCCCTGCACGCCGGGACCGTGCTGCCCGCGTCGCGGCTGGTGGACGTCCTGTGGGGGGAGTCGCCGCCGCGCACGGCGGTGAAGACGCTGCACAGCCACATCGCCCGTATTCGCACGGCGCTGGCCGCCTGCGGGTTCGGGCCCATCGTGCGGACCCGCGACCCGGGGTACCTGCTGGAGGTCGATCTCGACGCCGTCGACGCGCACCGCTTCGCCGCGGCCGTGCGGACGGCGCGCGCCCACCTGGCGGGTGGGGCCCCCGAGCGCGCGGCGCCGCTGCTGCGGGCCGCGGTCGGGCTCTGGCGTGGTGAGCCCTTCGCGGACACGGCCCTGGGCGGCTGGGGTGAGCGTGAGGTCGCCGACCTGGGTGAGCAGCGGCTGGGCGCGCTGGAGGACCTGTGGGACGCCGAGCTGCGGCTCGGCGCGCACGAGGACGCGGTGCGCGAGCTGCCCCGGCTGCTGGCCGCGCAGCCGCTGCGGGAGCGGCTGGCCGGGCTGTACATGCTGGCCCTGCACCGCTGTGGCAGGCACACCGACGCGCTCTCGGCGTTCGCGGCGCTGCGGCGCGGGCTGGCCGAGGAGTTCGGGGTGGACCCCGGTCCGGAGCTGCTGGACCTGCACACCGCGATCCTGCGCCGTGACGAGGCGCTGGGGCTGCCCGAGGAGGTGGTCGGCCCGGTCCAGATCCCCGCCGTGGTCGGGCATTTCACCGGCCGCGACGATGAGCTGTCCGATTTGGACGCGGTGTTGTCCGAGGCGGACCTCCCGGTGGTGGTCGTGGCGGGCGCGGCGGGGATGGGCAAGACCGCGCTGGCGGTGCAGTGGGCGCACCGGGTGGGTGGGCGCTTCCCCGACGGGCAGCTGTTCGTGGACCTCGGCGGGGCGGACCGGGGTCGGGCGCTGACGGGTGTGGACGCGTTGGCGCACCTGTTGCGGGCGCTGTCGGTGCCCGATGAGCGCATCCCGGCCGACGCCGGTGAGCGGGCGGGGCTGTACCGGTCGCTGCTGCGCACGCGTCGCTGCCTGATCGTGGTCGACAACGCCGCGAACGTCGACGACGTGCTGCCGCTGGTGCCGGGTGCGGGGGCGAGCCTGCTCGTGGTGACCAGCAGGCACACCTTGGCCGCGCTCGGCACGCGGCACGCGGTGCGCCTGGTCGAGCTGGACGCGTTGGAGCACAACGAGTCCGTGGCGCTGCTGTCCAAAGTGCTGGGTGAGCGGCGGGTCGCTCGTGAGGCGGGGGCGGCGGCGCGGCTGGCCCGGTTGTGCGGGGGGATGCCGCTGGCGCTGCGGATCGCGGCCGCGCGCCTGCAGGCCCGGCCCGGCGGCGGGCTGGCCGAGTCGGCGGCGGAGTTGCAGCGCGCGGGCAGGCTGGACGGGCTGGCCGTGGAGGGGGACGCGCGGACGGTCCGGGCGGTGCTCGCCAGCGCGTACCAGCCGCTGAGCCCGACCGGCCAGCGGTTCCTGCGCCTGCTCGGCCTGGCGCCGGGGGCGACGATGGCCACCGGGCTGGGCGCGGCGCTGTGCGCGAGCACGCCCGACGCGGCCGCCGCGGCGATGGCCGACCTGGCGGGCGCGCACCTGCTGGTGGGGGCGGGCCGGGACCGCTACCGGATGCACGACCTGATCCGCGAGTTCGCCGCGGCGCGGGCGGCGGAGGACCGCGACCTGCCCGCGGCGGTGGACCGGATGCTGACCTGGTACCTGGGCGTGGCCGCCGCCGCGAACCGGCTGATCGACCCCAACCGGGACGTGGTCTCCCCGGTGGTCGACGTCGTGGCGCCGTTCCCGCCGGAGCGCCACGCGGCGCTGGCGTTCCTCGACGCCGAGCGCGACAACCTGCTGCCCGTGGTGCGCATGGCCCGCGACCGCGGCCGCCCGGACATCGCCTGGCAGTTGACGTACCTGGTCACCAGCTACCACGACGCGACCGGGCACTGGCAGCAGCGCGTCGAGCTCTGCCGCCAGGGCGCCGCCGCGGCGGAGACCTCCGCCGACCCCCGCGCCCGCGGGGAGATGCTGCGCGCGCTGGGCGTCGCGTACTTCATGACCCGGCGCTTCACCGAGGCGCTGGAGACCAACCAGCGGGCTTTGGCCGCCGCCCGCGCCGCGGGTGACCTGGCGGGGGAGGGGCACGTCTGCAACAACATCGCCAACGCCTACGCCGAACTGCGCCGCTTCGACGAGGCGGTCGCCGCCCACCGCACCGCCGTCGCGTGCTGCGCCGCCGCGGGCCACCGCCTGGGCGAGGCGCTGTCCCAGCGCAACCTCGGCCACACCTTCGTCCGCATGGGCCGCGCCGACCTCGGCCTGCCCCCGCTGACCGCCGCCCTGGCCACCTTCACCGACCTGGGCCACGACCGCTTCGCCGCGGCCACCCTGGACACCCTCGGCGAGGCCCGCCGCCACCTGGGCGAGCACACCAAGGCCCTGGCCGACATCGACCGCGCCGTGGAGATCAGCCGCACCCTGGGCGACCGCTGGCTGGAGTCGGAGTGCCTCCTGGACGCGGGCCGAGTCCACCTCGACCTCGGCGACCCCCGCACCGCCGCCGCCCACTTCGACGCCGCCCTCACCGCCAGCCGCGCCGTCGGCGACCGCCACGGCGAAGCCGCCACCCTCGGCGAACTCAGCCGAGCCCACCTGGCCGTCGGCGACCACACCGCCGCCCGCATCCACCTGGAATCCGCCCTGGCCGTCCGAGCCGAAGTCCCCGACGACGTCGAACTCGCGGCCCTGCACCACACCCTCGCCGCCCTGAGCGGGAGGCGCTAAGCCACGTTCGTCGGGTGGGGCTGCGGCGATGCTGTACCCCACGGATGAAAGTTGGCATGGTGGCGCCTGTCACGGGAAGCGGCTGACGTGCTGGTCATCAATTCCAGTGGTACGCCATTCCAACGGACATGGAGACGGGACAGAGCGGTGATCCTTGACAGCGGATTCCTTCGGATCGATACGCTGCCATCGGGGACCGACCTGGTTGCCGAGCTGCGTGCGGTGCAAGCCGAGGGTTCCGAGGTGCCCTGCCTGTGGAGCCTGGCATCCGGCCCGACCGACGACCTCCGCCATCCCGCGCCGACGCTGGACGTCGGATTCGACCCCGGGACCGGACGCGGCGCGCTGGTCTGGAGCGAGCCCGGCGTCGTCAAGGTCCCCGTGGACGGACTCAATGCCGAGTGGAAGACCTACCACCTGGGCGGCACGCATGACACCAGACTGCCCGCAGGCGCCGAAGTCGGCCTGGAGACGATGTACGCCGCCCTGGCCGAGTTCCTCAACACGCGCACCCAACCGGCGACCGTGCGGTGGGTGGAATCGCCCATGTTCGAGGACACCCGTCCCGGACCTGGCTGACCGCGTCGACGCTCAGGACCAGTTCTAGTCGCGGGCGGTGCAGGAGGCGGTGGCGGTGGGGGGTTGGCCGGTGCCGAGGTAGCCGAAGGTGGTTGTCGCGCCGGGTTTTACCGTGCCGTTGTAGGGCTGGTTGGTGGCGGTGACCGTTCGGCCTTCGGTGGTGACCTTGGCGCTCCAGGTCTGGGTGACGCGGCTGCCTTCCGGCAGTGTCCAGCGCGTCGACCAGCTGCGGGTGGGGGCGGTCAGGGGGTTGGTCACGGTGACCTCGACGTGGAAGCCGGTGCCCCAGCGGGCGACCACGCGTTGGGTGACCCCGCAGGTGGCGGGGGTGCGCTTGAAGTCGCCGAGTTCGTCCAGGGTCAGGACGTGGGGGTCGGTGTAGACGCGGCGCAGGAAGTCCAGGGGGTTGGTGATGCCGTCCTGGATGAACGAGCCCGACCAGGTGACGAACCAGCTCCAGTCGGCGCGGTAGGCGCGGGTCAGCTCCGGGTCGGGGATGCCGCCGACCTCGCCGAGGACGACGAGTTTGCGGTCCCCGCCCAGCTCGACCAGCCGGGTGTAGGCGTTGCTGAGGGGCCCGTGGTCGCCGATCGGCGGGTAGGAGTCGACGCTGACCACGTCGACGACGTCGTCGCCGGGGTACCACTCGGGCGCGACGGAGTTCCACACCCAGACCAGGTTGTGCAGGTCGTGGTGGGTGCTCAGGCGCTCGTGCAGCAGCCGGTAGAGCTGCTTGGCCGGGCCGGGACCCTTGGCGCCCCACCAGAACCAGCCACCCTCCGCCTCGTGCAAGGGCCGCCACAGCACCGGCACGCCCGCGTCGGACAGGCGGCGCAGCTGCACGGCGATGGCGTCGATGTCGCGCAGCAGCAAGGCGTGGTCGGCGGAGGCGGGGTCGAGCGCGGCGGCGAGGTCGAAGGTGGTGGCGTCGGTGTAGAAGCCGCGCCACCACTCCTTGCCCGGCTGGTCGATCAGGCCGCTGGGGGCGTTCCAGTGCCAGGCCATCGTCACGACGCCGCCGCGGGCGTCCCAGGCGATGGCGTTCTCCACCTCGCGGGAGGTGGTGCCGCGCTCGACGCGGCTGGGGGAGTAGTCCATCAGGTCGAGGCCCGCGATCGCCGGGGAGGCGCCGACGTTCTCCTCCACCCAGGCGATGCTTGCCATGTCCTGCTGGCCGGAGAGGATGTTGCGGCCGTACTGCGAGGCCAGGTAGCGCATGAGGCCCTTGGCCTCGGGGGTGGCGGCGGGGTCGGTCAGCTCGCCGGTCACCTGGTGCGGGGGCGGTGGTGGGGATGGGGCGACGGAGATGGCGTCGATGAGGTACCAGCCCCAGTTGTTGACCAGGGTGACGGTGTTGTCGCCGGGGCGCAGCAGCACCTGGCCCGCGGCGGCGGTGGTGAACGCCGCGGTCTCGGGCAGGTGCAGCTCGCCCATGCCGGAGCCGTTGAGGCGCAGCGTGGTGTTCTTGGACCCGTACGGGGCCGCGTAGCGCACCGCCAGGTCGTGCAGGCCGCCGGGGCTGTCCGGGATGGTGATGGTCACCTGGTCGGTGCCGGTGTCGAAGCCCGCGACGTAGCCGGTGCCGGAGAACCCCGGGACCGACGACTCGACCACCACCCCGTCCAGCGCGCCGTCCTCGGCCTCGAAGGTGCCGGTGCTCTGCGCCGACGCGGGGACTGCCAGCAGTGGCAGCACCAAAACCGCGGCCAACCCGATCCGTGTGCGCACGCGCCTGCCCTTCTCGACATTTTGGGAGCGCTCTCAAGAACCACGATGGGGCTGTGGGTTTCCTTTGTCAAGGAGGGGCGGACCCAGCGGGCCCGCCCCTCCCCGGCCTACCTGGCGGGCCGGATGACCACCTCGGCGCGGGCGACGCCGAGGGTTCCCGCGGTCGGCGCGAAGATCTCCACCACCAGCCGCTCGTCGCTCTGGCGGCGGTCACCGAGCACGGTGAGCAGGATGTTGCCGCCGCTCTGACCGGGCTGGATGGTGAGCACACCGTCGCGGACCGGGACGTAGCCGAGCGGGTCCGACCCGATGCGGTGGGTGCGGTAGCGCACGGAGACCGGCGCCTTGGCGACGGTGCTCAAGCGCACCGGGATCGGGCAGGTGGTGGTGTTCACCGGCTCGCGCCAGCAGATCTTGCCCCCGTCGAGCGACACGGTCAGCGGCGGGCGCTCGTCGTCGAGGATCGTGGCCTCCCCGGTACCGTCCCCGATGGCCACCCCCTCCGGTGCGGAGAGGACCACCGAGAACGACTCGGCGTACTCGGCGACCGCGTCGGCCACGACCCCCACCACGACGCTCTGCGTCTGCGCCGACCCCTCCCAGTCGAGCACCCCCGAGACCGCCCCGAAGTCCCCCGGCCCCGCCTCCCCCGGCACCGAGGCGAAGGACACCTGCCCGGTGGGCTTCGGGCACCCGGGCGCGACGGACACCGTCACCGGGAACACGAACTGCGTCTGCCCGACGAAGGTCCCCTCGTAGGTGGGCAGCACATCCCCGATGCTCACGGTGGCGGGAGCACACGCCTCGCCCGCCGCCTGCTGGCCCACCACCGCCGTGCCCACGACCAAGCCCGCGATCACGACCATTGCCACCTTGCGCACCACGTCGCCTCCTCCTCGCTGTTACCGGCCCAGACCTACCGCGCGCGGGTTGCGATTCGGTTGTGGTCACCTGCTTGGCCCACCGGGACCGTGGTGGCGAGCCGGGGCGGCACCACCTACGGTCGCAGGCTGGCCAGCACCATGTCGGCGAAGTAGGTGCCGACCTGCTCGGCGGTCATCGGCCCGTCGGCGTGGTACCACATGCCCAGGCGGTGGATCGCGCCGAAGTGGTAGTGGACCACCAGGTCGGCGGGGACGTCGGCGCGGAACACCCCGTCGGCCTGGCCCTGCAGCACCAGTTCGCGCACGCGTTCGTGGTAGCGCCGCCGCTCCGCGCGCACCTGGGCCTGGCGGTCGGCGGCGAGCAGGTGCACGGACTGGAAGAACACCACCGCCTCGTCCAGGTTGGCGATCGTGGTCTCCACGACGTCGGCGACGATGGCGTGCAGGCGCTCGGGCAGGGGGGAGTCGTCGTCGGCGATGGTGTTCATGCGGGAGGTCTGCATGCGCAGCATCCGGGTGTGGACTTCGTAGAGCAGGTCGTCCTTGGACTCGAAGTAGTGGTACACCCCGCCCTTGGTCACGCCCGCGGCGTCGGCGATCTCGCGCACCGAGGTGGCGCCGAAGCCCTTGGTGGCGAACAGCGCGATCGCCGCCCGCATCACGCGCTCGCGCACGGGGGAGTCCGTCCGCACTGCCATTGGCTTGCCCTTTCCGCGCCGGGGTCGCCGGTCGGCTGTCAATCTAACCTGCGACCCCGGGCGCGCTCGGTCAGCCGACCAGGGCGATCTCGCCCGGCGTCTTGCGTGCGGTCGGCGCGGGCTCGATGGGTCCGTCGCCGCGGTCGGTCACCACAGGGGCCTGCGCCATCGTGGTGCTGCCGTCGGGGTTGACGGTGAACACGTACGCCCCGGTGTAGCCGGAGTGCGAGTCCCCGGAGAAGGCGAACGGGGTCAGGCCCGGCCCGCCGAGGACGCCGGACTCCATCACCTCGACGACCTTCGCGCGGGTCAGGTCGCGCCCGGCCTCCTTCAGCGCCTGGCCGAAGGTGTACGCCTGCGCCATGCCGTAGACCACGGTGTTGGTCAGCGGCACGTCCGGGATGTACTTCTGGTGGATCTCCTTGAACAGCACGGTCCACGGGTCGCTGCTCAGGCCCACGTCGGGCAGGTAGCCCGCGCCGACCAGGCCGGTGAGCAGCTGCGAGGCGGAGACCTCGGCGCCGGCGCGCTTGCCGAACTCCGAGAGCAGCCCGGTCAGGGTGCGCGGGTCGGCGCCGATGCTGGAGACCACGAACTGCGGCTTGTACCCGATGCGCGCCGAGGTCAGGATCGCCAGGGCGGTGAACGCCGGGACGCACTCGCACACCACGACCTTGGCGCCGGACTCCTTGAGCGCGGTGATCTGTGGCAGCACGTCGGTGTTGGCCGGGTCGTAGCCCTGGCGGGAGACGATGGCGTCGCCGACGTACTTGTCCAGCCCGGCCATGCCGTCGCGGCCCACGTCGTCGTTCTGGTGGAACACGCCGACCTTGTCGCCGGGGTAGGTCTTCTTGATGTAGTCGCCGAGGATCTTGCCCTCGCGGGTGTAGTCGACCTGGAAGCCGAAGGTCATCGGGCTCTTCTTGTCGTCCCACATCAGCGCGCCGGAGGCGACGAGCAGGTCGGGCACGCCCTCGGTGTTGAGGAAGTCGACCACCTTGGAGTGCGTCGGGGTGCCGAGGCCGCCGACGATGGCGAACACCTGGTCCTGCAGGACCAGCTTCTTGACGACCTCGACGGTGCGGGTCGGGTTGTAGCCGTCGTCCTCGACCCGGTACTCGATCTTGCGGCCGTGGATGCCGCCGTTGTCGTTGATGTAGGAGTACATGGCCTTGGCGCCCGCGGAGATCGTGCTGTAGCCGGGGGCGGCCGGGCCGGTCAGCGGCTGGTGGGTGCCGATGACGACGCTGGTGTCGGTGACGCCGGGAGCGGGCTCCGCCGACCCGCCGCCGCCCGGCGCGGGCGCCTCACCCGCGCCGCCGCACGCGCTCAGCGCGAGCACGGCGGTCAGTGCCGCGCCCAGTGTCCGGTGTGCTGATCTCATGCCGCTCCTTTGCGTTTGACCGGCCGCATCCGCCGCACCAGTCCATGAATTCCTTGGGGGAAGGCCATGACGACGGCGATGAGCACCACGCCGTAGACCGCCAGGGGCAGGTTGTTGGCCACGTCGGTGCCCAGCTCCAGCGCGTGCGCCAGCTCCTCGGCGCCCGCCTGCAGCGCGACGAGGGCCAGCGCCCCCCACAGCGCGCCCCAGAGGCTGCCGACGCCGCCGAGCACCATCGCCGCGAGCAGGCCCAGCGACAGCGCCGGGGTGAACGAGCCGGGGGCGGCGGTGCCGAGCAGGAACGCCTGCAGGCCACCGGCCAGCCCGCCGCACACGGCGCTGACCAGGAACGCGGTGATCTTCGTGCGCCCGACGTGGATGCCCGCCAGCCCGGCGGCGACCTCGTCGTCGCGCACCGCGCGCAGCCTGCGCCCGACCCGCCCGCGGGTCAGGTTGGCCAGCAGCACAAGCGCGGCGAGCACGGTCAGCCACACCACCCACGCCTGCCACTGGGTGGACGGGATCACCCCGGCCAGCCCGGCGGGCATGCTGTTGACGGTGAACCCCAGCCCGTTGCTGCCGCCGAGGAAGTCGGGGAAGCGCTGGGTCACCGCGGGCAGGCCCACGGCGAGCGCCAGGGTCGCGCCCGCCAGGTAGGGGCCGTGCAGGCGGGCCGCGGCGGCGCCGGTGAGCGCGCCCGCCAGTCCCGCCGCCGCGGCGGCGGCGATGAGGTCGACCCAGAACGGCAGGGCCGGGACGTAGACGACGAGCAGGGCGACGGTGTAGGCGCCGATGAACATGAACGCGCCGTGGCCCAACGAGATCTGGCCGGTGAGTCCGGTGAGGACGGTCAGCCCGGCGACGGCGAGCAGCATGTAGCCGACGGTGGCGACGCGCACGTTGGTGAACGGGTCGACCATGAAGGTCAGCAGCACGATCCCGCCGAACGCGGCCAGCGCCAGCAGCGCGTGGCGAGCCAGCGGCGGCAGCGGGGTCTTCCCGGTGACGGCGGGCGTCTTCTTCTCCAGTGTCGCGGTCATCAGACCCTCCTCGCCACGCGCTGGCCGAACAGGCCGTCCGGACGCACCGACAGCACCACGACGAGGATCGCCAGCGCGGCCAGGGTGACCAGCTCCGGGCCGAGGTAGCCCGACACCAGCGACAGCACGACGCCGAGCAGGAACCCGCCGATCACCGTGCCGATCGGGTTGTCGAGCCCGCCGATCACCGCGGCGGTGAGGGCGTAGACGAAGACGGCGTCCATCACCGTCGGGTGGATGAACGGCGGCGCGGCCAGCAGCCCGGCCAGCGCGCCGACGGCGGCGGCCAGCGTCCAGCCGATGGTGAGCATCCGCCCGACCCGCACTCCGAGCAGGGCGGCGACCTCGGGGCGGAACGCGGCGGCCCGCATCCGCAAACCCAGCGGGGTCAGCTTGAACAGCAGCAGCACCCCGGTCGCGGTGCCCAGCACGATCAGCACGGCGAACATCGACGATGCGGAGAACGCGCCGCGGAAGTCGAAGGCGTAGGGGAAGGACCGCGGCTCGGCGGTCCAGATCATCCCGGCGACGGCCTGGAGCACCAGCAGCAGCCCGAGGGTGACGATGACCGGGGCCAGCGGGCCGCGGTCGCGCAGCGGCCGGATGAGCAGCCGCTCGGTCAGCCCGCCGAGGATCGCGCCCGAGGCGATGGCCACGACGAAGCCCAGCCAGTAGCCGTCGGTGGCGCGGTTGACGGTGAAGGCGAGGTAGGCGCAGACGAGGGCGAGGGCGGGCTGGGCGAAGTTCACCATCTGGGTCGCCCGGAAGATGATCACCAGGGAGAGTCCGAGCGCGGCGTAGATGGCCCCGAGGGCCAGGCCGCTGAGCAGCAGTGTGGTCATGTCACATCCCCAGGTAGGCGTGGCGCAGGCGCTCGTCGGCCAGCAGGTCGCCCGCTTCCTCGACGGCCACCACCGTGCCCAGCGACAGCACGTAGCCGCGGTCCGCGATGGACAGTGCGCTGCGGGCGTTCTGCTCCACCAGCAACACCGTGAGCTCGTCCCAGTCGCGCAGTTCCTCCAGCACCCGCATGATCTGCAGCGTGATCGCCGGGGCCAGGCCCAGCGACGGCTCGTCCAGCAGCAGCATCCGCGGCTTGCTCATCAGCGCGCGCCCGATCGCCAGCATCTGCCGCTCCCCGCCGGAGAGCGTGCTGGCCTGGGACTTCAGCCGCGGCGCCAGCGGCGGGAACAGGTCCAGTACCTGGCCCATGCTCGTGGCGACGGCCGCGCGGTCGCGGCGCCAGAGCCCGCCAAGGCGCAGGTTCTCGGCCACGGTCAGCTCGGTGATCACCCCGCCGTTCTCCGGCACGTGCGCCAGTCCCATGCGGACGATGCGGTCCGGCTGCCAGCCGGTGATGTCGGTGTCGTCGAAGCGGATGCGGCCCGATGTCGGCCGCGCCAGGCCGCTGACCGTGCGCAGCAGCGTGGTCTTGCCCGCGCCGTTGGGACCCAGGACGGCGGTGATGCTCGCGTCCTGGGTCCACAGGCTCAGCCCGTCCAGGGCCCGGACCGGCCCGTAGGCGGTGACCAGGTCGTCGATGTCCAGCAACGAACGCTCCTCAGCTCGCGGCGCCGAGGTAGGCCTCGGCGACGTCGGGGTCGGCCTGCACGGCCGCCGGTGACCCGGTCGCGATGACCCGGCCGAAGTTCAGCACGGTGATCACGTCGCACACCCGCATCACCAGGTCCATGTGGTGCTCGACGAGCACCACCGCCATCGACTCACGCAGGACGCCGATCAGCTCGACCAGCTCGCCACGCTCCGATTCGGACAGTCCGGCGGCCGGTTCGTCGAGCATCAGCACCTCCGGCTCGGCGACCAGCGCGCGGGCCAGCGCGACCCGCTTGCGCAGGCCGTAGGGCAGCGCGCCGGGCAGCGCCTCGGCCCACTTCTGCACGCCGAGCCGCGTCAGGGCCTGGAAAGCCCGCTCCCGCAGGGCTTTCTCGTCGCGGGCGCTGCGGGGCAGGCCGAGCAGCCCGGCCGCGCCGCCCGCGCGGGCGTGCCGGTCGGCGCCGATGAGGACGTTGTCGAGCACCGTGGAGTGCGCGAACAGCCCCAGGCCCTGCAGCGTGCGGGCCACGCCGAGGCGGGCGAGGTGGTGCGGGCGGTGATCGCGCAGGCGGGTGCCGCGCACCAGCAGCTCGCCCTCGGTCGGCTTGGTGAACCCGCAGATGACGTTGAACAGCGTGGTCTTGCCCGCGCCGTTGGGCCCGATGATCCCGTGCACGGTCTGGGGTTCGACGGCGGCCGACACCTCCGAGAGCGCGGTCAGGCCGCCGAAGCGCACCGTGACGCCGCGGACTTCCAGCAAGGGCATGGGGAGCTCGATTCTCAAAATATGAGACAAGGGATACCGGCTGGCCGGTATGCCGGGCAATGATGCGGGGACCCGCAACGGCTGTCAAGGATCGCGTTCGGCGGAATCGGTTATGCGACAGCGCTTAGGCTCACCGCCGTGAACGCATCCCCCACCGAGGTCGTGCGCGTCGCCGCCCGGCTGGTGAACCAAGGCGCCCGGCTGGACATGAGCGCGCTGGCCGCCGAGCTCGGCATCTCCCGCACGACGCTGTTCCGCCGCGTCGGCAACCGGGAGGACCTGCTCGGCGAGGCGCTGTGGCTGCTGTCCGACCGCACCATGCGCGCGGCGGACAAGCACTGGCGCACCACGCACGGCGATGCGGTGCGCGACCCGGACGGCGGGCTGCGCTGCCTGTGGATCATGGCCCAGCACCGGGACGCGATCGCCGCGCACGCGGGCATGCGGATGCTGCTCGACGAGGAGCCCGTCGCCGCCATCCGGGTGCTGACCGACCCGTCCGGCCGGGTGCAGCCCCGGGTCATCGCCGCCCACGCGGAGTTGCTGGATCGTGATGTGGCCGCGGGCGGGTTCACCCCGGCGGTGGATGTGGAAACCCTGTCCTACGCGATAGTCCGGCTCGGGGAGACGTTCCTGTACTCCGACGCGGTGGCCTCGCGGGTGCCCGACCTGCCCGCTCTGGGCACTTTGGTCGGCAGGCTGGTCGACAGGGACTTGTGAAACACTTCGCATTAGTGTTTCATCGGATGTGGCCGGGGCGCCCCGCGCCGTTCCACTGTCCACAGGGGAGGCTCAATGTCGAGCACCAGTGCCTGGCCGCCGGGACTTCCCCGGTCGCTGGACTACCCCGAGGTCGGCGTCGGCGCGATCGCGCTCGGCGCGGCCAACCGCTGGGGTGACCGGGCGGCGTTCGTCCGCGCCGGGGAGACCCTGACCTTCGCCGAGCTGGCGAGCCGCGCGGCGCGCTTCGCCAGGGGACTGGCCGCGGGCGGGGTCCGCCCCGGGGACCGGGTCGCGCTGCGCATGGCCAACTGCCTGGAGTTCCCGGTCGCCTACTACGGCACCCTGCTCGCCGGGGCCACGTTCGTGCCGGTCAACCCGCTGCTGCCCGAGGCCGCGGCCGCCGCGCAGATCGCCGACGCCAACGCCGTGCGCACCATCCACGCCGCCGACGTCGCCCGCCTGTGCGAGGGCCGCGACGACTCCCCGTTCGAGGCGCCCGCCGAGGGGCTGGCCCACCTGGCCTACACCGGCGGTACCACCGGGGAGTCCAAGGGCGTGTGCCTGCCGCACCGCAACGTCGTCATCAACTCCCTGCAATACGCCTGCTGGGTCTCCGGGTCGCTGCCCGACGTCGACACCTCCGGCGGGCTCACCCTCGACCAGATCGGCTCGCGCGAGGAGTGGGTGGTCCCGCTCGGCGAGGCCGTGGTGATCAACCTGACCCCGTGGTTCCACGCCATGGGCACCGTCGCCGGGCTCAACGTCCTGATGCTGACCGGCACCACCGCGGTGCTGCACGACCGCCTCGACCCCGCCGCCTACCTCGCCGAGGCCGAGCGCCTGCCCATCACCTCGATGGGCGGCGCGCCCGCGCTGTTCGCCGCGCTGCTGGCCTGCCCGGACATCGCCCGCCGCGACCTGTCGTCGGTGCGGCTGATCTCCTCCGGCGCCGCGCCGATGCCGCTGGAGATGATCGAGCGCCTGCGCGAGCTGTGCCCCGACGCGGTGATCGCCGAGGGCTACGGCCTGACCGAGGTCACGATGGGCGCCACCATGGGCCCCTCGCACCGCTCCGGCACCCACAAGCCCGGCTCGGTGGGCCTTCCGTTGTTCGACACCGAGGTCCGGACCATGGCCGTCGACGGGACGGGCCCGACGCCCGTCGGCGAGCGCGGCGAGGTGTGGATTCGCGGCCCGCAGGTGATGACCGGCTACCACGGCCGCGCCGAGGCCACCGCCGACGTGCTCTCCGAGGGCTGGCTGCGCACCGGCGACATCGGCGTCATCGACTCCGACGGTTATCTGTCCATCGTGGACCGTCTGAAGGACATGCTGCTGTACAAGGGATACAACGTCTATCCCCGCGAGCTGGAGGAGCTGCTGGCCGCCCACCCCGACGTCGCCGCGGGCGCGGTGGTCGGGCGGCCCGACCCGGCGGTGGGCGAGCTGCCGGTGGCCTTCGTGGTCCCGGCGCGGGCCGGGGTCGCCGAGTCGGACGTCCTCGACGACGTCAACCGCCAGGTGGTCGCCTACAAGCGGCTGCGCGAGGTGCGGTTCGTGGAGACCATCCCGGTCTCGGCGGCGGGCAAGATCCTCAAGCGGGAGCTGCGGGCGCGGCTCGTGGCGGGGGAGTGAGCGTGGCCGGGCTGGACGTGCGCGGCGCCGTCGCCGTGGTCACCGGCGGCGGATCGGGGATCGGCGCGGCCCTGTGCGGGCGGCTGGCTGCGGCGGGCGCGCGGGTCGTGGTCAACGACCTGTCCGCGTCGGCGGCCGACGCGGTGGCCGCCGACGTGGGGGGAGTGTCGCACCCCGGGGACGCCGCCGACCCCGGTTTCGCCGAGGAACTGGTGGCCGTGGGGGAGCGCCTGGGCGGCGTCGACCTGTTCTGCGCCAACGCGGGGGTCGCCGCGGCGGACTGGGACCTCGCTTGGCGGGTCAACGTCCTGGCCCACGTCCACGCCGCGCGGGCGCTGCTGCCGCACTGGCTGGAGCGGGGCCGGGGCCGGTTCGTGGCCACGGTGTCCGCCGCGGGACTGCTGACACTGCTGGGGAACGCGCCGTACTCGGTGACCAAGCACGCCGCCCTGGCGCACGCGGAGTGGCTGCGGGCCACCTACGCCCACCGCGGGGTGACCGTGCAGGCGGTGTGCCCGCAGGGCGTGCGCACCCCGATGCTCACCGGCGGCCCGCTGACCGAGTCGGCGATCAGCGCCGAGGAGGTGGCCGACGCGGTGCTGGCCGCGCTGGCCGGGGACGGATTCCTCGTGCTGCCGCACCCGGAGGTCGCCGAGTACTACCGCAGGCGCGCCACCGACCCGGACCGCTGGCTCGCGGCGATGAACCGCGCGCAGCGGGCGGGTGAATCCGAATAGGCCGGTCGTCGCAACTTCGCCGCCGACACCGGAAAGAACCACGGCGTTCACCTGATAGTGGATGACAGCGTGGTGCTCCAGCCCCGAAAGTACACGAAGGGTCACTTTGTGTCGTCGGGGAGAGGACCAGTCATGCACCAGCGTCGGTGGGCGCTCTTAGCCAGCGTCCTGACAGTGTTCGTGCTCTTGCAGGTCCACCCCGCGGGCGCGGCGTCGCCGCTGACGGTCGCCCAGGCGATCGCCCAGCAGAACGGCGCGGCGGCGACCGTGCGCGGGTACGTCGTCGGCCAGCCCACCGCGACGACCACCGTGGTGCGCTCGGCCTTCCCGTCCGACTACGCCATCGCGCTGGCCGACACGGCGGGCGAGACCGCCACCACGCGCATGGTCTACGTCCAGGTCACCTCGGCGTTCCGCGCGTCCTACGGCCTGCGGAGCAACCCCGGCCGGATGGGCCAGCTGCTCGACGTCACCGGCCACCTCGGCGCGTACTTCTCCCACCCGGGCCTGACCTCCACCACCGCCTTCGCCACGGCCGGGACCACCCCGCCGGGAACGACGACCGCGCCCCCGCCCTCGGGCGACTACTACAGCGGCGCCGCGGGCAAGACCGGCCCCGCGCTCAAAAGCGCCCTGCACTCCATCATCCGGGTGCAGAACCGCCTGAGCTACGACCAGGTGTGGACCGCGCTGAAGGCCACCGACCAGGACCCGAACAACCCCAACAACGTCATCCTCCTCTACACCGGCCGCTCCCAGAGCAAGTCCGCCAACGGCGGCAACCCCGACGACTGGAACCGCGAGCACGTCTGGGCCAAGTCCCACGGCGACTTCGGCACCGCCACCGGCCCCGGCACCGACATCCACCACCTGCGCCCCACTGACGTCTCGGTCAACGCCACCCGCGGCAACAAGGACTTCGACATGGGCGGCGCCGTCGTCGCCGAGGCCCCCGGCTGCCGCACCGACGCCGACTCCTGGGAACCGCGCGACGCCGTCAAGGGCGACGTCGCCCGGATGATCTTCTACATGGCCGTGCGCTACGAGGGCGGCGACGGCTTCCCCAACCTGGAGCCGAACAACACCGTCAACAACGGCACCGCCCCGTACCACGGCAAGCTCTCGGTCCTGCTGTCCTGGCACACCCAGGACCCGCCCGACGCCTTCGAGAAGCGGCGCAACCAGGTCATCTACGACAGCTACCAGCGCAACCGCAACCCCTTCATCGACCACCCGGAGTGGGCCGCCGCCATCTGGGGATAGTCGGTCACGGGCGGTAGGTGCCCGGCAGGCCGAAGGTGGGGAACAGGTTCGGCTCGAACATGCCGATCCGGGTGACTCCCTCCAGCGTGCGGGCCAGGACTTGGAGCCCGCCGTGGCCGCGCGAGTAGAGGGCCACGGCGGGCAGGCTGTTGGCGTGTGCCGGGGCAGCCGGAAGGCGTTGGGGTCGCCCGGTCCGTTGGTGTACCGTCCGGACGGTACAGTAGCGGTATGACTGACGCGCGTGATCAGATCCTCGACGCGGCCGAGCGGCTGGTGATCGCGGGCCGGATACCGCCACCGCTGCAGGCCGTGGCGGACGAGGCCGGGGTGAGCAAGGGCGGGGTCCTCTACCACTTCACCACCCGAACGCTCCTGCACGGGCTCGTGCAGCGGGCGGTGCGGATGGCCGACGCCCAGCTCTGCGCCGCCGCGGAGGCAGGCGTGATGGCCTCGACCTGGCTTCGGATGTCCGCGCCCGAGGAGCGTGAGCGGCGGCTGTTCCAGGCGATGCTGTCCATGCTGCGGGTCACCTCGGTGGGAATCCTCGACCTCCCCGCCGAGGTGCGCGAAGCCGAGGTGCGCTGGGACTCCATGCTGGAGGCGGAGCTGGGGGACCCCACCCGGGCTCGGGTGGTCCGCCTGGTCGGCGACGGGCTCTTCTTCGCCGCGCTCACCGGGCAGGCGCCGACGAGCGGCGACGTCGACCGGCTCGTGCGCCACCTTGACCTGCCCATAGCCGGATGAGCACCGCCCTGCTCGCGGGCATCGCCGGATTGGCCCTGCTGGACGCGCTCAACCCGGCGACCATCGCCGGTGTGGCGCTGTTGCTGCTCTCACCGCTGCGCAGGCCCTTGGCGGCCGCCGCCCTGTTCGCGGTCGGGGCCTTCACCGCGGTGTTCGCCCTGGGGGTCGTGCTCTTCCTGGGCGCGGGGTACGCGGCCGACGCGGTCACCGACGCGATGACGTGGCTGCGGCGCGGGGCGCTGTTGCTCGGCGCCTGCACGCTGGTGGTGGCGGGCGTGCGTCGCCTGCGGCCCCGCACCCGTCCCGCCGTCGCCTTGCCGCGGTGGATCTCCCCATGGACCGCGGCGCCGCTGGGAGTGGTGATGACCGGTGCGGACCTGCCCAACGCCTTCCCCTACTTCATCGCCGTCGAGCGGCTGGTCACCGCCGACATCACCGTGGGACAGGCGTTGCTCGTGCTCTCGGGCTACGCACTTCTCTACTGCCTGCCGTGCCTGGTGCTGATCGCGGCCGGAGCAGCCGCGGGGAACAGGGTGCGCCGCCGCCTCGACGGCGTCTACAGCAGGCTGGGCGCGGAGAAGGCCCTGCCCGCCAACCCCCTCGTGGCCTTGCTGTGGCTCGGGCTCGCGTCCTCCCTCGCAGTGCTCGCCTTCCTCTGGTGACCGCCGCGACCAGCTGACACCGCCTCCACCAGCCGCTGGTTCTCGGGGTGGTCTCGTGGCGGACTGCGACGGTCATGGTGGGTCCTCCCGATCAGCGTCTACCTGATGCGGAGGCGTCACGGACCCGGAACTCACCGCCCGCGGGTGACCAGGGTGGCCAGTTCGGTTCGCGAGCGGATGCCCAGGCGGGTGTAGATGTTGCGCAGGTGGTGGTCCACCGTGCGGGGGCTCAGCACCAGGCGCTGGGCGATCTCGCGGTTGGTCTCGCCGTCGGCGACCAGGCGGGCGATCTGCGTCTGCTGCGGGGTCAGCCCGCCGACCGCCGGGGACGGGGTCGCGGCGCGCAGCTCCACCCGCACCCGCTCCTCCCAGTAGCGCGCGCCGTGGGTGTGGAACAGGTGCTGGGCCTCGCGCAGGTGGGTCCGGGCGGCGTTGGGCTGGCGTTCGCGGCGCAGGTGGTGGGCGTAGATCAGGTGGGTGCGGGCCAGTTCCAGGGTCGCGCCCGCGCGGCGGTGCAGGGCGATGGCCCGGTCGTAGTGCTCGGCCGCCGTCGCCGCGTCGGTGGAGATCAGCGCGTGGCAGCGGTGCGACAGCGCGCGCCAGGACGGGCCGCGCAGGCTCTCCGCCCACGCGTCGAAGCGGGCCAGGGCGCCCGCGGCCACCTCCGGGGCGCCGCAGCGCACGGCCGCCTCCACCAGCTGCGGGACGGCCAGGGCGCGGATGCCGGGGTGGGCGCGGCCGACGCCGGTGGCCATCGTGCGCAGGCGGCTCAGCGCGTCCTCGGGCCGGTCGTCGAGCAGGTCAACGCAGGCACGGGTCCAGGCGGCGTAGGCGGCGGGTCGGCCGAGGCCGCGCTCGGCGATGCGCGGCGCGGCCTCGGCGAGGCGGGCCAGCGCGGTGTCCCGCTCACCCAGGGAGACCGCCGCCAGGGCCAGCAGCACCGAGTGCTCGACGGCCACGTTGCGCTGCCCGGCGGAGGCGGCCCGGCCCTCGGTCGCGGCGGTGATCGCCGCCGCCACCCGGTCGGCGGCCAGCGCCACCACGGCCAGGTGCGCGAGCGCGGTGGGCAGCAGGGCGGGCGCGTCGAACCGGGCGAGCCCGACGGCGGCGGTGGCGTACTCGTAGGCCTGGTCGACCTGGCCCAGGGTCAGCGCGACCTCCCCAGCCCACACCAGCCTGCGCGGGTCGCGCAGGTGCGGGCCGAGCCCGGCGGCGTGCCGCAGCGGGGCGAGGGCGGCGGTGTGCCTGCCCGCGAACGTGGCCGCGAGCCCGGCACCGTGCGCGGCGGCCAGCGGCTCGGCGCTGCCGAGCGCGGCCAGGTCGCGGGCCGCGGCGGCGTGCCCGGTGGTGTCGCCCGCCATCCGGCGCGCCTCGCCCGCGAGCATCAGCGCGACGGCGCGGCGGCGGGCGTCGTCGAGCAGGCCCGCCGCGCCTGCCAGCTCGTGCGCGGCGATGGCCGGGTCGCCGTCGCGCAGCTCGATCTCCCCGCGCAGCAGCGCGATCTCCCCGGCCAGGTCGGCCGGGTCGGTCCACGCCGCGGCCAGGTCGGCGCGGGCGCGGGCGGGCTTGCCCGCCGCCCAGGCCGCCGCGGCGGCGTCGATCAGCCTGCGGGCGCGCACGCGCGGGTCGGCGGTGAGCGCGGCGGCCCGGCGCAGGGCCCGCGCCGCGGTCACCGGCTCGGCGGTGCGCGCGGCGGCGGCCAGGGCGGTCCCGGTGACGCTGCCGGGCGCGGCGGCGGCCCGGTGGCACAGGGCCCGCGCCGGGTCCGGGTCGCTCTCGGCCAGTGCCGCCCACGCGGCGCGGCAGGCGTCCGGGCCCGCCTCGGCGCGCACGGTCGCGGCCACGGCGGGGGAGGGCGCGCCGCCGTCGGCGGCGACCAGACCCGCGCGGAGGGCCTCGGCCACCACCTCGACCCGGCCGCCGCACGCGGCGCGCAGGGCGGCGAGCCGCGCGTCGGGGCAGAGCCGGGAGTACGCCCGCGCCAGCGCGGTCCTGGCCGCGCCGCCCGGGGGCAGCACGGCGGGCAGCGGCCGGTCGGCCTGGTGGTGCGGGTCGAGGCAGTGGGCCAGGTCCAGCAGATGCCCCGGCACCCCGCGGGCGATCTCCACGAGACCGGCGCGCACCTCGGCGGGCAGCGCGGTGGCCTCGGCCAGCAGCCGGTCGGCGGCGAAGTCGTCGAGGGCGGGCAGCACGACGGTGTCGATGCCCGGCAGCGGCGCGCGCCCGGCGAGGACGACCGCGCCTCCCCGGCCCGCGCAGCGGCGGGCGTGGTGGGCGAGCACCGCGACGCTGGGGGCGTCCAGCAGGTCCGCGTCGTCCACCAGGCACACCGCGGCCTCGGCCAGGTCCCGCTGCCCGAGCCGGTCGAGGCCGCCGCCGTCGATGTCCTGCTCGGGCTCCACGCCCGCGACCCGCAGCACGGGGACCCGCGCGAGGCGGGCCACCGCGTCCAGCAGGGCGGTGCGGCCGATGCCCGGCGGGCCGGTGAGCATCAGCGCGCCGCCGGGGCCCTCGACCAGGGCGGCCAGCCGATCCAGCACGTCGGCGCGGCCGTGCAGCGTTGGCATCATCTGATGAAACATCATCGCAATGTGTTTCACAACCGGTGATTTCGCCGATGCGGTCGGCGAGGGGCGCTTGTCAGAGTCATAGGCGTTGTTCCCCCCTCACTGACGAAGGAGTACGACGACGTGCGCCGAGTCATCCCTGCCCTCGCCGGGCTAGCCCTGGCCGCGAGCCTGGTCACGGGCACCCAGGTCGCCACGGCGGCCGAGAACCCCTACCAGCGCGGTCCCAACCCGACCGAGTCCAGCATCGAAGCCACCCGCGGCCCGTTCGCCACCTCCGAGGTCAGCGTGTCGAGCTGGTCGGTGACCGGCTTCGGCGGCGGCACGATCTACTACCCGACCTCCACCGCCGAGGGCACCTTCGGCGCGGTGGCGATCTCCCCCGGCTACACCGCCAGCCAGTCGAGCATCGCCTGGATGGGCCCGCGGTTCGCCTCGCACGGGTTCGTGGTCATCACCATCGACACGAACTCCCGCTACGACCAGCCGTCCTCCCGCGGCCAGCAGCTGCTGGCCGCGCTGGACTACCTGACCCAGCGCAGCTCCGTGCGCACCCGCATCGACCCCACCCGCCTCGGCGTGGCGGGGCACTCGATGGGCGGCGGCGGCTCCCTGGAGGCGGCGTCCAGCCGGACCAGCCTCAAGGCCGCGGTGCCGTTCGCGCCGTGGAACACCGACAAGACCTGGAGCGAGGTCCGCACGCCCACGTTCATCATCGGCGGCGAGAACGACTCGGTGGCCCCCGTGTCCTCGCACTCCGAGCCGTTCTACCAGTCGCTGACCGGCGCCCGGGACCGCGCGTACATGGAGCTCGACGGCGCGAGCCACTTCTTCCCGCAGTCGCCGGACACCCTGGTGGCGAAGTACACCGTCTCGTGGTTGAAGCGGTTCATCGACGACGACACCCGCTACGACCAGTTCCTCTGCCCCGCCCCCGACGACCGGGGAATCCAGGAGTACCGGAACAGCTGCCCGCACGCCTGATCCTCCTCGACCCCAGTGGCCGGACCGTGTTCCACGGTCCGGCCACTCGGCCTTTCGCGACTGATTTCGGCCAAGTATGTTGCATGATCAACCATCGTTGACGCCTAGTGGGCTCTCTCGTAACTTGCAAGGGGCAGCGCGCATTCTTTCCCATTTTTTTACCAGGGGTGATCCGTGTCCACGGCTCTGCACGCCCGTGACGACTATGGGCCGTGGCGCAGCATCCCCGCGGCCGCCGCGCGGGCGCTGCGGCCCCGGATCGACACCATCACCGCGGAGATGGTGGAGACCATCCGGCTGGAAGTGGGCGGCTACCGCGCCGCGTCGGACACCGATGTCGGCCGGGACGTGGTCGCCGCGGTGCGCCGCGCCGTGCAGCAGTTCATCGGCCTCATCGAGAACCCCGTCGGCCCCACGCCCGAGGACATCGAGTTCTTCCGCCGCCTCGGGCGCACCGAGTTCCGCAACGGCCGCGCGCTCGACGACCTGCAGGCCGCCTACCGCATCGGCGCCCGGGTCGCCTGCCGCCGCTATGCCCAGATCGCCCTGGCCGCCGCGCTGCCGATGACCACCGTCCTGGCGATGAGCGACGCGGTGCTGGTGCACATCGACAACCTGGCCAACGAGTCGGCCAAGGGCTACGCCGAGGCCAAGGCGCGCGGGGCCGACGACCCGGCCCACCGCCGCAGGGCGCTGGCCGAGCGCCTGCTGCGCCGCGACCCGCCCGACACCGGCGCCACCACCGAGGAGCTGGCCGCCCGCGCCCACTGGGCCCTGCCGCGGCGGGTGGCCTGCCTGGTGATCGACGACCCCGGCGGCGGGCGCCACCACTTCGCCCCCGACGTCCTGCTGCTGGAGCGCACCGGCGAGCTGACCGCCATCGTCCCCGAGCCCGGCGTCGCCGCCGCCACGGCCGCGGCCGGCGGCGCCCGCGCGGCCGTGGGCCCGTCGCTGCCGATGGAGCAGACCTGGCTCTCGCGCTACTGCGCCCGCCTGGCCCTGCGCACCCTGCCCCGCTCCCCGCGCGTCCTGGTCGCCGAGGAGCACCTGCTCGAGCTGTTCCTGCTGGCGGGCGAGCCCTTGGGCGCCCTGCTCGCCGAGCGCGGCGTCGACCGGCTCGCCGAACTCGGGCCGGGCAAAGCGGCCCGCCTCGAGGAGACCTTCCACGCCCTGCTCACCTCGTGGGGCCGCTCCGCCCCGGAGATCGCGACCGCCCTGGGCATCCACCCGCAGACCGCGCGCTACCGGCTGCGCCAGCTCGACGACGTCTTCGGCGACCTGCTGGGCGACCCGAGGTTCCGGTTCGAGGCGGAGCTGGTGCTGCGCCTGCGGTCCCTGCGCGGGCCCCAGTAGCGTTCGGCTACCCTCCGGCGGCGGCGGACGACGGGGGTAGGGGTGGACGAGGTGGCGAGGCCCGGCCAGGCGAGGGTGCGCTTCGGGCACGCCGAACTCCTGGCCGACTTGGACCACCCCAGCGGTTGGCTGCTCAGCGTCGACGGGGTGGCGCAGTCCTACGTGGATGTCCGCGACCCCCTGCACCTGGAGTTCGACTACGTGCGGCGCCTGGCCGACGTGGTCGACCTGGCCGCCCCGCCGGGCTCGCCGCTGGCCGCGGTGCACATCGGCGGGGGCGCGTGCACGCTGGCGCGCTACGTGGCGGCCACCCGGCCGGGATCGGCGCAGCGGGTGGTCGACGCCGACGGGGAGCTGGTCGAGTTCGTCCGCGCCCACCTGGGCCTGGACATCCCGGGAGTGCGGGTCAGCGTGGGGGAGGGCCGCGGCTACGTGGCCGGGCTCGCCGACGCCATCGCCGACCTGCTGGTCCTGGACGCCTTCGAGCGCGCGGTGGTCCCCGGCGGGCTGGCCACCGTCGAGTTCACCCACGAGGTCGCCCGCGTCCTGAACCCGAACGGCGTCTACCTGGTGAACGTCTCCGACGGCCCCGGCCTGCGCTTCGGCCGCCGCGTCGCGGCCACCCTGGCCGAGGTGTTCCCCAAGGTGATGCTCCTGGCCGAACCGGGCGTGCTCCGCGGGCGCCGCTACGGGAACCTGGCCTTCGCCGCCTCGGCGTCCCCGCTCCCGGCCGCGGGCGTGGCCGCCCGCGCCGCCGCGGCCCCGTTCCCGGCCCGCTGCCTGACCGACGAGCACGTCCGCGAATTCACCGGCGACGCCCGCCCGCTGACCGACACCGACACGATGCCCTCACCGACACCGCCATGGGGCTTCCTGCGCGACCAGGTCTGAATTCCGATTGCCTGCCTGCCCGGCGTGGACATAATCGGATTCCTTATGACCACACAGCCACCGCAGCGCAAAGCGATCCCGGCCGACGTGCCCGCCATCGCCGCCCTGATGCGCCGCTCCGTCCTGGAGCTGTTCCCGCACTTCCACGACCCCCGCGAGACCGCCAGCGCCGCGGTCCACCTGACCCAGCCGGACACCGTCCTCATCGACGACGGCACCTATTTCGTCCACGAGGCCGACGGCGAGATCGTCGCCTGCGGGGGCTGGAGCAAGCGCGACAAGCTCTACACCGGCTCCGGCGCCCGCCCGGACGACGACCGGCTCCTGGACCCGGCCACCGAACCCGCCCGGGTCCGCGCCATGTTCGTCCACGCCGACTGGACCCGCCGCGGCCTCGGCCGCGCCATCCTCACCGCCTGCGAGCAGGCCGCCCACGCCGAGGGCTTCCGCTCCCTGGTCCTCATGGCCACCCTCCCCGGCGTCCCCCTCTACCGGTCCTACGGCTTCCACGAGGTCCGGCGCGCCAGCATCCCCCTGCCTGACGGCGTCAGCCTCGGCGGCGTGGAGATGGCCCGCTCGCTTGACTTCATGTCGACCTGATGCGGTGATCGGGGAAGGGAGACCACCATGGGCGGACTGTCCCAGGTCGGGGAGTGGCGGACAGCGGTGGCCGCGGCGTTCGGGCTCGGTGACGTCCTCGGACCGGCGACACCGGTGGCGGGCGGGCGATCCCACCTGATGTGGCGTCTGCGCACGTCGCGCGGCACGTGGGCGGTCAAGCGGCTGAACCGCTCCCGCGAGGACTGGTGGCTGCGCGACTACGTGGTGTCCGCCCGGATCCAACTGGACGCGCACGCCCGCGGCTTCCCCATGCCCCGTCCGGTGCACCCGCTCGACCCGGCCGCGCCGCTGCTGGCGGATGTCCGAGTCGGTGGGCAGATCGCCAGTTACCTGGTGCACGAGTGGCGCGAGGGCGGCCCGTCGACCACGGACGTCTCGGCGTGGGTCGGCACCACCCTGGCGGCCCTCCACACCCTCCCCGCCGGTGGGGCGCCCGACTGGGAGCCGCACCCGGTCGAGGAGTGGCGGGAGTGGCTGGACGAGGCGCCGGACGACTTCACCCACGCCGTGCGGGCCTACCTCCCGGAGATCGCCGAGGCCAGGGCGATGGCTGCCGACCCTGGCGGTCTGACGCCGGTGAGCACGCACCGCGACGTGAAGCCGGACAACGTCGTGGAGACGTCGGCCGGTCCGTTGCTGGTGGATTGGGACGGCGCGGGGCCCGACTACGCGGAGTGGGAGCTGACCAGGGCGGCGCTGCACTTCAGCGGCCTGGGTGAGGACCAGGCCGCGTTCGACACCGTGATCAGGTCCTACGAGGCGGCGGGCGGCCGTCGTCCGCCCGCGTCCGCGCCCGCGTTCGCGGGCCTGCTGCGCACCTACCTCGGTGGCGCCGCGTGGATGGTGTGGCGCGCCCTCGGCCACCGCCCGGTGTCGGGTCCCGAACGCTCCGCCGCGCGAGCACACGCACTGGAGTTGCTGGCCGACCTGCGCACGTCCCTGCGCCGCCTGGACAACTGGGTTGCCCGCCTGCGCTGACCGTGCGGCACCACGACGACCTGGTCCTCGGCGGTCCGACCGGGGTCGGACCGCTCCACCCACGCACACGCCACCCGTGTGTGGCGAGGACCTCCGTCGACCCGCTTGACCGGAGTTGCTCGTCCCGGCGCTAGATGTCGGCTTTGACGAACTCGTACTCGCCCGCTGACTTGGAGGTGAAGTCGTACTTCACCTTGGCCAGGCCGAAGGGCTTGGCCGGGTCCACCTTGAAGATCGTCGTCGAGCGGGGCGGGTTGCGGCTCTCGGCGGGGCCGTACTCGTAGTTGCCGGTCAGGCCGTCGAACTCGACGGTGCCCAGTTCGCGGGAGGCGGTGAGGATGCCGTCGCGGGAGAGGTCGCCGCGTTCGACGGCCTTCTCCAGCAGCGCGGTCATCGCTCGGGCCTGGTTGTAGCCGAAGGCGAAGTAGTAGTCCGGCTGCTGCTGCGGTGCGAACTGCTCGGCGCGGGAGACCATGTCCTGCATCCCGGCGACGCTGGTGTCGCCCCATTCGGTGCCCTCGGCGGCGATCAGGACGTTGGCCTCCAGGTACGGCGCGAGCGGCGACTTGGCGAGCGCGCCCACCCACGACGGGGACTGCCCGTACCAGCGCGGGGCGAAGCGGCCCTGGGCGGCGGTGCCCCAGATCTTGCCCGCGTCGGACGGGGTGGCGACCAGGAACACCATCTGGCAGCCCGCGCCCGCCAGCGCCTGGATCTGCCCGGCGTAGTTCTCGGTGCCCGCCTTGAACTTCTGGGTGTTGGTCACGGTGAAGCCCGAGCGCTCCGCGGCGAAGTCGATGCCCGCCTGGCCCGCCTCGCCGTAGACGTCGTCCTGGACCATCGTGCAGATCTTGGACTGCGGGGTGCCGCCGCCCTCGGTGAGGTAGTGCTCCATCACGTTGATGGCCTGGATCTGGTACGGCGCGCCGGTCGGCAGCAGGTTTTCCTCGCGCACCCACAGCGCGTCCAGCGACGCGGGCGCGGCCATCATTTTGTCGGCGCGCAGCAGGGGCAGCACGGCCAGTGTCGGCGCGGTGCCCAGGACCTGGGTGAGCGCGACGACGTTGCCCTTGATCTTGTTGTACTGCTGGACGGTCACGTCCGGGGCGTACTGGGTGTCCTCCTGGACGAGTTCCACCTTGTACTTGCCCGCTATGCCGCCCTCGGCGTTGACCTGGTCGAACCAGACCTTGTTGCCGGTGGTCAGCGGCTGCCCGATGACCGCGACCGGCCCGGACAGCGGCGAGAGCACGCCCAGCCGGATGGTGGTGCCGTCGAAACCGGCGGTGGCCGCGGGGGCGCCCGCCTCCCCGCCCGCGCCCCCACCTCCTCCGCCGTTGTCCCCGGCCCCGCCGCAGGCCGCGGTCAGTGCCAGTGCGGCCAGGGCCGCGGTGAGTGCCACTCGAGTCATTCGGGGCTCCTAGTACGAGAACGGCCAGGTTCGGAAATAGGTCTTCACGCGCAGCCAGATCCCCGCCAGGCCCCGGGGTTCGAGCACGAGGAACAGCACGATCAGCACCCCGAAGATCGCCTGGTTCAGGGCGAACACGCTGATGAACCCGTCGCCGCCCACCGAGGTCTGCACCCCGGGGATGACGTCGCTGTAGCGGTCGATCAGCGCGGGCAGCGCGCCGACGAAGATCGCGCCGAGCACTGAGCCGAAGACCGTGCCCAGCCCGCCGACGATGACGATGGCGATGTACTGGATGGACAGCAGCAGGTTCCACTCGTCCGGGACGATGTACTGCTGGTACGCCCCGAACAGCGCCCCGGCCACCGCGGCGATCGCGCTGGAGACCATGAACGCGCCGATCTTGTAGCGCCCGGCCCGCACCCCGATCACCTCGGCGGCCTGGTCGCGGTCGCGCACCGCCTGCAGCGCGCGCCCCGGCCGGGTGCGCACCAAGTTCTTGGCCAGCAGCGCCACCACCGCGACCAGCGCCCACACCAGCCAGAACCAGCCCTGGTTGCGCGAGTACACCTCGCCCGCGAGTTCGATGCGCGAGAGGTCCACCGGCCCGAGCGAGGTCGACGCCGTCACCGACGTGCCGGAGTTGCCGCCGGTGACCGGCCGCAGGTTGCGCCACAGGTGCTCGCCGACGAACACCAGGCCGAGGGTGACGATGGCCAGGTAGTGCCCGCGCAGGCGCAGCGTGAACGGCCCGATCAGCCCGCCGAGCGCCGCGCCCACCGCCGCGGCGGCCAGTATCCACACCGGCAGCGGCAGCCCGAGCGTGCCGCCGACGACCGCCGTGCAGTAGGCGCCCGCGCCGATGAAGAACGCGTGGCCGAGCGAGATCTGCCCGCAGTAGCCGGTCAGCAGGTTCAGGCCGATCGCGCCGATGGCGGTGATGCCGACGTAGACCAGCACCGAGAGCCAGAAGTCGTCGCTGACCACCGTGGGCAGCACGGCGAACACCAGCGCCATCAGCACCAGTCCCACCCGGGCGCCGGGGGTGCCGAACAGCCGCAGGTCCTGGGCGTACCCGCGGACGAGGTTGCGGTGCGGGCGGGCCATCAGATGCGCCGCACGTCTTTGGTGCCGAGCAAGCCGTAAGGTCTGACCAGCAGAATCAGGATCATCAGCACATACGGCACGATCACCGACACGTTGTCTCCCGCCCACGTGAACAACTGGTCCTGATAACCCCTGGTCAGCGCCTCGGCCAAGCCGATGATCAGCCCGCCCAGCACGGCGCCGGTGGGGGAGTCCATGCCGCCGAGGATCATCGCCGGGAACGCCGCCAGCGCGATGAACCCGATCGACGGCGACAGCCCGCCCGGCCCGGCGGCCAGCGTGACCCCGGCCAGCGCGGCCAGCGCCGCGGCGATCGCCCAGGACACCGCGTAGACCCGCCGCGCGCTGATGCCCTGCGCCAGCGCGGCCTCGGGGTCGAACGCGGTGGCCCGCATCGCCAGCCCGAAGGAGGAGTAGCGGAAGAAGACGAAGAACGCGACCACGACCGCGGCGGTGAGCCCGATCGTCCACAGGTCCCGCACCCCGAGCACCAGCGCGCCCGCGTCGACGGTCTGGATGTTCCACGGATTGGTGACCTGCAGGGTGTCGAACCCCCAGATCGCGGTCAGGACCGGCTCGATGACGAACAGCAGCCCAATGGTGATCATGATGACCGCGAACGGCGGCTGCCCCACCATCCGCCGCAGCACGATCCGCTCCACCGCCGCCCCGGCCACCGCCGCCGCCAGGCAGGCGAACAGGATCGCCACCCCGAAGGCCAGCGCCAGGTTGGTGGAGAAGGTGTAGCCGAGGTAGGCGCCGAGGGCCAGCAGGCCGCCCTGGGCGAAGTTGATGACCCCGGTGGACTTGTAGATCACCACGAAGCCGAGGGCGACCAGGGCGTAGGTGCAGCCCAGCGCCAGTCCCGCGAACAGGTTCTGCATCAGCGCGGTCATCGGTACATCGCCTCGATCTCCGCGGCGAACCGCTCGGCGACGGCGCGGCGCTTGACCTTCTGGGTGGCGGTCAGGTCGCCGTCCTCGTGGTCGAGCTCCCGGGTGATCATCGTGAACCGCTTGACCCGCTCCACTTGGGACAGTTCCCCGTTCGCCGCGTCCACCGCCTGCTGCACCAGGGCGCGCACCTCGGGTTTGGCGGAGAGGTCGGCGTAGGTGGTGTAGGCGATGCCGCGGCGGGTCGCCCACGCGCCGACGGTGTCGCGCTCGATGCCGATGAGCGCGGTCAGGTACTTGCGGCGGTCGCCGACGACCACGGCCTCGCGCACGAACGGGGAGACCTTGAGCCGGTTCTCGATCTCCGACGGGGAGATGTTCTTGCCGCCCGCGGTGATGATGATGTCCTTCTTGCGGTCGGTGATGCGCAGGTACCCGTCGGCGTCGAGCTCGCCGACGTCGCCGGTGCGCAGCCAGCCCTCGGCGTCCACGGCGCGGCCGGTGGCCTCCTCGTCGTCGAGGTAGCCCTGGAAGACCCCCGCCGAGCGCGTCAGGATCTCCCCGTCCTCGCCGACGCGCACCTCGACGCCGGGCAGCGCCACGCCGACCGCGCCGAGGCGGACGTCGCCGACCGGGGTCAGGGTGCAGATCGCGGTGTTCTCGGTCTGGGCGTAGCCCTCGCGGACCGGGACGCCGATGGCCCACAGGAACTCCAGCACCTGCGGGGCGATCGGCGCGGCGCCGGAGATCGCCACCCGGACCCGGGACATGCCCAGCTTCTCCCGCAGCGCCCGGAAGACCAGCAGCTCGGCCAGCCGGAGCACCACCCGGTCGCCGATGGTGGCCGCCCCGGTCATCCGGCGCGGCGCGATCCGGCGGCCCTGGCGCAGGCACGCCCGGTAGACCGCGCGCTTGAGCGGGGAGGCATCGGCCATCCGGATCTCCACCCCCGCCATCAGCTTCTCCCACACCCGCGGCACGCCGAGGAACACCGTCGGCTGCACCTCGCGCAGGTCCTGCAGGAACGCCTGGCCGCCCTCGCCGAAGTTGACCACCAGCCCGGCCCACACCCCGTCGATCACCGTGAGCAGCCGCTCGGCGATGTGGCACAGGGGCAGGTAGCTCAGCACCTCGTCGTCGGTGGCCGCGCCCAGCGCGGAGATGAACGTGCTCCCGGCGGCGACGAGGTTGGCGTGGGAGATCATCGCGCCCTTGGGCGGGCCGGTCGTGCCGGAGGTGTAGACCAGGATCGCGGTGGAGCCCGGGTCGACGGCCTCGACCGCGCGGGCGTACGCCGACCGGTTGCCCTCCCTGTCGCCGCCGCCGGTCAGCTCGGCGAAGGTCAGGACCCCGTCGTGCTCGGCCACCCGCACGCCCTTGGGGTCGATCAGCACGATGTGGCGCAGGTGGGGGAGCTGGTCGCGGACCGCGACGGCCTTGTCGAACTGCTCCTCGTCCTCGGCGACGAGCACGCTCGCCTTGGAGTGGGCCAGCAGGTAGGCGACCTCGGCGGCGGGGGAGGTGGGGTAGACGCCCATGGTCTGCGCGCCGATGCCCTGCGCGGCCAGGTCGGCCACCACCCACTCCGGCCGGTTCTCCGCGTGCACGGCGACGCGGTCACCCGGGCCGACGCCCAGCTCCCGCAGCCCGGCCGCCGCGGCGGCGACCCAGTCGGCGTACTGCGCCCACGTCCACTCCTGCCAGACCCCGCGGCGCTTGTGCCGCAGCGCGACGTCGTCGGGGCGCTCGGCGGCCAGCCGCAGCAGCCGCGCGGGCAGCGAGGCCACCTCGGTGGCGTCCACGGTCGCGGTCACGCCCCACCGCCCAGGTACGCCTCGACGACGCGCGGGTCCTCCCGGACCTCGTCGGGGGTGCCCGAGGCGATGACCACCCCGAAGTCCAGGGCCACCACCCGGTCGGCCAGGTCCATGACCAGGCGCATGTCGTGCTCCACCAGGATCATCGCCAGGCCCAGCTCGCGGCGGACCTGCACCAGGTAGCGGGCCATGTCCTCGGTCTCCTCGACGTTCATGCCCGCCACCGGCTCGTCCAGCAGCAGCAGGCGCGGCTCCATCGCCAGCGCCCTGCCCAGCTCGGCGCGCTTGGCCACGCCGTAGGGGAGCAGGCCCGCCGGGGTCCGCCGGTACGCCTCCAGCTCCAGCAGCTCGACCACGTCCTCCACGGCGGCGCGGTGCTCGATCTCCTCGCGCTTGGCTCGGCCCCACCAGGCCATGCCGGTGAGGAAGCCGGTGCGCATCAGGTGGTGCCTGCCGAGCATCAGGTTGTCCACAAGGGACAGGTGCTGGAACAGGCCGAGGTTCTGGAACGTCCTGGCGACGCCCATCCCGGCGATGGCCGCCGGGGCGCGGCCCAGCAGCGAGGTCCCGTCGAGGCGGATGTCGCCGCTCTGTGGGCGGTAGACGCCGTTGAGGCAGTTGAACACCGAGGTCTTGCCCGCGCCGTTGGGCCCGATCACCGCCAGCAGCTCGCCCTGCCCGACGGTGAAGTCCACCCCGTCCAGCGCGCTCACCCCGCCGAAGCGCAGGGTCAGGCCGGAGACCGCCAGCAGCGGCGACGTGGCGGCCTGCTCTGGCGCGGGTGCCGGTGCGGGCGCGGTCAGGCGCTCCATCGCTTCTTCCTCCGGTAGCTCTTGACCTCGGCGAACGAGCGGCGCTCGCCGTCGGCGGGGGCGCCGAGGTAGAACTCGCGGATGTCGGCGTCGTCGAGCAGCTCGGCGGCCGGGCCGTCGCGCACGACCGAGCCCACCTCCAGGACGTAGCCGTGGTCGGCGATGGACAGCGCCATCACCGCGTTCTGCTCGACCAGCAGCACGCTGGTGCCCTGGGTGTTGATCTCGGCGACGATGTCGCGGACCTGCTCGACCAGCTTCGGGGCCAGGCCGAGCGACGGCTCGTCGAGCAGCAGCAGGCGCGGGGCGGCCATCAGCGCCCGGCCGATCGCCAGCATCTGCTGCTCGCCGCCGGAGAGGTAGCCCGCCGTCGACTTGCGGCGCCTGGCCAGCACGGGGAACAGGTCCAGCACCCGGGCCTCGGACTCGCGCGCGGCGCCCCTGGCCCGCCGGGTGTGCGCGCCGACGCGCAGGTTCTCCTCCACCGTCAGCTCGGCGAAGACCCGCCTGCCCTCCATGACCTGGGCGACGCCGTTGCGCACGACGTCGGCGGGGTCCGCGCCGGTCAGGTCGGCTCCGGCGACGGTGACGGTGCCCTTGGTGACGCGGCCCCGGTGCGGCCCGAGCAGCCCGGTGACCGCGCGCAGCAGGGTCGTCTTGCCCGCGCCGTTGGCCCCGAGCAGGGCGACGATGCCGCCGGTGGGCACCGCCAGGCTCAGCCCGCGCAGCACCAGCACGACGTCGTCGTAGACGACCTCCAGATTGGCCACCGAGAGGATCGGGTCCCTCGCCTCTGCCAAGACCCCTCCTGAAGTGAACCGGGTCACACGTCTTGGGACCGTAGACCGGTTTCGTCTTTGCCGACAAGAGGCCACGGCGGCGGTGTTCGGCGGTGTCCTGACCGTGACCTTCGGCGTCAGTGGCGGAACAGGATGGACCGGCGGGGGCCGCCCGCGGAGAACGGTGACGATCTTGCCGGGGTCGCGCGGACGGCTCCGCCGCCGGGCGCGACGCGGGCGGGTGTCCGGAAGCGGGGACGGCCTGGCCGCCCGCACTCGGTAGTTGACCATGCAACTGACGTCGCTTTTGCCGAACCCGCGCGACATCCTGTCCAGTTCGGTCCGGGGTGGACTGTCTATAAAGGACGATCCAGATAAGGGCTGGGCAGGGCGCTGGGTGAACGCTACGATGTACGCTCCGGCCCGGCGGACGCAGGGGGAGGGCTCGGCGAGAAGCATGGTCACTCGACGCGCGTACCGCCGGTGGCGGGCGCTGGTGGCGGACCTCCCGCTGCCCGACCCGTTCACCGTCGCGGGCCTGGTGCAGGCCATCGCCGCGCGCCGCGGGCGGCCCATCGACATCGGCACCCTGCCCGGCGGCGCGAGCGCGCAGACCTGCGGCGTCTGGTTCCAGCTCGTCGACCGCGACGTGATCCTCGTCGAGGAGAACACCAGCGCCTTCCACCGCGACCACATCGTCCTGCACGAGCTGGGCCACCTGCTCTGCGACCACAACGGCACCGGTGACCGCGCCACGGACCTGAGCCGCTTCCTGCCCGACCTCTCCCCGGACCTCGTGCGCCGCATGCTCAACCGCACCGCCTACACCAACGACGAGGAACAGGAGGCCGAACTGGTGGCCAGCCTCATCCGGATCACCGCGGAGGGCCGCGCGCCCGGGACCGAGCCCGGGGTGCTCGGCACCCTCACGGCCGCGCTCGGCCTCGGCCGGGGCACCCGGTGACCCCGCCGGACCTCAACGCGTTCGGCAAGCTGGTGGTGCTCTCCGGGTGCGTGGCGCTCTGGGTGGCGCTGCTGCTGCGCCTGCCGGGCGCGCGGCACTCCCAGCCCCAGCGGCGCCTGCTCATCGCCGTCGCGGGCCTGGCGGGCTCGGTCACCGCCTACCTCGACCCCATCACCGCGATCCTCAACCGCAACTACGTGTTCGGCTACAGCTGCGGCATCGCGATGAACATCTGGGGCGTCGTCAGCTCGGCGTTCATCCTCGACTTCGTCCTCGCCGCGCTCGCCCGGCGCAGGCCGCTGCTGGTCTACGGCGGCGCGGTCGTGGTCAGCGCCGCCCTGCTGGCCCTGGACACCGGGCCGGTCTCGCAGGCCGGGTGCGTCACCTCGATCGCGGTGCCCTGGTACAGCCCGTTCTGGTGGCTGCTCTCGATCGCGCACGTGGTCGCCGTCGCGCCGTGCGCGCTGCTGTGCGCCCGCTACGCCCGGCTGGCCGACACCCGGCCGCTGCGCGTGGGCCTGGGGCTGCTGGCCGCGGGCTTCGCGTCCTCGACGTTCTTCTGGTCGGCGGCCGTCCTCGGCTACCTGTTCACCGGCTGGTCCTGGCTGGGCTCGGCCTTCCCGCTCAACATCGGCGTCACCACCTGGCTGATGGTCGCCGGGGTGCTCGTGCCGGTCGCCGCCCGGACCGTGCGCGCCGTCCGCGAGGCCAGGGACCTGCGGGCGCTGGGCCCGCTCTGGGCCGACCTGACCAGCGTCGTCCCGCACGTGCGGCTGCCCGCCTCCGCCGTGCCGCGCCGCTCCATCGACTTCCGGCTCTACCGGCGGGTCATCGAGATCCGCGACGCGCTGATGGTGCTGCGCGACCACGCCGACCCGGCCGAGATCGCCGCCGCCAGGGCCAGGGCCGCCGCCGCCGACCCGGCCGAGCGTGACGCCCTGACCACCGCGTACTGGCTCTCCTCGGCCATCGCCGCCCGCGGCGCGGGCGCCCCGCCCGCCGAGAGCCCGACACCCGCCGACGACATCCCCTCCGACGACTGGGCCAGCGAGATCGCCTTCCTCCGCACGCTCGCCCGCCTGCGCGAGAGCGAGCTGGTCGGCGCGGGCGAGCCCGCCGAGCCGCGGTGATGGCCGCGCACCCCGCCGCCCAGCCACCCGCGCACTCCGCCACTCAGCCAGCCGCCCAGCCCGCTGCTCAGCCAGCCGTGCGCTCCGCCGCCCAGCCAGCCGTGCGGTCAGGCGCGCGGCTGGGTGCCATCGCCGCCAGCACCGACGGGTTCACCTTCGGCGTGCTTGACGCGCTCGGCCTGCGACCGGACGCGCACTGCCTCGACCTCGGGGCGGGCGCCGGTTCCGTCGCCGCGGGCCTGGTCGAGCGCTGCCCGGCGGGCCGCGTGGTGGCCGTGGACGTCGACACCTCCCACCTGGGCGGCTCGCCCGCCGAGGTCGTCCAGGCCGACATCACCGACCCGGCGTTCGCGCCCGGCGCCTTCGACCTGGTGCACGCCCGCTTCGTGCTCTGCCACCTGGCCGCGCGCGACGAGGTGCTGGCGCGGGCGGCGGGCTGGCTGCGTCCCGGCGGCTGGCTGGTGGTCACCGACCCGTTCCAACTGCCGGAGGAGACCGCGCCGTTCCCGGTGGTCGCCCGCATCATGGCGGCCTACCGGGCGACGCAGCCCGGCGCGGACCTGACGTGGGTGCGCGGCGTGCCGTCGCTGATGGGCGCCGCGGGGCTGGCCGACATCGAGTTCGCCGCGCGCCCGGCCTGCCTGGGCAACCTCGACCGCGACCGCTGGCGGCCGTTGATCGAGCACGCCGCCCCGGCCCTGCTGGCCGGGGGCATGGTCACCGAGACCGACCTGGCCGAGTTCCGCTCCCGGCTCGGGGAACCGGCCTTCGTGGACATTCCCCAGGTCAGCTTCACCGTCTGGGGCAGAAGACTTGCATCGCGACCGGAGTCGATCTTGTTACCGGATGAACCGGTTTCGCCCGAAAATCCGGCATCCGGTGTCGAATAGTGGAATCGCGCTCGCCCTGCGACCTCTTGTGTGGTCCCCTCAGAAGGGTCAACACCTGACGATCGGAGGGCACCATGACCACCACTGAGGCGGTGCCCGGCAGCAGCGAGACCCCCACTGACTGGGTCATCGGCGGCCGGGCGACCACCTGGCCACGTCCCCGCACCCCGGAGGACGACGACTACGAACCCACCATCGTTCGCGGTTTGGACTGAACAAGCGGTCCCCTGGGCGGCCCGACCGGTCACCCAGGGGCACTGAGCATGACATCGCCCGCGAAGACCCCATCAGGGTCCACGCGGGCGCGGACGGCGCCTGCCTGACGGGTCCGCGCGCTGTCGAGGTGCGCCTGCGGCTGGGTCGCGCTGGCGACCATGCTGGGCGCGGTGAGGCCGGTGTCCCACGGGGACAGGGCCGCCCGCACGACTGAGCAGTGCTCGACGGCCGTCGCGGTCGACGCGGCGTCGGTGGCCGCCCCGCGGCCGACGTAGGAGAACCGGGCGTCGAGGTGGTCGAGCAGGCCGCCCGCCGGGTCGGGCTCGGCCAGGGCCCCGCCGAGGTGGCGCAGCTCGGCCGACAGCAGCGGTGAGCCGGAGCCCTCGCCCGCCACCCGCAGGAACTCGGTCACCCCGTCGCGGCCGATCTCGTCGAGCAGCAGGTGGTCGCCGGTGATCCGCACCGGACCCGCCGGGTGCTCGTGGGCGAACAGGGCCGCGGCCGGGCCGTCGACCCGCCAGGTGTCGCGCAGGGGCGCGGCGATGGCCCGCAGCGGGTCGAGCAGTTCCGCGACGTCGCTTTCCGCGGTCGCGCCGCCGTGGATGACGCCCGCGACGCAGACCACCGGACCCGGCGCCCACGGCACGGCCGAGCCGGACAGGACGCGCAGCGTCGTGCACGCCTCGCGAGGCGCGTCGACGGTCCAGTCCCGCCAGAGGGTGACCAGCCGGTCGGCGTGCTCCAACGGCCAGTAGGCGGCGCCGGTGACCACGCCGGCGAGGGGAAACAGTGCCAGTTCGATGGCGGTGACCACCCCGAACCCGCCTCCGCCGCCGCGCAGGGCGTCCAGGAGGTCTCGGTCGGTGTCGGCGTCGGCGCGCCGGATCGCCCCGTCCGCGGTGACCAGCTCGATGGCCCGCACGGCGTTCGCGGCCAGCCCCTTGGACCGCCCGTGCAGGCCCACCCCGCCGCGCGTGAGGTAGCCGACGACCCCGACCGAGGGCGTCGTGGGGTGCACGGCCGCGAGCCCGTGCCGGGCGGCCTTGGTGACGACCTCCCGCCAGACCGCGCCCGCCGGGACGCGCGCCAGGAGGGTGTCGGGATCGATGGTGACCGGTTCGGCGAGCGCGGTGCGGATGAGCAGCGAGCCGGGCATGGGTCGCTGCGTCGCCGAGCCGTGCCCTGTGGTGTGCACGCGCACGGACATGCCCTGGCCGGTGGCGTAGGCGACGGCCGCGGCGGCCTGCTGGGCGGACCGGACGGTCACCGCCGCTGCCGGGTCGGGGGGCGCGGCCAGGTTGGCGGTGCGGACCGCCTCGGCGAACACGGCGTCGCCAGGACGCCCCAGCCCGCCGTCGAGCGTCGTCATCGGCGATCTCCTGTCCGGTCCGCGCCAGCGTGACCCCCGGGCTCCCAGGAGGTCATCCGCGATCGTGCGCAGTTGGGACGGAGGTGTCGAACGCACGTTCGAGCCCGTGATAAGGTCATGCCGCTCGGATCGAACGTCGTCGGGGAAGGGCGGCAGTTCGTCCATCCGGGCAACGGCCCGTCTTGGCGAGGGGACTGGACCACCCTCGCCAAGGCGGGTGCCGTTGTCTGTGGGAGTTTGAGCCCGACAGTGTCAGGTCATTCCAGTGGGTCATTCCATTGTGGAGCCCGGCCGGTGCGGGAGGGCTGGGGGAGTGTCCGCACCGGCCGGGGGCTGGGGTCGCCGGACGACGAGTCCGGTCAGGTCGAGGGGCAGGGCGCGTGCCTGCGCCGAGTGGCGGGTGGTGTGGGGGCGGCGTGGCGGGAGAGCGGGGCTGGCGTTCCAGCGGCGTCGGGTCTGGCGGCAGCGCAGCCAGCGGAGCGGGCCGGTCATGTGGTGGGGCCTTCGTGGTGGGCCAGCATCTCGCCGATCGCCAGGCCGATCTTGCGGCGCAGGTCCCGGGCCGCCTCCGGGTTCTTGGTGGTGAACACGCCCTCGGTCCACATGAACAGGTATCCCGACCTGACATCGATGGTGAGGACGTCGGTGTCATCGATGTCGTCCTGAACGGTCCACCGGCCCATGTGAGATCTCCTTGCCTGCTGTGTTGACGTCAACAGTTTGACTGATGACAGCAAGAGCGACAATTCCCCGATTGGGGGACAGGAAGCCCGTGCTGGTGGCCAACTAGGCTCTGATACATGTCCGTCAACGCCCGTGCCGCCGCTCGCGAACTGGGTGCCGAGCTGCGCATCGCCCGCGAGAACGTGGTCTTGTCGCAGCGGCAGTTCGCGGCGCGGCTTGGCGTGAACAACGCGACGGTCTCGCTGTGGGAAGCTGGGAAGCGCACGCCGTCCGAGCGGGACCTCCTGCGCGTGCTCGACGCGCTCGACGTCGTGGGCGACAGTCGGGAGCGGGTGCTGGGCAAGTGGCGCGTCGCCTCGGAGCGTTCCGGTGAGCTGGTCGCGAGTTCGTCCGGCCGTGCCCACCTGGATCAGCTCATCGACCAGGAGCGGGCGGCGCGGCGCATCACCACCGTGTCCCCGTTGGTGATCCCCGGCCTGTTGCAGACCAGCGACTATGCCCGCGCCACCCTTGGCTCCGGGCCTGGCGTGGAGAAGATGGTCGCGTTGCGGATGGGGCGCGCGGACGTTCTTCGCGGGCGGGAGCCGGTGCTGCTGCGAGCCCTGATCGCCGATGACGTGTTGACAACGCCGGTCGCGCCGCGCGATGTGATGGCTGACCAGCTTCGCCACCTGCTGAAGATGGCTGACCTGGCGAACGTCTCCATCCAGTTGATCGAGACCCATCGAGGCGGATTCTGGCCGCACCTGGCAGGCCCGTTCGTTCTGATCGAGTTCCCCAGTGCCTCCCCGATCGTCCATCTGGAACACCTGGCGGCGGCCGTGGAGCTGTGGGAGCCCGCCGACGTGCGCCGATTCGCGTCGGCTGCGGACAGGATGACGGAAATGGCGATGTCACCGACGCGGTCGGCCGAGGTCATCGCCGATCTTGTCGATGGAATGGAGGCATAGACCTGATGGGGTCCGCTCGAAGCGGTGCGCGGTGGCGGAAGTCCACCTTCTCGGACCACACGACGTGTGTTGAGCTGGCACACACGCTGAATGCGATGCGGGACAGCAAGAACCCGGCTGGACCCGTGCTCTCGGCCGACGCGTCCGCGCTGGTGCGGGCGGTGCGCGGCGGGTTCCTCACCCCCTAGCCCCAGATCCTGCGCCCCGCGAGCCAGGTGCCCAGCACCGCGATGCTCGCGGGGCGCTCGGCTGTCGTGGGGTCGGCGGACAGGTGGACCAGGTCGGCCTGCCTGCCCGGCGCGAGGGTTCCTCGGTCGCGCTCGGCGAATGCCTGGTAGGCCGGGCCGGAGGTGTAGGCGGCCAGGGCGGTCTCGGGGGTCAGGCGCTCACCTGGGGTCCAGCCGCCTGGCGGTTCACCGTTGAGGGTCTGGCGGGTGGTGGCCACTTGGATGCCGTCGAGGGGCTTGAGGGAGTCGACCGGCCAGTCGCTGCCGAAGGACAGGTGCGTGGTGGCGGCCAGCGTCCGCAGGGGGTACTGGGTGGCGGCGCGCTCCGGGCCCAGGCGGGGGATGGTCAGTTCGGTCTGGGCCGGGTCGAGCTGGGCCCAGAACGGCTGGACGTTCGCGATGACGCCCAGCCTCCTGAACCGGGGGAGGTCGGCGGGGTCGACCAGCTGGATGTGGGTGATCACGGGTCGGCGGTCGCGGGGCGGGTTGGTGTCGACCGCGTGCTCGATGGCGTCCAGGGCCAGCCGCACGGCCGCGTCGCCGATGGCGTGCAGGTGCAGCTGGAAGCCGTCGGCGTCGAAGGCGGCAGCCGCCGCAGGCAGCTCGGCGCGGGGCCAGACCGGGGCGCCGTGGGTGCACGAGTGGGCGTAGGGCGCCAGGAGGGCCGCTGTGTCGGTCTCGATCACGCCGTCGGTGAAGAACTTCACCGTGTTGGCGGTGACCAGCCCACAGGCCAGCCCGTTGACCCGGGCGCGTTCGGCCTGGAACAGGGGGCGCTGGTCGCGCCACGAGGCGGGGTCGGCGCGCAGGGCGAGGGCCACGCGGAGGCCGGGAGTGGACAGGTAGGCGTCGGTGAAGCCGGAGTCCAGGTCGACCCAGGCGTCTTGGACCCAGGTGACGCCCGCGGCGGCGTAGGACTCGGTCGCGTGGCGGACGGCGGCGCGCAGGTCCCGCCCGTCCGGGACCAGGCGGAGCACCAGGTCGCAGGCGGCCCACTCGCGCAGGGTGCCGAGCGGGTCGCGGACGATGCCCTCGACGTCGGAGTCGACCACCCCGGCGCGGTCCAGGGCGACCGAGTTGCACCAGAGGGCGTGGTAGTCGCCCGCGCGCAGGACCACCGGGCGGTCGGGGACGGCGGCGTCGAGCCAGCGGGCGTCGTAGACGCCGCCGGGGGCCAGGGTGGGGTTGTAGCCCGCCCCAACGATCCACGGAAGGTCGGGGTTGGCCGCGGCGTAGGCCCGCACGGCCTCGACGATCTCCGCGACGCTCGCGCAGTCGGCGACGAGCGGGCCTTGACGCTCCAGGCCGCCGAGGATGGGGTGGGCGTGGCCGTCGCCAAAGGCGGGCATGAGGACGCCGCCCGCCAGGTCCACGGTGAGCGCCGCACGACAGGCCAGCGCCGCGTCACCGAGCGCGTGGACGACCCCGTCGCGGACCGCCAAGGCCGTGGTCCTGCCGGTCCCCACGGTGCCGGTCCCCACGGTGCCGCCGATACCCATGGTGCCGCCGGTGAACACTGTGCCGCCGGAGAACACGATGTCGACATCGATCACCCCGATATAGTCCCCGGCGGGCAGGGACGGCGCGGTGGACGGGGTGGGGCATGGACGAGATCCGGCTGTGGAACGGCGAGGCGGAGTCGACCCCGGAGTACCGGACCCTCGTGTTGGAGCAGTACCGGATCTACGTGGAGATGGCCGACCGGATCGGCACCCGGCGCTCGATGGCCAACACCTTCTTCCTCACCCTCAACAGCTCGGTGTTCACCCTGTTCGGCGTGTTCTGGGCGGGCAAGCCCACCGACGGCGAGTGGTGGCTGGCCCTCCCGCTGCTGGCGCTGATCACCCAGTGCGCGGCCTGGTTCTACCTGGTGCGCTCCTACCGCCAGCTCAGCAAGGCCAAGTACCAGGTCGTGGGGATGCTGGAGGAGCGCCTGCCCGCCTCGCCGTACTGGAACGCCGAGTGGACGGCGTTGAAGCACGGCACGGACCGCTCGACGTACTGGCAGTTGACGCACCTGGAGCAGTGGGTCCCGCTCTCCTTCGGCGTGCTCTATGTCATGGGATTCATCGCCGCGATGTTCGCCTGAGCAAGTATCATCAGCGCTCGAGTAATCGCAAACCGCGTCCTGCGGGGGAAGTCCGGTCGAAGTCCGGCGCTGACCCGCAACGGTAGGCCACCACCGGTGGCGAGCCCGAACACCCGCCGGGCGCGGGCTGCTCCGGACACCGTCGAGGACAGCGGGTCGGAGTCCCGGGCACCGGGCTTCGTTCGCGCCTTGGGATGAGAGGCGTGAGATGAGCGGGCGTATCGCCGCTATCGCGTTGTTCCTGCTGGTGGGGGCCGCTCCGGTCGCCGTGGCCGACGACGGGCCCGCGCCCGCCGGGGCCGCCGCGGGCTGGCTGGCCCGCCAGCTCACGGGCGGCGACCACATGGAGACCGTCTTCGACGGCACCGCCTACCCCGACCACGGCCTCACCGCCGACGTCGTGCTCGCCCTCGACGCGGGCGGCGCCGCGCAGGACCACGCCGCCGCCGCGACCGAGTGGCTGGCAGGCAACGCCGCGGCCTACCTGGGCGACGGCACGACCGAGGCGTACGCGGGGGCGCACGCCAAGCTCGCCCTCGTCGCCCAGGCCCAGGGCGAGGACCCCGCCGCGTTCGCCGGGGTCGACCTGATCGCCCGGCTGACCGCGCTGCGGGCGCCGTCCGGGCGGTTCACCGACAAGTCCGCCTACGGCGACTTCAGCAACGGCATCACCCAGTCGCTGGCCGTGCTCGCCCTGCACCGGTCCGGCGGCGCGCCCGCCACCGCCGTCGACTACCTCGCGGGCAGCGCGTGCCCCGACGGCGGTTTCCCGCTGTACCTGGAGAAGGCGCCGTGCGCGTCCGATGTGGACACCACGGGGTACGCCGTGCAGGCGCTCGTCGCCGTGGGCCGGGAGCCCGCCGCGGCGCTGGACTGGCTGGCGGGCAAGCAGCAGGCCAACGGCGGCTTCCCCGGCAGCGGCCCGACGCCGGGCGTCAACGCCAACAGCACCGGCCTGGCCGCCACCGCGCTCGCCGCGGGCGGGCGCGCGGCGAGCGCGGACAAGGCCGTCGCGTACCTGCTGGGCCGCCAGGTCGGCTGCACGGGTGTCGCGGCCGACCGCGGCGCCATTGCCTACGACGCCAGCGGTTTCGCCGCCGCGACCGCCGCGCGGGCGACCTCGCAGGCCATCGCGGGCATCACCGGGGTGTCCCTCGACAAGGTCAGCGCGGACGGCGCGTCGGCCACGGCCCCGGTGCTCGCCTGCGCCGCCCCGCCGGTGACGACCACGGTGACCACCGCGCCCCCGGCGACGACCTCGACCACCGCCACGACCGCGACGACCGTGGCGCCGACGACCACCGCCGCGCCCACCACCACGACCACGGCCCCCATCGCCGACACCGACGACCTGGCGAACACCGGTGTCGAGGTGGGTCCCGCCGTGGGGGTCGGCGGGCTGCTCGTCCTCGGCGGCGCCGGTCTGCTGCTGCTCGGCCGACGCCGACGCCTCTCGTGAGCCGCCCGCTCGTGGGCCACTCTCTCGTGGGCCGGTCTTCCGCCGCGCTGGCCGTGCTGGCCGCGGCGGCGTCCACAGTGGTCTGGGCGCCTGCCGCGGCGGCTGCGGCCTGCTCGGGGACCACCGGGGTGACCGTGGTCGTCGACTTCGCCTCGCTCGGCGGGGGAGCGCAGGTGGGGTGCGCGCCGGGTGACCCGTCGAGTGGCCTGCGGGCCTTGAGCGGAGCGGGCTACGGGTACACGTTCGCGAGCAGGCAGCCGGGTCTGGTGTGCCGCGTTTCCGGCAAGCCCGCCAGCGACCCGTGCGTCAACCCGTCCCCGGCCACGGCGTACTGGTCGTACTGGTACGCCGTGCGGGGCGGGTCGTGGGTCTACAGCTCGACGGGCGCGGGCTCCCGCGACCCGGCGCCGGGCACGGTCGAGGGCTGGGCGTTCGGCGCGGGCAGGCCGCCCGCGACCCCGCCGCCCGCCGCGCCCCGGCCCCCGGCCCCCCAACCGCCGCCCCCGGCGCAGCCCGCGCCGAAACCGCCCACGCGGACCGCCGCGCCGCCTGCCCAGCCCGCCGGCACGGCGGAACCGACGCAGCGCCCCCCGGGTCAGCCGCCGATCTCCGGCCGGCCGGGCACACCGACGTCAACCGCGGTGTCCTCGACCAGCGCGACGGCGACCTCCGGAGCCCCAGCGACCGAGACAGCGACTGGGACGACCGAGACGACTGGGACGACCTCGACAGGCCCGGTGACCGCCGAGATCGAGCCCAGCGCTGGTGAAGCAGCCGGCGAAGGGAGCGGGATGGTCTCGTTCCTGGTCGGCGGCGGTGTGGTGGCGGTCCTCGCCGGGCTGGCCATCGGCGCGGCGCGCAGGCGGGCCAAGGCCGACCTGTGACCATCCACCCCGGGGCCTGGTGGCTGTGGGCGCTCGGCCTGGCCGCGGTGGCCGGGCGCACGACGAACCCGCTGCTGCTGGCGCTGGTCGCGGTGGTGGCGGCCTACGTCGTCATGCGCTGCCGGTCGAACGCGCCCTGGGCCTCGGCCTACGGGATGTTCCTCAAGCTGGGGCTGATCGTCATCGTGATCCGGGTGCTCGTCCACATCCTCGTCGGCGGCGTCACCGGGCCGACCGTGCTGTTCACCCTGCCCGAGGCGCCGCTGCCGGACTGGGCCAGCGGCATCCGGCTGGGCGGTCCGGTCAGCGCCGAGGGCGTGGCGCACGCGGTGTACCTGGGGTTGCAGTTGGCGGTGCTGCTCGGCTGCGTGGGCGCGGCCAACGCGCTGGCCAACCCGAAGCGGCTGCTCAAGACGCTGCCCGCGGCGCTCTACGAGGTGAGCGTGGCGGTGGTGGTGGCGCTGACGGTGGCCCCGCAATTGGCCGTGGCCGCGCGCGACGTCCGGCGGGCGCGGGCGCTGCGCGGCGACCCGGTGCGCGGGCGGCGGGCCATCCGGACGCTGCTGGTGCCGGTGCTGGAGGACGCCCTGGACCGCTCGCTCACCCTGGCCGCGTCGATGGACGCGCGCGGCTACGGGCGCACCGCCGGGCAGCCGCGGCGCACCCGGCTGCTCACCTCCGCGCTGGTGGTCGGCGGGCTGCTGGGCCTGTGCGTCGGGGCGTACGGCCTGCTCGACGCCAGCGCCCCGGGGTTCGTCGGGCTGCCGATGCTGCTGGTGGGCGTCGGGCTCGCGGTCGCGGGGCTGCGCGTCGGCGCGCGCCGGGTGCTGCGGACCCGCTACCGACCCGACCGCTGGACCGCGCCCGGCGTGCTGATCGCCGCGTCCGGGCTGGCCGCCACCGCCGCGACGGTGGCGGCGGAGATGCTGGGGGTGAACCTCGTGCCCGCGACGGTGCCGTTGGAGTTGCCGCAACTGCCAGTGCTGCCCGCCATCGGGGTGCTGGTCGGGCTGGCGCCGGTCGCCCTGTTCCGGCGCGCGGAGGTGCCCGCGTGATCCGGTTCGAGGACGTCTCCATCGCCTACGCCGACGCCACCGTCCTGTCCGGTGTGGACTTCGAGGTGCCCGAGGGCGAGCTGTGCCTGGTCGTCGGCGGGACCGGCGCGGGCAAGTCCACGCTGCTGCGCGCGGTCAACGGCCTGGTCCCGCACTTCACCGGCGGCACGCTGACCGGGCGGGTGCTGGTCGACGGGCGCAGCACGCGCGATCACCCGCCCCGCGAGCTGGCCGACGTGGTCGGGCTGGTGGGCCAGGACCCGTCGGCCGGGTTCGTCACCGACACCGTCGAGGAGGAGCTGGCCTACTCGATGGAGTCGCTGGCCGTGCCCGACGCCGTGATGCGCAAGCGCGTCGAGGAGACCCTGGACCTGCTGGGGCTGGCCGACCTGCGCTCCCGGACGCTGTCGACCCTGTCCGGCGGCCAGCAGCAGCGGGTGGCCATCGGCGCCGCGCTGACGGCGCACCCGCGCGTGCTCGTGCTGGACGAGCCCACCTCGGCCCTGGACCCCGGCGCGGCGGAGGACGTGCTCGCCGCCCTGCACCGGCTGGTGCACGACCTGGGGATGACCGTGCTCATCGCCGAGCACCGCCTGGAGCGGGTGGCCCAGTACGCCGACCGGGTCCTCTGGCTGCCCGGCGGCGGCGCGCCCCCGGTCATCGGCGACCCGGGGCCGGTGCTGGCCGGGGCCTCGGTCGCGCCGCCGGTGGTGCGGCTGGGCCAGCTGGCGGGCTGGGCCCCGCCGCCGGTGTCCATTCGGGACGCCCGCCGTAAGGCGGGCCCCCTGCGCGAGCGGCTGACCGAGCACCTTCCGCCCGTCGGCGCGGCCCCGGCGGGTCCGCTCATGGTGGCCGCCACGGACGTCAGCGTCTCCTACGGCGCGTTCACGGCGGTGCGCGGCGCCGGGCTGAGCGTGCGGGCGGGGGAGCGGGTGGCGCTGATGGGCCGCAACGGCTCGGGCAAGTCCAGCCTGCTGTGGGCGCTGCAGGGGACGGGGAAGCGCTCCGGCGGCACCGTCGAGGTGGCGGGCGTCGACCCGGCGACGCTCAAGCCCGCCCGCCGCCGCGCCCGGGTCGGCCTGGTGCCCCAGCGGCCCGCCGACCTGCTGTACCTGCCCACCGTCGCCGCCGAGTGCGCCCAGGCCGACCGGGAGTCCGCGCGCCCCGCGGGCACGTGCCGGGCCATCCTGGACGACCTGACGCCGGGCGTCCCCGACGACGCGCACCCGCGCGACCTCTCCGAGGGCCAGCGCCTGGCCCTCGTGCTCGCCATCGCCCTGGCCCCGGCGCCCGACGTCCTGCTGCTCGACGAGCCCACCCGCGGCCTGGACTACCCGTCCAAGACCCGCCTGGCCGCTGCCCTGCGCGCCCTGGCCGACTCCGGCCACGCGGTCGTGCTGGCGACCCACGACGTCGAGTTCGTCGCCGAGACCGCCACCCGGGTGGTGGTCATGGCCGAGGGCGAGGTGGTGGCCGACGGCCCGGCCGCCGAGGTGGTCACCGCCTCGCCGGTGTTCGCCCCGCAGGTGGCCAAGGTGCTCGCGCCGCAGCCGTGGCTGACCGTCGCCGACGTCCGCGCCGCCCTGGAGCCGGTGTGAACCCCGTGCGGATCGGGCCGCGCGGCGCGGTCGCCGTCGTGCTGTCGGGGGTGCTCGGCGTCGCGGCGTTCGCCTGGCCGCTGCTGATCGACCCCGGCTCGGGCCTGGCCCACGGCGGCGACGCGCCGCTGACCTTCGCGCTGCTGCTGCCGCTGGCGCTGGGCGTGGTGCTGGCCGAGGTCAGCGAGGGCGGGATGGACGCCAAGGCGGTGGCCATGCTCGGCGTGCTCAGCGCGCTGGGCGCCGCGGTGCGGACGGTGGGCGCGGGCACGGCCGGGGTGGAGACGGTGTTCTTCCTGATCGTGCTGGCCGGGCGGGTGTTCGGCCCGGGGTTCGGCTGGGTGCTGGGCAACACCACGCTGTTCGCCTCCGCGCTGCTGACCAGCGGGGTGGGGCCGTGGCTGCCGTACCAGATGCTGGGCGCGGCGTGGGTGGGCATGGCCGCCGGGCTGCTGCCGCGGGCGCGCGGCTGGGTGGAGCTGGTCCTGCTGGCGGTGTACGGGTTGGTCGCGTCCCTGGTCTACGGGATGCTGCTGAACCTCTCGTTCTGGCCGTTCGCCGTCGGCGCGGGGACCGCGGTGTCCTTCGTCCCCGGCGATCCGGTCGCCGACAACCTCGCCCGCCTGGTCACCTTCAGCCTCGCCACCTCCCTCGGCTGGGACATCGGCCGCGCGCTCACCACCGTCGTGTTGGTCCTGGCCACCGGCACGGTCCTGCTGCGCGTCTTCCGCCGGGCGGCCCGGCGTGCCACCTGGATCTGAGGGGTCTGGTGTGGCGTAGCCCGCTGTGACGGCTCTTTGGGACATCACCCGATTAGGTTATGTTAGGCACGCCTTACTAAGGCTTGCTTAACCGAGGCGTCGGGGCGTCGTTGTCCGAAGGGAAGTCCATGTCCAGCATGTCCACCATCCGGGGGGCGAGGCGGTCGCGCCTGGTCGCCGCCGTTGCCGCCGCGGGTCTGGCGCTCGCCGGATGTGGCGGTGGCGCCGCCGAGCCGCCCGCGGGCTCCAGCGCCGCCCAGCCGCCCGCCGCGGGCAGCGCGCTGCCGGTGACCGTCGAGCACAAGTACGGCAGCACGACGGTGACGAAGGCCGACAAGATCGTCACCCTCGGCCTGTCCGACCACGAGATCGTGCTGGCGCTGGGCGTGAAGCCGGTCGGCGCGGTGGACTGGTTCGGCGAGCGGCCCTTCGGCGTCTTCCCCTGGCAGAAGGAGAAGTGGGGCGAGACCGAGCCCGCCATCGTCGGCGTGCGCGACGAGTACGATGTCGAGAAGATCATCGAGCTGCAGCCCGACCTGATCGTCGCCCAGTACAGCGGCATGAACAAGGAGCAGTACGACACCCTGTCGAAGCTGTTCCCGGTGGTGGCCCAGCCCAAGGAGTTCGCCGACTACGCCGCCCCGTGGCAGACCATGACCCGCGCGGTGGGCACCGCGATGGGCAAGGCCGACGAGGCCGAGGCGCTGATCAAGGGCATCGACGACAAGTTCGCCGCGGTGCGCGCCGAGCACCCGGAGTTCGCCGACAAGACCGTCGTGGTCGCCGACGCCTTCCAGCCCGGCACCTACTCCGCCTTCGCCGCGCACGACCCGAAGGTCGTGTTCATGAACGAGATCGGCTTCGCGTCCCCGCAGGCGGTCAAGGACGCCCCCAAGGAGAAGAACGTCATCGACGTCGCCTCCGAGGGCCTGGACCCCCTCTTCGAGGCCGACCGGCTGATCTGGCTGACGTCGGACCCCGAGGCGGAGAAGCGGATCAAGGCCGACCCGCTCTACGGCAAGCTCAAGGTCGCCGCCGAGGGCCGCGACCTGTTCGTGCCGTACTCGGAGCCGCCGGTCGGCGCCGCGGTGTCGTTCAACACCGTGCTGAGCATCCCGTACGCCATCGACAACATGGTCCCGCTGCTCGCGGGCAGGTCCTGACCAAATCAGTCTGAAAGGGACAGTGGTGTCGATCTCCGCGGCCGGTTTCCCGTTCACCGGCGCCCAGCTGGGTGTCTGGCAAGCACAGCGCATCGACCCGGACAGCGCGGTGTTCCGCGTGTCCGTGGTGGCGGAGATCAGCGCCACGTCCACCCCGGTCGACGTCGACCGCCTGGCCGCCGCGGTGCGCCGGGCGGTCGACGAGACCGAGTGCCTGCACGTGCGTTTCGCCGAGGTCGACGGGCAGCCGCGGCAGTTCCCGGCCGACACAGGGGGCTGGCCGCTGCCGGTGGTCGACCTGCGCGGCGAGGCGGACCCGGAGGCCGCTGCCCGGCGGTGGCTGGCCGAGGACCGCGCCCGCCCGATGGACCTGGGCGCCGCGCCGCTGTTCCGCCACGCCCTGCTGCGCCTGGGCGACGATCGGGTGTGGTGGGGCATCGGCGGGCACCACCTGCTCTACGACGCCACCGCCACCGTCTTCATCGTCACCCGCGCCGGGGCGCACTACTCGGGCAGGCCGGTGCCGCCCGCGCCGTCGTTCACCGCGCTGCTGGAGTCCGAACAGGACTACCTGGCGAGCCCGGGGTTCGCCGCCGACGCCGAGTTCTGGGCCGAGCAGCTGGCGGGCGTGGGGGAGCCCGCCCGGCTGCTGGAGCGGGCGCCGACGCCCGCCGACAGCGCGCACCGCGAGACCCTGTGGCTCGACGTCGAGCGGTCCGAGGCGCTGCGCGCGGTCGCCGCCGCGGGCGGGGTCCGGCTCTCGCGGCTGCTGATCGCCGCCGTCGCCGCCTATGTCCACCGCGCCACCGGGAGCCAGGACGTCCTGCTCGGCTTCCCCGTCGCGGGCCGCACCGACCCGCTCGCCCGGGTGACGCCCGCGATGCTGGCCAACATCGTGCCGCTGCGGCTGCCGGTCACCCCCGGCGACACCGTCGCCGACCTGCTCGACCGCACCGCGGCGCGGGTCAAGGCCATCCTGGGCCACGCCCGCTTCCGCGGCGAGGAGGTCGCCCGCCGGGTCGACCCCGCCGCGGGCCTGCACGGCATCGTCGGGCCGTCGGTCAACGTGATCCCCCACCACCCGCCGCTGGAGTTCGGCGACCACCGGGTCGAGGTGATCCCGTTCTGGTACGGCCCGGTCAGCGACCTGAGCGTGGCGGTGTACGACTCGGCCGAGGGCCAGCCCACCCGCATCGACCTCGACGCCGACCCCGGCGTGTGCACGCCCACGGAGTTGGCCGCCCACGCCGCCCGCCTGGCCGCGGTGCTCGCCGCCCTCACCGACCCCGCGCGGACCTTGGCAAGCATCGATCTCGCCGCGCCCGAGGAGCGCGCGCAGGTGCTGGCCTTCGGCGCCGACGAGTGCGACTCGCCCGAGGTGACCTGGCCCGAGGCGTTCGAGCGGCAGGTCGCCGCGCGGCCCGACGCGGTCGCCGTGGTGTGCGAGGACACCGTGCTCACCTACGCCGAGTGCGACGCGCGGGCCAACCGCCTCGCCCGCCTGCTGGCCGCGCGCGGGGTGCGGCCGGAGGACGTCGTCGCGGTCGCCGTGCCGCGCTCGGCCGACCTGGTCGTGGCGCTGCTGGGCGTGCTCAAGGCCGGGGCGGCGTACCTGCCGCTGGACCTCGACCACCCGGCCGAGCGCCTGGCGTACATGGTCTCCGACTCCGGCGCGGTCGCCGTGCTCACCGGCGGCGGCGAGCTGCCCGACCTGGGCGTGCCCGTGGTGGACCTCGCCGACCTGGCCGGGCACGACCCGGCGCCGCTGGAGGTGGCGCTGTCCCTGGACTCCGCGGCTTACGTCATCTACACCTCCGGCTCGACCGGGCGGCCCAAGGGCGTGGTGGTCACCCACGACGGCGTCGGCAGCCTGATCACGACCGCTGTGGAGCGGCTGGGCGTGGACCGGGACAGCCGGGTCGCGCAGTTCGCCTCCGTCGGGTTCGACGTGGCCGTTTGGGACCTGGTCATGGCGCTGGGCACCGGCGCGCGGGTGATCGTGGTGCCCGCCGAGCGCCGCGTCGCCGGACCGGAGCTGACCGGCTACCTCACCGAGCACGGCGCCACCCACATGATCCTGCCGCCGTCGCTGGTCGCGGCGCTGCCGCCGGGGTGCGAGCTGCCCGAGGGCGGGGTGCTGGTGGTGGGCACCGAGATGGTGCCGAACGAGCTGGTGGCGCGCTGGTCGGGCCGGATGCGCGTGGTCGTCGCCTACGGGCTGACCGAGGCGACGGTCAACTCCACGCTGTGGCTGGCGCGCGCGGACTGGGAGGGCACGGTCCCGATCGGCGTGCCCGACCCGAACACCCGCTGCTACGTCCTGGACTCCGCGCTGCGCCCGGTCCCGGTGGGCGCGGTGGGGGAGCTGTACGTGGGCGGGCGCGGCCTGGCCCGCGGCTACCGCGGCAGGCCAGACCTGACCGCGGGGCGGTTCGTGGCCGACCCGTTCGGGCAGCCGGGCGCGCGGATGTACCGCACGGGGGACCGGGCGCGCTGGCGCGCCGACGGCAACATCGACTTCCTGGGCCGCTCCGACGGCCAGCTCAAGATCCGCGGCCACCGCGTCGAGCCGGGCGAGGTGGAGAACGCGCTGATGACGCACCCCGCGGTCGCCGCCGCGGCGATCGCGGTGCGTAAGGACCACCGGGGGACCGCCCGGCTGGTCGGCTACATCGTCGGCTCCGGGGACGTCACCCCCGCCGAGGTGCGCGCCCACGTCGGGGCGCTGCTGCCGGAGGCGATGGTGCCCACGGCCGTCGTGGTGCTCGACCGGCTCCCGCTGACCCCCAACGGCAAGACCGACACCGCCGCGCTGCCCGACCCGGACTGGACGGCCACCACCTCCGACGTCGCGCCGAGCACGCCCGCCGAGTCGGCGCTGGCCGGGTGCTTCGCCGCGGTGCTGGGGCTGGACGCCGTCGGCGCGCACGACGGGTTCTTCGACCTCGGCGGCGACAGCATCGTCGCGATGCAGCTGGTCAGCCGGGCCCGCGCGGCCGGGCTGGTGATCACCCCGCGGCAGGTGTTCCAGCACCGGACCGTCGCCGCGCTGGCCGCCGTGGCCACCCCGGTCGCCGCGGTCGAGGCCGAGTCCGGCGTGGGCACAATCCCGGTGACCCCGATCGTCGGGTGGCTGCGGGACCTGGGCGCGGCGTCGGTGGACCGGTTCCACCAGTCGGTCCGGGTGCGGGTGCCCGCCGCGCTGGACCTGGCCGGGCTCACCGCGGTGGTGCAGGCCGTCCTGGACCGCCACGACGCCCTGCGCGCTCGCCTGACCCCGGACTGGGAGCTGCGCGTCGCCCCGGTGGGCGCGGTCCGCGCCGCCGAGGTGATCGAGGTGTCCGACCCAGAATCCGACCCAGAATCCGACATCGAACCCGATGCCGTGGCCGCGCTCGACCCGGCGGCGGGGGTGATGCTGCGCGCGGTGTGGTCGCCCGCCCGGGGCACGCTGCTGCTCGCCGTGCACCACCTCGTCGTGGACGGCGTGTCCTGGCGGATTCTGCTGGAAGACCTGGCGACCGCGTGGTCCGCGGTGGCCGAGGGCCGCTCCCCGGAGCTGCCGCCGGTCGGCACGTCACTGCTGGGCTGGGCGAAGGCTCTCAACTCCGCGTCCTACGAAGGTGAACTGCCGTACTGGCGCTCTGTTGTGGACAGTCCTGACGCGACGATCGGCGCACGTGCGCTCGACCCCGCCGTCGACCTCGCCGTGACCGCGCGCAGCCGGGACATCGTCTTGGACGCCGTCACCACCCTGCCGCTGCTGACCACGCTGCCCGCCGCGTACCACCTGGGCGCTCACGAGGTGCTGCTGACCGCGTTCGCCGTCGCCGTGGCGCGGTGGCGGCGCGGGCGCGGCTCCCGGGTGCTGGTCGACGTGGAGGGCCACGGCCGCGAGCCCATCGCCGGGATCGGCGAGCTGGACACCACCCGCACCGTCGGCTGGTTCACCAGCGTGCACCCGGTCGCCCTCGACGCGGGCGCGGTCGACTGGACCGAGTTCGCCCAGGGCGGCCCGGTCGTGGGCCGCGCGCTGGCACGGGTCAAGGAGCAGGTGCGCGCGGTGCCCGGCCACGGCATCGGCCACGGCGTGCTGCGCCACCTCGACGGGCACGCCGAGCTGAACCACACCCCGCACTACCTGGTCAACTACCTGGGCCGCTTCCCCAGCCCCAGCGGCGACAACCCCAGCGGCGACTGGACCCCTGACGGCGCGCTGGGCGCCGGTCCCGACCCGGCCATGCCGCTGGGCCACGCCGTCGAGCTCAACGCCGTCGTCGCCGACGACCGCCTCACCGCGGCCCTGTCCTGGGCGGGCGGGGTGCTCACCGATGCCGACGCCACCGACCTGGCCGAGCACTGGCTGAGCGCCCTGCGCGGGCTGGCCGCGCACGCCGCCCGCCCCGGCATCGGCGGGCACACCCCGTCGGACTTCCCGCTCGCCGCCCTCGACCAGTCCACAGTGGACGAGATCGCCGCGGCCGTCCCCGGCCTGGTCGACGTCCTGCCGGTCACCGCCGCCCAGCGCGGCATCTACTTCCACTCGGTCACCACCGCGCAGGACCTCTACACCGTCCAGCAGGTCATCGAGCTGACCGCGCCCGCCGACCCGGCGCGCCTGGCCGAGGCCGTCACCGCGCTGGTCGCCCGGCACGCCGCCCTGCGCACCGGGTTCGTCCGCACCGAGGACGGCCGCGTCCGGCAGGTCGTCGTCTCGCCGACCGACATCGCGGTCACCGCCCTCGACGGCGACGCCACCGCCATCGCCGCCCGGGAGCGCGCCGCCGGGTTCGACCTGGCCACCCCGCCCCTGCTGCGCTGCGCGCTGGTCGGCGGCACCCGGGTCGTGCTGACCCTGCACCACCTCGTCGCCGACGGGTGGTCGGTGCCGCTGATGCTGCGCGACCTGCTGGCCCTGCTGCACGGGCGCCCCCTCGCCCCCGCCGCGCCGTACCGCGACCACATCGCCTGGCTCGCCGGGCAGGACCAGGAGAGCACCCGGGCCGCGTGGCGCGCCGCGCTCGACGGGGTCACCGAGCCCACCCGGCTCACCGCGCCGGGCGAGGCGTCCGGGCAGACCCGGCTCATCGACGTGCCGCTGTCGGCGGCGCACTCCGTCCTGGCCCGCGCGCGCGAGCGGGGGCTGACCGCGAGCACCGTCGTGCACGGGGCGTGGGGGCTGCTGCTGGCGGCCGAGACCGGCCGCGACGACGTCGTCCTCGGCAGCACCGTCTCCGGGCGCAACACCCCGGTCCCCGGGGTGCAGGACATGGTCGGGCTGTTCATCAACACCGTCCCGGTCCGCCTGCGGGCCACCGCCGCCGAGCCGGTCGCCGAGGTGCTGGCCCGGCTGCAGGACGCCCAGGTCGCGCTCCTCGACCACCAGCACCACGGCCTGGCCGACATCCAGCGCGAGGCGGGCGTCGGCGAGCTGTTCGACACCCTCGTCGTGGTCGAGAACTACCCGCTGGACCCCGCCGAGCTGCGCGCGGCCGGGATCGCCGACGTCCAGGTGCACGACGCCACGCACTACCCGGTGTCGCTGATGGCCGTCCCGCACCCCGGGCGCGGCCTGGCCCTGTCGCTCGAACACGACCCCGCCCGGGTCACCGCCGAGGCCGCCGACGCCCTCGCCCAGCGCCTGGGCCTGCTGCTCGACGCCTTCGCCGCCGACCCCGACACCCGGGTCGCCGCCGTCCCGCGCACCGCCGACCCGGCCACCGGCCGCCTCGACGGCGACACCGTCGCCCTGCCGGAAGCGTCCCTGGTGGACCTGTTCGAGCAGGCAGCCGCGCGCACGCCGGACGCCACCGCGGTCACCGCCGAGGACGGCGGCCTCACCTACGCCGAACTCGACCAGCGCGCCGAGGGCATCGCCCGCGCGCTGCGCGACCGGGGAGTCGTCCCCGGCGACGTGGTCGCCGTGGCCGCGCCGCGCTCGCCGGGCTGGGTCGCCGCCCTCGTGGGCGTGCTCAAGGCGGGTGCGGCGTACCTGCCGGTCGACCCCGACCTGCCCGCCGCGCGCCGCGACTTCCTGCTCGCCGACTCCCGGGCCAGGCTCGTCATCGCCGACGAGGACGTGCCCCGCGACATCGAGCGCGTCGGCTTGGGCGCCGACGGCACGGGCACCGGCCCCAAGCCCGGCCCGGACCACGGCGCGTACGTCATCTACACCTCCGGCTCCACCGGCACCCCCAAGGGCGTGGAGGTCACCCACCGGGCCGTGGTCAACCAGCTCGCCTGGATGGAGGGCGTGTTCGGCCTCGGCGCGGGCGACCGCGTGCTGCAGAAGGCCCCCGGCGGCTTCGACGTCGCCGTCTGGGAGCTGTTCTGGCCTCTGGTGCGGGGCGCGACCGTCGTGCTGGCCCGCCCCGGCGGGCACCGCGACCCGGCCTACCTCGCCGGGCTGATCCGCCGGGAGCGGATCGCCGCGGCGGAGTTCGTCCCGTCGATGCTGGGCGCCTTCCTCGACGTCAGCCCGGGTCCGCTGCCCGCGCTGCGGCTGGTGTTCAGCGGCGGCGAGGCGCTCTCCGGCGAGCTGGCCCGGCGCTGGGTGGAGACCACCGGTATCCCCCTGCACAACCTGTACGGGCCGACCGAGACCACCATCGGCGTCACCGGCCACACCTACGCCGACGACGAGCCCCAGGTCCCCATCGGCCACCCGGTGTGGAACACGACACTGCACGTCCTCGACCGCCACCTGCGCCCGGTCCCCGCCGACACCCCGGGCGAGCTGTACGTCGCGGGCGTGCAGCTCGCCCGCGGCTACCTCGGCCGCCCCGGCCTGACCGCCCAGCGGTTCGTGGCCAACCCCTTCGCCGCCGACGGCTCGCGCCTCTACCGCACCGGTGACGTCGTCATCCGCGGCGCGAACGGCGCGCTGACCTATCTGGGCCGCACCGACGACCAGGTCAAGATCCGCGGCAACCGGGTGGAGCTGGGCGAGGTGGAGGCCCGCGTGGCCGCGCTGCCCGGCGTCGCCCGCGCCGCCGCCGCCGTGCGCGGCGGGCGGCTCGTCGCCTGGGTCGTGCCCGAGCCAGGCCACACCCTCGACGCGCGCGGCCTGGCTGCCACCGCGGCCGAGACGCTGCCCTCGGCGCTGGTCCCGGCCGCCGTCACGGTGGTCGCGGACTTCCCGGTCACCACCGCGGGCAAGCTCGACCGCGCCGCCCTACCCGACCCGGCCGCCCACGCCGAAGCGCCGGTCGAGCGCGCGGACGGCCCGGCGGGGGTCCTGTGCGAGGTGTTCGCAGGCGTGCTCGGCGTGCCCTCGGTCGGCCCCGACGACGACTTCTTCGTCCTCGGCGGCGACAGCATCCTGTCGATCACCGTGTCCACCCAGGCCCGCCGCCGCGGCCTCGACGTCAGCCCGACCGACGTCTTCACCCACCGCACCCCTGCCGCCCTGGCCGCCTGGGTGCCCGCCGAACCGGCCGCCGCCCCGGTCGCCGACTCCGACGGGATCGGCGACGTCCCGCCGCTGCCGATCGTGCACCAGCTGCGCGAAGACGGCGGCGGCATCGACCGCTTCGCCCTGCCGGTCCTGGTCCGCACCCCCGCCGGAGCCACCCTGCCCGCGCTCACCACGGCGCTCGCCGCGCTGCTCGACACCCACGACGCCCTGCGCCTGCGGCTGACCCGGATCGCCTCGGTGCTCTGGACGCAGGAGACCACCCCGCCGGGCAGCGTGGAGGCCGCCGACCTGATCGTGCGCGTCCCCGCCGCCGGACTGGACGACGACGCCCTGCGCGCGGCCATCGCCACCGAGGCCGACGCCGCCGCGGACCGGCTCGCCCCGGACGCCGGGGTCGTGCTCCAGGCGGTGTGGTTCGACCGCGGCGCCGAGCCCGGCAGGCTCGCCATCATCGCCCACCACCTGGTGGTCGACGGCGTCTCCTGGCGCATCCTGCTCGGCGACCTCGCCCGCGCCTGGGCGGGCCTGCCCCTGGAGCCGGTGCCCACCTCGCTGCGCCGCTTCGCCCGCCTCGCCCACGAGCAGGCCGCAGCCCCGGCACGCCTCGGCGAACTCCAGCACTGGGCCGCCACCCTCGCCCCCGGCGCCGACCTGCTCGACGCCTCCCGGACGACCCCCGACACAGCACCGGCCCTCCTTGGTTCCGGCGCGGGCCTGTCCGGGACGACGGTTGCCGACGCCGCCGTCCACCGGGTCACCCTGTCCATCGCGCAGACCCGACCGCTGCTCACCGCCGTTCCCGCCGCGTCGGGAGCCGACGTCACCGAGGTGCTGCTGGCCGCGCTGCGCACCGCCGTGCACCGCTGGCAGTCCGCCCCCACGCCCGAGCTGCTGGTCGACCTGGAGCGCCACGGCCGGGAACCGCTCGACGGGGTCGACCTCTCCCGCACCGTGGGCTGGTTCACCAGCGTGCAGCCGGTGCGCCTGCCGGTCGCCGAGACCGCGGCGCGGACCCTGGCCGCCGTCCGCGACCGGGTCCGCCAGGCCCCCGACCGCGGCCTCGGCCACGGCCTGCTGCGCCACCTCAACGCCCAGGCCGCCCCGGTGCTGGCCCGCATGGCCCGCGCCCAGGTGCTGTTCAACTACTACGGCCGCTTCGCCGCGGGCCACGACGCGGACTTCAGCCCCGCGCCCGAGCCGCTGACCGTGCTCCCCGACGCCGACCTGGCCCTGCCCTACGCCCTGCAGATCGACGCCGTCTGCGACGACACCCCCGACGGCCCCGCCCTGAGCGCGACCTTCACCCACGGACCTACCCTGAGCGCCGCGGACGTCCAGGCACTCGCCGACGCCTGGACCCACGCGCTGGGTGAGCTGGCCGCACAGGTCACGCCCGCCCGGTACCCGGGGCTGCGACTGCTGGACCTGACCGACGCCGAGGTCGACCGGATCGAGTCCCGGGGTCCCGTCGAGGACATCTGGCCGCTGTCGCCGCTGCAGGAGGGCCTGTACTTCCACGCGGGCTACGACCAGGGCGACATCGACGTCTACACCGCCCAGGACTCCTACGACTTCACCGGCGGCATCGACACCGACCGGCTGCGCGCCGCCTTGCGCGCCCTGGCCCGCAGGCACCCCAGCGTCCGCGTCGGGTTCACCAGCGACGGGCTGTCGCGCCCGGTGCAGTTCGTCGCCGCCGACCCGCCGATCCCGGTCACCGAGGTCGACCTCACCGACCTGACCGCCGAGGCCCGCGCCGCCCGGGTCGACGAGCTGCTGGCCGCCGACCGCAACACCCGCTTCGACCTCGACACCCCGCCGCTGCTGCGGGTGCTCGTCCTGCGCCTCGGCGAGTGCGACCGCCTCGTCGTCAGCCACCACCTGCTGCTGTGGGACGGCTGGTCGGCGGGCATCTTCACCAGCCAGCTCCTGGCCCTCTACCGCGACCCCGACGCGACCCTGCCGCCCGCGGGCACCTACCGCGACTACCTCGCCTGGCTGTCCGAACAGGACGCGAGCGCCGCGCGAACGGCTTGGCGCACCGCGCTTTCCGGGCTGGAGGAGCCGACGCTGGTGGCGGCGTCGGCGGGTTCGCATCCCGCCATCCCGCGCCAGTGCCGCGCCGAGTTGTCCGAAGTGGACACCCAACGGCTCCGCGACGCCGCCCGCGCCGCCGGGGTCACGCTCAACACCGTGCTCAGCGCCGCGTGGGCGCTGGTGCTCACCGCGGCCACCGGCCGCGACGACGTCGTCTTCGGCACCACCGTGGCCGGGCGGCCCGCGGGCATCGACGCCGTCGAGTCCGTCATCGGCATGTTCCTCAACACCGTGGCGCACCGGGTCGCGCTGCGCCCGGCCGAGCCGGTGGCCGCCCTGCTGCGCAGGCTGCAGGACGAGCGGACCGCCCTGATGCCCCACGACTACCTCGGCCTCGGCGAGGTCCAGCGCGAAGCGGGCCACGAGCGCCTCTTCGACACCCTCTACGTGTTGCAGAACTTCGCCGACGAGGACGGCGCCGCCGCCCTCATGGCCGAGCACGGCATCGCCGCCGGGTCCGGTGTCGACGCCACGCACTACCCGCTGACCATCGTCATCACCCCCGGCGCCCGGCTCAAGGTCAAGCTCGACCACCGCCCCGACGTGATCGACGACGAGCACGCCGGGACCATCCTCACCCGCTTCCTCACCGTCGCCCGCGGGCTCGTGGACAACCCCGACGCGCTGGTCGGCACGCTCGACCTGCTCACGGCGGGGGAGCGGGCCGAACTGGCCGCCGAGTGGGACGCCAGCGCCAACCCCGTGGTCGAGCGCACCGTCGCCGAACTGCTCGCCGAGCAGGCCGCCCGCACCCCGGACGCCACCGCGCTCGTCTTCGGCGAGCAGCGCCTGACCTACGCCGAGCTCGACGCCCGCATCAACCGGCTCACCCGGCTGCTGCTGGCCAGGGGAGCGGGGCCGGAGAAGGTCGTCGCCCTGGCGCTGCCGCGCTCGGTGGAGATGGTGGTCGCGCTGTTCGCGGTGCTGCGCGCGGGCGCGGCATACCTGCCGCTGGACCTCGACCACCCCGTCGACCGGCTCCAGCTGATGATCGACGACACCGACCCGCTGTGCGTGCTGACCACCTCGGCCGTCGCCGCGGGCCTCACCGCCGAGGCCGTGTGCCTGGACCAGACGGATGTGGCGGCCTACGACGGCGCCCCGGTCGAGGTGGCGCCCTTCAGCCTGGACCACCCCGCCTACGTCATCTACACCTCCGGCTCCACCGGCCGCCCCAAGGGCGTCGTCACCCCCTACCGCGGGCTGACGAACATGCAGCTCAACCACCAGGAGGCCATCTTCGGCCCGGCCATCGCCGCGGCCGGGGACCGCAGACTGCGCATCGCCCACACCGTCTCCTTCGCCTTCGACATGTCCTGGGAGGAACTGCTCTGGCTGGTCGAGGGCCACGAGGTGCACGTCTGCGACGAGGACCTGCGCCGCGACGCCGAGGCGCTGGTCGCCTACTGCCAGGCGCACGAGATCGACGTCGTCAACGTGACCCCCACCTACGCCGCGCTGCTCATCGAGCAGGGCCTGCTGCGCGGGCACGTGCCGCCGCTGGTGCTGCTGGGCGGGGAAGCGGTGTCGGACTCGGTGTGGACGACCCTGCGGGACACCGAGGGCACCTACGGCTACAACCTGTACGGGCCCACCGAGTACACGATCAACACCCTCGGCGCCTCCACCGAGGACAGCGCCACCCCCGCGGTCGGGCGGGCCATCTGGAACACCCGCGCCTACGTGCTCGACCCGCACCTGCGCCCGGTCCCGCCCGGCACCCCCGGCGAGCTCTACATCGCGGGCATCGGCCTGGCCCGCGGCTACCACGACCGGCCCGCCCTGACCGCCGACCGCTTCGTCGCCGACCCCTTCGGCGCGCCCGGCACCCGGATGTACCGCACCGGCGACCTGGTGCGCGCCCGCCGCGACGGCATCCTGGACTTCCTCGGCCGCACCGACGACCAGGTCAAGATCCGCGGCTACCGGGTCGAGCTGGGCGAGGTCACCTCCGCGGTCAGCGCCTTCCCCGGCGTCGCCCACGCCGCGGTGATCGCCACCGGGCAGGTCAAGCGCTTGGTGGCGTACGTGGTGTGGTCCGGGCAGGAGCGGCCCGACGAGCTGCGCGCGCACCTGAAGACCCGGCTGCCGGACTACATGGTCCCGGCCGCGGTCATGGCCGTCGAGCGCATCCCGCTGACGGTCAACGGCAAGCTCGACGTCCGCGCCCTGCCCGCCCCGCGCATCGAGGCGGGCGCCGCCCGCAGGGAACCGGCCAGTGAAGCCGAGCGGGTGCTCTGCGAGCTGTTCGCCGAGGTCCTGGGCGTGCCCGGGGTCGGGCCGCTGGACAACTTCTTCGAGCTGGGCGGGCACTCGCTGCTGGCCACCCGGGTGATCAGCCGGGCCCGCACCGCGCTGGGCGCCGAACTGGCCATCCGCGACCTGTTCGACGCGCCCACCCCGGAGGAGCTGGCCCGCCGCGCCGCGCGGACCGGTCAGACCCGCCCGGCCCCGGTCGCCGGGGCCCGGCCCGCCCGGCTGCCGCTCTCACACGCCCAGCAGCGGCTGTGGCTGCTCCAGCAGTGGGAGGGCGGCTCCCCTGCCTACAACTTCCCGCTGTCGGTGCGGCTGCGCGGCCCGCTGCACGTGCCCGCCTTCCGCGCCGCCGTCCGCGACGTCGTGGGCAGGCACGAGGCGCTGCGCACGCGCATCGGCGTGCACGAGGGGGTGCCGTACCAGCACATCGTGCCCGCGGCCGACGCCGACCCGGCCTTCGAGCTGGCCACCGTCGCCGACCTCGCCGCCTTCGTCCAGGAGCGCGTCGAGCGGCCCTTCGACCTCGCCGCCGAACTGCCGATCCGGGTCTCGGTCGGCCGCATCGGCCCCGACGACCACGTGGTCGTCGTGCTGCTGCACCACATCACCACCGACGAGTGGTCCGACCTGCCGTTCCTGCGCGACCTGGGCACCGCCTACACCGCCCGCGCCGCCGGTCGGACCCCGCAGTGGGCACCGCTGCCGCTGCAGTACGCCGACTACACCCTCTGGCAGCACCGCCTGCTCGGCGACCCCGCCGACCCGGCGAGCCTGGCCGCGCGCCAGCTCGACCACTGGCACCGCGCCCTCGACGGCGCGCCGGAGGACCTGGAGCTGCCCGCCGACCGCGCCCGCCCCGCCCGGCCGACCTTCGCCGGTGGCGAGGTCGAGTTCGCGGTGGCCGCCGACGGGCTGCGGGCGGTGGCCGCCGACACCGGGGCCAGCATGTTCATGGTCCTGCACGCCGCCGTCGCCGCCCTGCTGCACCGCCTCGGCGCGGGCACCGACATCCCGCTCGGCGCCCCGGTCGCCGGTCGCACCGACGACGCCTTCGACGACCTGGTCGGGTTCTTCGTCAACACCCTCGTGCTGCGCGCCGACGTCTCCGGCGACCCGGCGTTCACCGAGCTGGTCGGCCGGGTCCGGGAGACGGCGCTGGCCGCGCTGGACAACCAGGACGTGCCCTTCGAGGCGGTCGTGGAACGGGTCAACCCGGCCCGCTCGCCCGCCCGCAACCCGCTGTTCCAGGTGATGGTCGGCTACCACTCCCGCACCGGCGACGGCCCGCGCCTGGGCGGCCTGCGCACCGAGTGGGTCGAGCACGAGACCAAGGCGGCGAAGTTCGACCTGGTCTTCAGCTTCACCGAGCACCTGGACACCGGGCGGCTCGCCTGCCGCCTGGAGTTCGCCCGCGACCGGTTCGACCCGGCCACCGCCGCCCGCCTCGGCGAGCGGCTGCGCGGCCTGCTCGCCGCCGCGGCGGCCGATCCCGGCGGCAAGGTCAGCGCCCTCGACGTGGTGACCGACGCCGAGCGCAAGCAGGTGGTCGACCAGTTCAACGCCACCGACCGGGCCGTGCCCGCGCTGACCCTGCCGGAGCTGTTCGCCCAGTGCGTGGCGGCCGGGCCGGGCAAGACGGCCGTGGTTGACGCCGCAGGGGTCACCGACTACGCCACGCTCAACGCCGACGCCGACCGGGTGGCGGCGCTGCTGGCCGCCGCCGGGGTGGGGGAGGGCTCGGTGGTCGCGGTCGCGGTGCCGCGCTCGGCGCGGATGGTCGCCGCCGTGCTCGGCGTGCTCAAGCTGGGGGCGGCGTACCTGCCGCTGGACCTGGCGCACCCGGCCGACCGGATCGCCTACATGCTGGCCGACTCCGGCTCGGTCGCCCTGGTCGCGACCGAGGAGGAGGCCGCGCGCGTGCCCTCGGTCGAGGGCGTGCGGCGGGTGCTGGTGGACGAGCTGCCCACCGCGCCCGCACCCGGGTACCCGGCGCTGACGCTGGAGCACCCGGCGTACGTGATCTACACCTCCGGGTCGACCGGGCGGCCCAAGGGCGTGGTGGTGCCGCACGACGGCATCGCCAGCCTGGCCGCGACCGCGGTCGACCGGATGCGGCTGACCCCGGACAGCCGGGTGCTGCAGTTCGCCTCGGTCGGGTTCGACGTGGCCGTCTTCGAGCTGACCATGGCGCTCACGGTCGGCGGCGCGCTCGTCTTCTGCCCGGCCGACGCCCGGGTGGCCGGGCCCGCGCTGACCGACTTCCTGGCCGCGCAGCGGATCACCCACATGATCCTGCCGCCGTCGCTGGTGGCCGCGCTGCCGCCGGACTGCGACCTGCCCTCGGGCTCCACGATCCTCGTCGGCACCGAGACCGTGCCGCCCGCGGTGATGGAGCGCTGGGCGGGCCGGGTCAACATCCTGTGCGCGTACGGGCTGACCGAGGCCACGGTCAACTCCACCCTGTGGCAGGCCGAGCCCGGCTGGACCGGCGCCATCCCGATCGGCGTCCCCGACCCGAACACCCGCTGCTACGTGCTCGACGAGTACCTGCGGCCGGTGCCGCCGGGGGTCGTCGGCGAGCTGTACGTGGCCGGGCGCGGCCTGGCGCTGGGCTACCTCGGCAAGCCGGGGATGACGGCGGGCCGGTTCGTGCCGTGCCCGTTCGGCCCGGCGGGCGCGCGGATGTACCGCACCGGCGACCGGGCGCGGTGGCGCGCCGACGGGAACATCGACTTCCTCGGCCGGGTGGACGACCAGGTCAAGGTGCGCGGGTTCCGCATCGAGCTGGGGGAGATCGAGACGGCCCTGGCCGCCCACCCCGCCGTGCGGCAGGCGGCCGTGGTCGCCGACCGCGACGGCGACATCGTGCGGCTGATCGGCTACGTCGTCCCCAGCACCGACAGCACCGCAGGCACGGATAACACCGGCAGCACGAACAGCGCTGTCGTCACCGGCAGCACGGCAGGCATCGACAGCACCGGTGGCACGGCAGACACGAACAGCACCGACAACACGGCTGGCACGGCGGGCGCCGACAGCACGGCAGGCACCGGCGGCACGGACAGCGCAGTCGGCGCGATCGGTGCTCTCGACCCGGTGGCGCTGCGGGCCCAGGTCGCCGAGACGCTGCCGGAGTACATGGTGCCGACGGTGGTCGTGGTGCTCGACGGGCCGCTGCCGCTGACGCCGAACGGCAAGCTCGACCGGCGCCGCCTGCCCAAGCCGGACTTCGCCGCGCTGGCCGGGTCCGAGCGGCCCGCCAGCGCCGCCGAGGAAGCGCTGGCCGCGCTGTTCGCCGAGGTGCTGGGGCTGCCCAGGGTCGGGGTGCGGGACGGGTTCTTCGAGCTGGGCGGGCACTCGATGGCCGCCATGCGGCTGCTCGGGCGGGTCCGCTCGGTGCTGGGTGTGGACCTGTCGATCCGCGACGTCTTCGACGCGCCCTCGGTCGCCGCGCTGGCCGCTCGCCTCGCCGGTGCCCGGCCAGGGCGCCCGCCGCTGCTGGCCACCGGCATCACCGGGCCGCGCCCGCTCGCCCCGGTCCAGCGGCTCTACGCGAACGGTGCTCGCTATGACCACTCCCTGCTGCTGCGAGCACCCGACACCTTCGAGATCACCGCTCTGAGAGCAGCGCTCTCGGATGTGGCCTGCCGTCACGAGCCACTGCGAACAGTGCTCTCCGACGCAGGTCAGACACCCGGCGACGGGCCGGAACTGGAGATCGCGCTGGGCGCCGACGTGTCCGAGGTGGCACGGGAGCCGGTGAGCACCCCGTGGCGAGCGGTCCTGGTCGCCGAGGACGCCGTCCTGCTGCTGCTGCGGTACGCGGTGGTGGACGAGTGGTCCGTGGTGCCGCTGGCGCGCGATCTCGGCACCGCCTACGCCGCCCGCTCGGCAGGCGTCGCGCCCTACTGGTCGCCTCTGCCGGTCTCCTATGGGGACTACACCGACTGGGCCCACCGCGTTCTCGCCGAAGGACAGGCGGCCCAACTGGCGTACTGGCGCGAGGAACTGGCCGGGCTGCCGGACGCGGGACTGTCCACCGCCCGCGGCTCCGGGACCGGCGACTCGGTCGCCTTCACCCTGGACGCCGACCTGCGGACCGGCCTCGACCAGCTGGCCTCGGCCACCGGGACCAGCCTGTTCATGCTGCTGCACACCGCCTTCGTCGCCCTCGCCGCCCGGCACGGCGCCGGGACCGACCTCGGCATCACCGCCCAGGTCGCCGGGCGCGGCGACGACCAGCTGGTCGACCTCGTCGGCGCGTTCGCCAACCAGGTCGTGCTGCGGGTCGACGCCGCGGGGGAGTTCCGCGACGTCCTCGCCCGGGTCCGGGCGGCGACTCTGCGCGCCCTGGACCACCAGGACGTGCCGCTGACCGACGTGCTCGACGCCGTCGGGCTGCCCAGGCCGCGGCTGGCGGTCGTGCACCACGAGCAGGCGGCGCTCGGCGGCGTCGGGGGCCGGGTGGACGCGGTGCCGACCGGCGTCGCGCACACCGACCTGACCCTCAGCGGCTACGAGACCCCGGCGGGCCAGCCGGTGCACTGCTACCTGGAGTACGCCGACGACCTGTTCGACCGGACGACCGTGGAGGGCTGGGCGGGGGCGCTGCTGGAGATCCTGCGCGCCAATGCCGTTGCAAGGCAAGGCTAGGCTTACCGCATGGCAGTCGAGTCCCCTCCGGTGAAGCGCGGGCCCGCGCGCGTCACCGGGCTGCTCGCCGCGCTCGGCGTGCTGGTGCTGGCCATCGCGCTGAGCACCTGGGTGGGGCTCAAGGACATCCCGTTCTCGACGGTGTTCACCGTCCTGCTCGACGGCGACGGCTCCACCGCGGCGGTGACCATCCGCGACGTCCGCCTGCCCCGGGCCCTGCTCGCCGTGCTGGTCGGCGCGGCGCTGGGCCTCTCCGGGGCGGTCATGCAGGCCCTCACCCGCAACCCGCTGGCCGACCCCGGCCTGCTCGGCGTGACGATGGGCGCCTCCACCGCGGTCGTGCTGGCGATCTCCTTCGCCGGGGTGGGCAGCGTGCTCGGACACGTGTGGTTCGGCATGGCGGGCGCCGCGCTGGCCGCGTTCGTGGTGTACGCGCTGGGGTCGGCGGGCAGGCAGGTCGCCACACCGGACCGGCTGGTGCTGGCCGGGGCCGCGGTCTCGGCGGTGCTGCTGGCGGTGAACTCGGCGGTGCTGCTGCTCAACCCCGCGGCGTTCAACCAGTTCCGCTTCTGGAACGTCGGCTCGTTGGCCGGGCGCGAGGTCGGGGTGCTGCCGACGGTGGTCTGGTTCCTCCTCCCCGGGATCGTCGTCGCGGCGCTGATGGGTCGCGCGCTCAACGCCCTGGCGCTGGGCGACGCGGCCGGGCGCGGCCTCGGCGCGAACGTCGGGCTGATCCGCGGGCTGGGCGCGGTCGCGATCACCGTGCTGTGCGGGGCGGCGACGGCGGCGGTGGGCCCGCTGGTGTTCGTCGGGCTGGTGGTGCCGCTGGTGGCCCGGCTCATCGTGGGCGCCGACCAGCGGTGGGTGCTGGCCTACTCCGCGGTGCTGGCGCCGACGCTGCTGGTGGTCGCGGACGTGGTGGGCAGGCTCGTGGTGCAGCCGGGGGAGCTGCAGGTCGGCATCGTCACGGCGGTCCTGGGCGCGCCGGTCTTCATCGCGCTGTGCCTGCGGAAGCGGGTGGGGAAGTGGTGACCGCCCAGGTGACCTCCGGCCGCGTGACCTCCGGCGTGCTCGTGCGCGGTTTCGGCGGGCGGGTCAGCTTCCGGGTGGACCCGCGCGTGCTCGTCGTGGCCGGTGTCCTGGTGGCGCTGGCCTGCGTCGTGTCGGTGCTGGCCATGACGATGGGACGGGTGTCGCTGAGCGTGGGGGAGGTGGTCGCCGCGCTGCTGGGCGGCGGCACCCCGGTCTCCGAGACGGTGGTGCTCAGCCTGCGGCTGCCGCGGGCGCTCACCGGGCTGCTGGCCGGGGCCGCGCTGGCCGCCAGCGGCGCCCTGCTGCAGAGCATCACCCGCAACGTCCTGGGCAGCCCGGACTTCGTCGGGATCACCACCGGGTCGGCGACCGGCGCCCTCGTCACGATCATCCTGCTCGGCGGCGGGCTCCACCAGACCTCGGTCGGCGCCCTGGTGGGCGGCCTGGCCACGGCCGCGGTCATGTACGCCCTCGTGCTGCGCCGCGGGCTGCAGGGGTTCCGGTTCGTCCTGGTCGGCGTCGGCCTCTCGGCGCTGCTGCTCGCGGTGAACGCCTACCTGATCACCCGCGCCACCCTGTACGACGCGCTCGCCGCGCAGGAGTGGCTCACCGGCAGCCTCAACCTGCGCACCTGGCCGCAGGTCATCGCGGTCGCGGTGGCGGTCGCGCTGCTGCTGCCCCTGGGCGCGCTGTGGTCGCGGCGGCTGACCGTGCTGGAGATGGGCGACCCCATCGCGGGCGCGCTCGGGGTGCCGAGGCAGAGCACGCGGCTGGTGCTCATCGCCGCGGCGACCGGGCTCGCCGCCGTGGCGACCGCGGCCACCGGCCCGATCGCCTTCGTCGCCCTCGCCGCCCCGCAACTGGCCCGCGCGCTGACCCGGGCCACCGGGCCCGCGCTGCTCACCTCCGCGCTGATGGGCGCGGTGCTGCTCGGCGCGAGCGACCTGGCCGTCCAGCGGATCTTCGGTTCGTCGCAGCTGCCCGTCGGCATCGTGACCAGTGCCGTCGGCGGGCTCTACCTGGCCTGGCTGCTGGCCGCGCGCTGGCGCGGCCGGTCATGACCCATCGGAAGAAGGCGGCATTGTGACCCGGTTGACCGCGGAGAACCTGACCCTCGCCTACGACCGCCGCATCGTGGCCAGCGCGCTGGACGTCGTCATCCCGGACGGCTCGTTCACCGTGATCATCGGCCCGAACGCCTGCGGCAAGTCGACCCTGCTCAACGCCTTCGCCCGGTTGCTGGCGCCCACGGTCGGCCACGTCCTGCTCGACGGCCGCATGATCTCCGACTACCGGTCCAAGGAGGTCGCCCGGCGCCTCGGGCTGCTGCCGCAGTCCTCCACCGCGCCCGGCGGGATCACCGTCGGCGACCTCGTCGCCCGCGGCCGGTACCCGCACCAGAAGCTGCTGCGGCAGTGGTCGCGGGCCGACGAGGACATCGTGCGCGAGGCGATGGTCCGCACCGGGGTGCTCGACCTCGCCAACCGCCCGGTCGACGAGCTCTCCGGCGGGCAGCGCCAGCGGGTGTGGCTGGCCCTGGTGCTCGCCCAGCAGACCGACATCCTGCTGCTGGACGAGCCCACGACGTTCCTCGACATCGCCCACCAGTTCGAGGTGCTCGACCTCTGCGCCGACCTCAACGAGCGCGAGGGCCACACCCTGGTGGCGGTGCTGCACGACATCAACCAGGCCTGCCGCTACGCCACGCACCTGATCGCGCTTCGGTCCGGCGGGGCCGTGGCCGCGGCGGGCAGGCCCGCCGACATCGTCGACGCCGACCTGATCGAGGACGTGTTCGGCATCAGGGCCAGGGTGCTGGACGACCCGGAGACCGGCACGCCGATGATCGTGCCGCTCGCGCGGACGTCAGCCCCGAGCCTGGCCTAGCTTCCAGTAGCCGGAGAACGACACCTGCCTGCGGTCCATGCCGCACTCGTGCAGCAGGTGCCTGCGCACCTTCGCGACCAGGCCCGCCTCGCCGCACAGCCAGGCGAAGTCGGCGTCGGCGGGGGGGTCGGCGGCGAGTGCTTTGAGGATCTGGTCGCCGTGCTCGCCTTCACGGCGGAGCACGACGGGCTGCACGGCGCTGGCGATCGGGTCGATGTCGAAGTCGGCGGCGACCTCGACGTAGACGCGCAGGTCGGGAACGTCGGCGGGCAGGGACTCCAGGATGGCCGAGAGCGCGGGCAGCGCGGCCTCGTCGGCGACCAGGACCTGCGGGTTCACCGTCGGCGCCTGGTAGCCGGAGCCGCCCGCGCGGAAGCCGACGACGTCGCCCTGCCGGGCGGTGGCCGCCCAGCGGGTGCCGGGACCGCCGTGTTCGTGGAGCACGACGTCGACGTCGATCTCGCTGACCGCCGGGCGGTGCGCGCGCACGGTGTACCAGCGCAGCTCGGGCCGCTCGTGCTCGGCGACCCGGTGCACGGCCTGCCGGGTGTTGAGCCGGTGCGGGTCGGGCATGACGAGGCCCGCGGCGGGGCGGGGGAGGAGCAGGCCGAAGTACTCGTCGGGCCCGGTGACCCGGAAGTCGGCGAACTCCGGGGCGTGGAGGGTGATCCGGCGCTGGTAGGCGCTCAGCTCCTCGGTCCCCCCGACCCGCGCGGTGAACTGCACCGGCGCGTCCCGCCTGCGGGCGGGCGCGGTGACCAGTGCGTTGACCTTGTCGACGAGCTTCATCTGCAGCCGATCCATCCCGTGCTGGCCGAGCATCCGGCTCTCCCTCCCCATGGCTTAGGTGAGCCTAACTTAAAAACCCGACCTCGACCACGCGCCACCGTGCCCGCTCTCGTCACACCGCCCAGGGCAAAGCGGCGGGCGCTGCCGGCAGATTCATGACGACAGCGCCCGCCGCGCGCTCAGTTGACCGGGCCGCCGAACCACGTGGGCAAGTGGTCGAGCAGGTCTTGCTGGTTGTCGCCGACCCAGGCCACGTGGCCGTCCGGTCGCAGCAGGACGGCGGGGGCGTCCAGTTCCTCGCTGACGTCGACGACGTGGTCGACGCGGTCCGACCAGCCCGCCACCGAGAGGGTGCCGGTCTGGTCGAGCAGGAGTCCGCGGCCGTCGCGCATCAGCTCGTAGAGGCGTCCTCGCTTCAAGTCCACGTCGCGCAGGCGCCTGCCGAGCAGGTCGTGGCCCTCGCCGAAGTCGTAGCGGACGCCGACCGCGGTGATCTTCTCGATCAGGTACCGGTTGACGTTCTCGAACCTCATCAGCTCAGCCAGCAGCCTGCGCACCGCCTGGGGGCCCGGCTCCAGGGACATCAGTTCCGCCTGCGCGCGGGTGCTGTCCAGCACCGAGGCGGCGACCGGGTGCCGTTCGGCGTGGTAGGAGTCCAGCAGGCCCTCCGGCGCCCAGCAGCCGATCTCGGCGGCCAGTTTCCAGCCCAGGTTGAACGCGTCCTGGATGCCGAGGTTGAGGCCCTGCCCGCCCAGCGGCGGGTGGACGTGCGCCGCGTCGCCCGCCAGCAGCACCCTGCCGACCCGGTAGCGCTCGGCCAGCCGCGTGGCGTCGCTGAAGCGGGACAGCCAGCGCGGGGAATGCACGCCGAAGTCGGTGCCCGCGAACACCTGGAGCTGCCGCTTCAGCTCATCGAGGGTCGGCGGGACCGAGCGGTCCTCGGCCACCCCCTCGGCGGGCACGACGATGCGGTACACCCCATCCCCGGACGGTCCCGCGCCGAACCCCTTCTGGGTCTCGCGGACCTTGGCCACCACGGCGGCCAGCGTCTCCGGGTGCTCGGTCACCTCCATCTCGCCCAGCAGCCACTCGGTCTTGGCGGCCTCGCCGGGGAAGCCGACACCGAGCAGCTTGCGCACCGTGCTGCGGCCGCCGTCGCAGCCGACGAGGTAGCGCGAGCGCACCCGCGTGCCGTCGGCCAGTTCGACGCTCACCCCGTCGTCGTCCTGGCTGAGGCCGACCAGCCCGCACCCGCGTCGAATCTCGGCGCCGAGCCCGGTGGCGTGCTCGGCCAGCAGGCGGTCGGTGGTGGGCTGCGGGATGCCCAGGACGTAGGAGTGCGCGGTGTCCATCCGCTCGGGCCACGGCTCCGCGATGCCCGCGAAGTACCCGCCGAACACGAACTTCGTGCCGTGCTCGAGGAACCGCTCCAGCAGACCGCGCTGGGCCATCACCTCGATGCTGCGCACGTGGAGGCCGAGCGACCGGACCTGCTTGCTCGGCTCCGCCTCCTTCTCCAGCACCAGCACACGCACGCCGTGCAGCCGCAACTCGCCCGCCAGCATCAAGCCGGTCGGTCCGCCGCCCACCACGATCACGTCGATCACGAATCCCCCACTCACCGAAGTATGCGTTCCAGCCAGCTGTCGCACGACAGGGCGCGGATGCGTTTCCGCAGGTCCTGGCTTCGGCCGGAGATTCTGCAGCACACCCTGGGCCTTGCCGCAAGACCCCCTGTGCGCTATAAGTTGAAGAGGGCAGGGGGCGGCCTTCGCCCACTGACCGACTCACGCGTCACTCGTCCGGCTGGCGGCGACCGGCTGCTTCGGACCGTCGGGCCGGGGTGAGCCTGCGTCCCGGTTCCCGGGCGGTGTCCGTCTCACCTGTACGACGGCTACGGACGACAGGATCAGCAGGCCACCGGCCAGCTGTACGGGGGTAAGGAACTCGCCGAGCGCGACCGTCGCCAGCACCGTGGTGACGACCGGCTCGAACGTGGACAGGATCGCCGTGGTCGAAGGCCCCGTGCGCTGCAGGCCCGCGAAGAAGGTCAGCATCGCCAGGACGGTGGACACGACCGCGATGCACACGAGCCAGAACCACCCCCGCGGCCCGAAGCCGAGATCGATCCCACCGGTCACGGCGGCGCGGGCGGCCAGGGCGAAGGTGGCCCCGGCCATCACCAGAGCGGACAGCGCCACCGGTGGCATCCGGTGCACGACGGTATCCGCGACCAGGATGTAGACGGTATAGGTGAGAGCGGAACCGAACGCCAAGATCGCCCCGAGCGGGTGGAACTGCATACCGCCGGTACCGACAAGGACGAGCAGCGTTCCGCAGCAGGTGGCCACCAGCGCGACGCACCGTCCGGGCGTCAGGCGGTCCCTGCCCGTCAACGCGGCCGTGAGGGTGACCAGCACCGGGTAGGTGTAGAAGACCAGCGACAGCAGCGAGGCGTCCATCAGTTCCAGGGCGGAGAAGTACAGGCTCGCCTGGGTGGCATACCCAAGCGCACCCAGCCCCAGGGCCAGTACCAGCAGACCCGGAGCCCTGCGTGCGGGACTCATCGCCCGGCCAGGGCTCGTCGGGTGGCGTCGCGGACCCGGTCGCGGAAGCAGCAGCATCGTCAGCAGGACGGCGGCCAAGCCGAAGCGCACCAGCAGCAGTGCACTGGGTGAGACGCCCGCGGCGTACGCGAGCTTGCCGAAGATTGCCATGGCGCCGAAGCACGCGGCTGACAGCAGGCACAGTGCGGGACCCATGCCTCCAGCATCAGCGCGTCCACCCGTCAGGTCCAGCGACGATTCACACACCTGATTGATTAGGATTCCCGCATGATTATCTGGGACCTCCGGCGACTGCGCCTGCTGCGCGAGCTCGAGCAACGAGGAACCCTCGGCGCGGTGGCCGTGGCCCTCGGATACAGCCCCTCCTCGGTGTCGCAGCAGCTGGGCATCCTGGAGAAAGAGGTCGGCACGCGCCTGCTGGAGAAATCCGGCCGCGGCGTGCGGCTCACCGACGCAGGGCACCTGCTCGCCCACCACGCCGGTGTCCTGCTGACAGCAGGCGAGGCCGCGTCGGCGGACCTTGCGGCACTGGCAGGGGAGACACGGGGCACCGTCCGCGCGGGCGGCCTGCAATCAGCGACTCGTCGACTACTGGTCCCCGCGGTCGCGCGCATGATGGTCGAGCACCCGCGGGTGCGCACCGAGGTTTCCGAGCTCGAGCTCGAACAGGCGCTGCCAGACCTGCGACTCGGAGCGCTCGACCTCGTGATCAGCGACGAATACGACGGTCACCCACGTCCCCGACCCGCGGGCCTGCGGTTCACGCTGCTGCACGAGGAACCGCTCAAGCTGGTCCTCTCACCCAGGCACCCGCTGGCCGAACGAGGGGGACCCGTCGCCTTGTCCGCACTGCGGAATGCGGCCTGGGTGGTTTCCGATCGCGGGACCGGCCATCACGACATGGTCGTGGGGAACTGCCGCACCCTCGGCGGCTACGAGCCCGACCTGCGACACCGCTCCAACGACGCCGACGTCCAGCTCGAACTCGTACGCACCACCGGAACCGTCGCGCTACTGCCTGCACTGACTCTCCCCACCTCGGACGCGGCTCTGACGATCCGTGACATCGCCGAACAAGAGCTCAAACGGCGACTCCTCGTCGTCCTCCGAGAAGGCCCCTCAGCTCCCGCGCTCAGGGCCTTCTTGACCGTCGTGGAAGACCAGGCTCGCAATCTCGCTTAGCACGCGATAATCTCCCGGCGGCCAGCATCATACTATTAACTATTCACTATCAAGATAAATTGATAGTTTCACAACGACTTCGCCAAGTAGGAGCGGCACGAACGAAAGTAAAGATCAAAAGCAGCACCTACAGGAGGGGGACTTGGGGCGGCAGCGTTGAGTGCGGTGGTGACGCTGGCTGTGGTGGACGCCTACGCGGGGATGTTCGACGAGGTTGACGGCGGGCCGGTGTGCAGGCTATAAAACCAAATGGTTATAGAACTGCGAGGTTATCAATGAGCGCAGACGTGTTGGACGCGACGTTCGCGGCGTTGGCCGACCCGACTCGGCGGGCGATCCTGGCCCGGTTGGCGGTGGGGGAGGCGACGGTGACGGAGCTGGCCGAGCCGTTCGCGATGAGTCAGCCCGCCGTGTCCAAGCACCTCAAGGTGCTGGAGCGGGCCGGGCTGGTGTCGCGGGGGCGGGACGCGCAGCGTCGGCCGTGCCGGTTGGAGGCGCGGCCGCTGCGGGTGGTGGCCGAGTGGCTGGAGAGCTACCGGGGGCGCTGGGAAGGGCGCTTCGGGCAGCTCGACGCGCTGCTCGCCGAGTTGGAGCAAGCAAAGGATGAGGGACATGTCGGTAATGCGTAACGTCGGCGAGGTGTCGCTGGCCACGCCGTCGGCCACCGAGATCGTGCTGACCAGGTCGTTCGCGGCGCGCCGGAGCACGGTGTTCGACGCGTGGACCAAGCCTGAGCTGCTGCGCCGCTGGTTCGGCGCGGACGGCTGGCACCTGGTCACCTGTGAGATCGACCTGCGGGTCGGCGGCGCCTGGCGGTTCGTCTCGCGGGGGCCTGGTGGTGAGGAGATGGGCCACGGCGGGGTGTACCTGGAGGTGGACGTGCCCGCGCGGCTGGCGCAGACGGAGTCCTATGACGACCAGTGGTTCCCGGGGGAGGCCAACCAGGCGCTCGACTTCACCGAGGCCGGCGGCGCCACGACGGTGACGATCACGATGTCGTTCCCGAGCCAGGAGGTGCGGGACGCGGTGATCGCCTCGCCGATGCGCGAGGGCGTTTCCCAGGGCATGGCGCGCCTGGACGCGGTGCTGGCGGGGGTGGCGGCGTGAACTGGACGCTGGAGGTCATCGTGGTGCCGGTCTCGGACGTGGCCAGGGCCAAGGATTTCTACGCTGGCACGCTCGGTTTCGCCGTCGACCACGACACCGTGGTCGGCGAGGGGCGGCGGATGGTGCAGCTGACCCCGCCCGGCTCGGGTTGCTCGATCGTGGTCAGCGACTTCCTGGTCGACACGCCGCCGGGGGCGCTCAGGGGGCTGCAGCTGGTGGTCAAGGACGTCCGCGCGGCGCGGGTGGTGCTGGTGGAGCGCGGGTTCGACCCGGGCGAGGTGATGCTGGTGGGTCAGGAGGGGATGCGCCCGGCGGCGGAGGGCGACGACCTGAACAACCAGGGCTTCCTGTTCTTCACGGACCCGGACGGCAACGGCTGGGCGGTCCAGCAGATCACCGCGCGTTCCTAGTGCCCCGACCCGGAACCTTCACCATGTCTCGACACGCCCACGACGCGCCTGGCCGCGTTGCCGCAACGCCTCCGTACAACCAGTACGACGCCGTCCCGGCGCCTTGCCAGCCACGCCGTGGACACGCCGATACACGGCCAAGGTTCCGGGTCGGGGCACTAGCGGGGCCGGGTGCCGCCGGACCGAGGGGGTCCGGCGGCACCCGCGCGCGGTCAGTTCACCGTGATGGTGAAGGTGGATGTGGTGTTCTTGATGTTGGTGTGGTTGTTGCTCATGCGCAGGTTGGTGAAGGTGACCGATCCGACGGCGGGGCCTTGGCCCGCTTCGGGCATCTCGTTGGCCCAGATGCCGAAGCCGGACTTGGCGTCCCAGGCGTCGCCGCTGCGCTGGGCGCCGCTGATGGAGATGTTGGTGAAGGTGGTGTCGCGGACGGGGAACTGGGGCTGTCCGCCGGAGTAGTTGGTCTGGAACATGATGCCGCTGTAGGTGGGGTCGATGATGTCGATGTCGGAGACGCGGATGCCCTGGAAGACCTTGGAGGCGGAGAACACCCAGATCGCGGGGAAGGTCTGGTTGCCCCAGAAGTGCCCGCCCGCGCGGACGATGGAGATGTTCTCGATGCGGGTGGGCGGGCTGGCCCCGAAGCCGTTCATGGGGTAGCCGAAGTCCAGGGAGCTGATGGTGATGCCGGAGTAGACCAGGGTGTCGGCGATGTGGATGTTGCGGAAGGTGTTGGCGTAGCCGCCGTAGACGGCGATGCCCGCGGCGCGCCAGGTCAGGATGGAGGTGAGGTTCTCGTAGACGTTGTCCTTCATGTCGGCGCCGCCCGCGTCGATGGCGGAGAACAGGGCGAAGCTGTCGTCGCCTGAGGCGCGGGACTCGTTGTTGACGACGTGGTTGTTGGTGGAGCCGTTGGTCATGTTGATGGCGTCGGCGAAGATGTTGCGGATGCGGCTGTTCTTGATGGTGACGTGGTCGGTGTTGGCGCCCCAGTAGAGGCAGATCTGGTGTTCGGCCCAGATGTCGTCGATGGTCATGTTGGCGACGTTGGCGAAGTCGAAGACCTTGCCGGGGCCGTCGATGCGGCTGGTGTAGTTGCCGAAGTAGGCGAATCCGGCGAAGGTGGAGCCGTTGGCGGTGGCGTCGGCGCGGAAGCCGACGTCGGTGTTGTCCTGGTTGGCGGGGGCGTGGAAGCGGGTGTACCAGGGTCCGGCGCCGATGATGCGGACGGCTTTGCCGTAGACCTGGAACTTGCTGCTGGTCTGGTAGTCGCCGCGGGGGAGGTAGACGCCGGTGAGGGTGCCGGTGGTGTCCATGCGGACGCGGTCGATGGCGTTCTGGACGTCTTGGTGGGTGGTGCCGGTGGGGACGGCGTAGCGGGCGGGGTCGGGGTTGGCGCGGGGGGTGGCGTTCTCGAGGCTGATGAAGTCGATGGCGTAGGTGCTGGTGTTGGCGGGGTCTTTCTGGAGCTTGATGGTGCTTCCGGCGGGAACGGTGGTGTCGAGCAGGAGGTTGGCTTCGTCGTAGATGTGGCGGGGGCCGCCGGAGCCGGGGTTGTTGTTGGGGCTGGCCTCGGCGCCGTAGAGCCAGGCGTAGCGGGAGGTCAGGGGGATGGTTTTGTGGAAGGTGTTGTTGATGTAGACGTTGAGGGTGGCGTTGGTTCCGCCGCCGCCGGGGGCGTCGGGGATGGAGAAGCGGGTGACGAGGGTGTTGGTGGTGGCGCGGGTGGTGAACTGGACGTAGGCGCCGGTGGTGTTGAGGGTGACGGCGCGGCGGCCGGAGGCTTCTCCGGCGAGGTCGCCGACGGTGCGGTTGGGGCCGACGCGGGTGGCGCCGCCGCCGGTGGTGGCGTCTTCGGCTTCGTACATGTCGTAGGGCATGTTGGCGCCGCGGCCGACGTAGAGGGGGTGGGTGGTGGTGTTGTTGGCGCGTTTGACGGGGAGTTCGTTGGTGTCGTCGGCGAGGACGGTGCGGATGGTGTGGCGGCCGTTGGCGGCGGTCCAGGTGCCGAGGGTGACGGGGGCGGTGGTGGCGCCGGGGGCGATGGCGCCGGTGTGGGCGGCGGTGAGGGTGCGGATGGTGGCGCCGGTGGCGTCGAGGATGGTGAGGGTGATGCCGTGGGTGCCCGCGGCGGTGGCGGTGGTGCCTTGGTTCTTGATGGCGACGGTGAAGGTGACGGTGTTCCCGGCGGCGGGGTTGGTCGGTGACCAGCTGACGGGGGCGGCGATGATGTCGGAGCTGGCGACGGGGGTGACGGTGACCGGGGTGCCGGTGTGGGAGTTGTTGGTCTCGTTCTGTTCGGTGACGGTGTTGGCGGGGTCGACGGTGGCGCTGAGCGGGTAGGTGCCCGCTTCGCGGGTGCCGATGCCGGTGGTGGCGGTGGTGGTGGCTCCGGCGGCGAGGGCGGGGACGGTGGCGGTGCCCGCTTGGGTGCCGCCGAGTTGGAAGGCGGTGGTGGTGGCGGGGGAGGCGACGGTCCCGGTGTTGCGGATGGTGGCCGTCAGGGTGATGGGGTTGCCTTCCACGGGGGTGGCGGGGCTGGCGGTGACGGCGGTGATGGTGAGGTCGGGGTTGGGGGCGGGGGCGCCGATGACCTGGAGTTCGGCGACCTGTCCCGCGGGGGCGCCGCTGTTGGCGGTGAAGCGCAGGCGGAGGTCGGCGGTGGTGGCGGCGATGGGGATGGTGACGAGGTTGCTGGCGGCGGGGTCGAAGGTGTGGGTGCGGGCGGGGGAGAGGGTGGTGAAGCCGGTGGCGGACTGCTCGCGGCCTTGGATTTCGATGGTCTGGGTGCGTCGGGCCCAGATGGGGTCGGGGTTGAGTCGGATGACGACGGAGCTGAGGCGGGCGTTGCTGCCCAGGGCGACGGTGAGGGTGGCGGGTTGGGTGTCGCCTTCCCAGTAGGTGGCGGTGTTGGCGTCGGTGGCGTTGGCGGCGACGAAGGTGTGGATGTGGCCTGAGGCGGTGATGGGTTTGCCGGGGGCGAGGTCGCGGTCGGTGGTGGAGCCGCCGCGGGTGACGGTGTTGCTGTTGGGGGACTGGTTGCCCGCGGCGTCCTTGGCGCGGACGAAGTAGGTGACGGCGGAGCCGGTGGGCTGGGTGTCGGTGTGGGTCAGGGTGGTGGCGGGGACGCTGGTGCGCAGTTCGTTGTTGGCGTAGATGTCGTAGCCGGTGACGCCGACGTTGTCGGTGGCGGCGGTCCAGGTGAGGCGGATCTGGCCGGTGGCGGGTTCGGTGTAGGCGAGGTTGGTGGGGGCGGTGGGGGCGGTGGTGTCGCCGCCGGTGGGGCCGTGGACTTCGAATTCGGCGAGTTGGGCGGCGGGCCAGGCGGTGTTGGCGGTGACGGTGACGCGGACGTAGCGGGTGCTGACGGCGGGGAAGGTGATGGTGACGGTGTTGGCGGTGGCGGGGGTGAAGGTGTGGCCGCGGGTGGCGGTGAGGTCGGTGAAGGTGGTGCCGGTGGTGCTGCCTTGGACGATGAGGGTTTGGGTGCGGGCTTCCCAGTGGGTGGGGAGTTTGAGCACGACGCGGTCGACGGGGACGGCGGCGCCGAGGTCGGCTTGGGCCCATTGGGGGAAGGCGTTGTTGCGGCTTTCCCAGTAGGTGGCCTGGTTGTTGTCGCCCGCGTTGGCGGCGAGGTAGGGGGTGGTGGCGCTGCTGGCGGTGATGGTGGCCGCGGCGGCGAGGTCGGGTTCGGCGGCGGCGGTGCCGCCGGGGGCGAGGACGGGGGTGAGGGCGACCGCGAGGACTGCGGCCAGCAGGTGACGCGCTCTCATCCATACTCCCTGAATTACGAGATCATGCTAGGAAGTTGCACCGCGCTGTAGGTTTCTTGCGGCAGGGTGCTCCAGGGTTACAGAAGCGTGACGAGCACGTCAATGACGGGTACGCCCGGTGATGACCGGGATGGTGATGGCAGCGGTGGGTAGCGGTTGCGCCCAATGGCCCAACCCCGGCCCCGCGCCGTTTCACCCCGCGATCGCGGGGGTAGCCCAGTTCACGACGTCAACACGCGACTTTTCCTTTCCGACCAAGGAGATCCGATGTCCACTGGAGCGATAATCGGCATCGTCGTCGCCGCGATCGTCGTGCTGGCCCTGTTGGTCCTTGCCGCCGTCCTCATGCGACGCAAGCGCTCGACCCTGGAGTTGAAGCCACTGCAGCCGCAGGCCAAGGCGCAGTTCGCCCAGCGGTGGGCGCTGGCTCAGGAGCAGTTCGTCGACCGGCCCGGCGCCGCGCTGGCCGAGGCGGAGCGCATCGTCACCGACGTGATGACCGAGCGCGGCTACCCGGCGACCGTCGACCACGACCGCCGCGAGGCCGACCTGGCCCGCGGCAGCAGCGTCGGGGAGAACTACCGCGCCGCGCACTCGGTCCTGGCGCGCAGCACCGATCACGACGGCGCGGTGTCCACCGAGGACATGCGCGAGGCGATGGTCCGCTACCGCACGCTGTTCCAGGACCTCATCGGCGAGAGCACCGGCCACAGCCCCGCCCGCGCGGGCCACTAGGAGGCGCCACCATGCCCAACACCACCGACCGCGACGGCGAGCGCGTGACGCCCTCCCCCCGCGAGCGCGCTGTCGACCCCCACCAGTCCGCTGACCCCCGCCAGGCCACTGACCCGAGGCAGGCCACTGACCCGAGGCAGGACGACTGGCGCCAGGCCGTCGACCCCCGCCAGGGCGTCGACCCCCGCCAGGGCGAGGGGCGCCAGGCCGTCGACCCGAGGCAGGGCGCCGAGGCGCGCCAAAGCGCTGAGGCGCGTCAAGCCGCCGACTCGCGGCAGACCGTCGACGGGCGCCAGGGTGCCGACCCGCGGCGGGGCGCCGACGGGCAGCAGACACCCGACCCGCGCCAGGCCGACGCCCGGCACAGCTCCGAACACCGCTCGGACGCCACCCACCAGGAGCCCGGCCGCGCCCGTTCCGACGAGCGCTCCACCCCGGGTGAGGCGGGCACCGACGCCCGCCACGCAGGCAACGGCACGCGTGAGGGCAAGTCCCCGGCTGCCGCCGCCGGGCAGCAGCGCAAGCAGCTGTTCACGCCCCAGGAGGCCGAGAGCTACCGCAGCCGCTGGCACCGGGTGCAGGGCGGTTTCGTCGACGACCCGGGCGAGGCCGTCGAGGAGGCCGACAAGCTGGTCGTGGACGCGCTCAAGTCCCTCGCCGAGCACAAGCGCACCCTGGAGGGCTGGCGCGAAGGCGCCGAGACCGAGGACCTGCGCCAGGCGCTGCGCAGCTACCGCGCGTTCCTCGAGCGCCTCCTGGAGGTCTGACCAGGACCGCCGAACACCCTCGAACACCGGCCGGGCCGCGGGCAACCGCGACCCGGCCTTTTCGCGTGCGGATCAGCGCACTGGGGTCCAGCGCACTGGGGTCAGCCGCAGTGGGGTCAGCCGCAGTGGCGGTCGGCCCACTTCTGGTGGGCGATCCAGCCGCCACTGTTGACCCGCGCGCCGAAACTGATGCAGGAGTTCGGCGCGTAGATGCGCACCGGGCCCGCGTAGTAGGCGAAGGAGTGGGCGCAGTCGGCCTTGCGCGTGGCGGTGTCGGTGAAGCCCGAGCACAGGCTGGTGCTGCCTGCGTTGGGGATGTCGGAGGCGGACTTCGAGACCGCCACCGCCATGCCCGCTGCCTGTCCCCATGAGCCGCCGCGGGTGCGGTTGACCACGCAGTTGGTGGTGCCGTTCTCCAGGTACACGTCGACCTGGGCGAAGCCGTTGCCGTAGGTGTACTCGCCCACGAGCGTGCCGTTGCAACCGTGCGCCGCCGCCGCGGGCGTGGCCCCGGCCACCGCGCCCGCCGCCATCAGCATCGCCGCCGCCACGGCGGCGAGCGGGCGAACGCCCCTGGTGCGGTTCTGTGCGCCGAACATCGGAATCCTCATCGCGACCTCTCTGTCGTTGTGCGCCGAAGGTGTCACGACCGTGTGCTGCCGCCCCGGCTTCCCAGGATGGTGCGCCCTCTCCACGCCCTGACGCCGACGTTCGGCGACTCGGTCACTCGAATGGGCGATCAGTCGGTGGTCTCACCCTCTACTTGAGGGTTGGCCTCACCCTCAACTTGATGTTGAGCATTGGCGTCGACCAGCGGTAACAGTCGAGACGACGAGCGATCCGGGCGCTGGGGATAAGGTGATCTCATGTCAAGCACCGACCCCGAGATGCTGCGCGGACGACTGGGGCGCGCCCGGCGGGCGGCCCAGGACGCCGGGGTGGACGCGCTGGTCATCGGGCCCGGCTCGGACCTGCGCTACCTGCTCGGCGAGCCCGGTTCGTCCTTCGAGCGGCTCACCTGCCTGGTCCTGCCCGTCGAGGGCGAGGCCGTGCTGGTGGTGCCGAAGTTGGAGGCCCCCGGCTACGCCGCGCTGCCCGGCCTCGGCGCGCGGCTGGCGACCTGGGTCGACGGCGAGGACCCGTACCGGCTGGCCGCCGAGGCCATGCCCGGCGCCGCCCGCGTCGCCCTGGGTGACGTGCTGCCCGCCCTGCACGTGCTCGGGCTGCGCGCCGCGCAACCGGCGGCCGAGCAGGTGTTGGCCGGGCCGGTGCTCGCCGAGCTGCGCATGCGCAAGGACGCCGCGGAGATCGCCGCCCTGCGCGAGGCCGGAGCGGCGATCGACCGGGTGCACGCGCGCATGGGCGAGTGGCTGCGGCCCGGGCGCACCGAGGCCGAGGTGGCCGCCGACATCGCCGCGGCGATCGTCGCCGAGGGCCACGCCCGCGCCGAGTTCGTCATCGTCGGCTCCGGCCCCAACGGCGCCAGCCCGCACCACGAGGTCTCCGAGCGGGTCGTCGAGGCCGGGGACGTGGTGGTCGTCGACATCGGCGGACCCACCGCGGCGGGCTACAACTCCGACAGCACCCGCACCTACAGCCTCGGCCCGCCCCGCGAGCCTGGCGTCGCCGAGGCTTATGCCGCGTTGCAGGCCGCGCAGGAGGCGGCGGTGGCCGCGGTGCGGCCCGGGGTCAGCGCCGAGTCCGTCGACGCCGCCGCCCGCGCCGTGCTCGAGGAGGCGGGGCTGGCGGAGTTCTTCATCCACCGCACCGGCCACGGCATCGGCCTGGACGTGCACGAGCACCCCTACATCGTCGCCGGGAACGGCCTGGCCCTGGCGGAGGGCATGGCCTTCAGCGTCGAGCCCGGGGTGTATTTGCCGGGGCGGTGGGGGGCGCGCATCGAGGACATCGTCGTGGTCACCGACGACGGGGTCGAGGCGCTCAACCGGCGCCCCCACGGGCTGGCGGTGCTGTGACCGAGCTGGAGCCCATCGACGCGGCCATCGTGCGGGTGCTCTCCGCCGACGGCCGGTGCAGCTTCACCGACCTGGCCGAGCGGGTCGGGCTGAGCGTGTCCGCGGTGCACCAGCGGGTGCGCAGGCTCGAGCAGCGCGGCGTGGTGCGCGGCTACACCACCCGCCTGGACACCGAGGCCATCGGGCTGCCGCTGACCGCGCTGATCTCGCTGACCCCCATCGACCCGGCCGCCCCCGACGACTACCCGCAGCGCCTGGAGCACATCTCCGAGATCGACTCCTGCTACTCGGTGGCCGGGGAGGAGTCCTACGTGCTGCTGGTGCGGGTGGCGACTCCGGCGGCGCTGGAGGAGTTGCTGCGCAAGATCCGCGAGGCGGCGAAGGTGTCCACGCGGACCACCGTGGTGCTCTCCACCCCGTACGAGGGCCGCTCACCGGCGCTCTAGGGCGAAGGTGGCCACCAGCAGCCCGGGTTCGGGTTCGACGGTGCCGGTGCGGGTGAACCCGAGCCGCTCGTAGAGGGTGACGGCGGGGGTGTTGGCCGCGCCCGTGGAGACCGTCACCGGGCCGGTGGTGGCCGCCAGCAGGGCGCGCAGCAGCGCGGTGCCCAGGCCGCGGCGGAAGAACCGCGGGTGCACGCACAGCCGGTCGATGTCCACCGGGTCGCCGTCGCCGCCGGTCCAGCCCAGCACCGCGTCCGGGGCGCCCACGCCGAGCCAGCGCAGCGGCAGGGCGCGCAGTTGCGGCAGGGTCTCGCGCAGCGCCGGGATCGCCTCCGAGCCGATCAGCGCGGCCTCGACCCGGTAGGCGGCCAGCACCACCTCGTGCGCGGTGGCGGCGGTGTCGTCGTCGGTCAGATCCAGCTCGCGGACGGTCACACCCGCGTTTCTACCCGCTGCGGGGCGAGGTAGGCGCGGTGCCAGAGCATCTCCACCGGGCCGCGGTCGAAGCGGCGCGTCCACCACGCCGCCCCCGCCATCAGCAGCGCCGAGACCAGCACCCACATCGCGGCGGTGAACCCCACCCCCAGGTGCCCGAACCGCTGCGCCAGCCCCAGCCCCCACGGGTAGCACAGCGCCGAGGCGATCAGGTTCTGCCCGATGTAGCCGCTGAGCGCGCAGCGCCCCACCGCCGTCACCCCGCGGCGCAGCGGCCCGGCCTGCGCCCGCATCCGGTGCACCAGCGCGGTGACCAGGCCCAGGATGCCGAACGCCACCAGCGGCGCGCACAGGTAGCGGTCGACGAGGAACCACTGCGGCCCGGCGGCGGCGCTCAGGGCGTTCAGCGGCACCCCCAGCCCCAGGCCCCAGCCCATCAGCCGGGCGCGGAGCACCCGGCCCGCGTCGGTGTCGGCCAGCGCCCCGGCCCGCCACAGCCGCGCGCCCGCCAGGAACAGCAGCGTCGACAGCGGCAGGATCAACAGCCCCTCCGAGCGCAGCGCCACCACGTGCTCCAGGCGCATGGCGACCTGGCCCCACCAGGTGTCCGGGCTGGGCAGCGCGCCGCCGCCGATGCCCGCGCCCGAGCCGACCAGGACCGCGGTCAGCAGGCCCACCAGCGCGAGGTGCGCGGTGGCGGTGGCGATCATCCAGGCGCGGAGCACCCGCGTGGAGCGGGCCAGCAGCGCGGCGACGATCACCGAGACGATGGCGTAGAAGACGAGCACGTCGCCTTCGAAGAGCAGCACGTAGTGCAGCGCGCCCTCGAGGAACAGCAGCGCCGCCCGCCACAGGTACCAGCCCGGCCAGCGGGCGCCCCTGCGCCGCGCGGAGTCGTGCTGGATGGCCAGGCCGACGCCGAACAGGATCGACAGCAGGGCCAGGAACTTGCCGTTGCTGAGCGTGCGCAGGACCGTCTCCAGCGCGCCGCTGTCGGCGGTGTCGGTGATGAACCCGGCGAAGCCGCGCGGGTTGGTGAAGATCCAGATGTTCATGCCCAGCGTGCCCAGGATCGCCACTCCGCGCAGCGTGTCCAGGGCTGTGACGCGTGCGTTCACTGCCCATCCCCCCTTGATGTGTCCCCGACGCTAGGGCGGCGCGGGGCGGGGGTCGTCCGTCGTTGGGTGGAGATACGGGTCGGCAGTAGGGATGATCGACGGGTGGATGACTTGTGGTCGACGCTGGGCGTGGTCGCGATCGTGCTGATCGCGGTGATGGTGGTGGTCGTGGTGGCGCTGGTGGTGGGGCTGGTGCGCAAGCACCGGGCGGTGCACCGGCCGGAGACGCCGTTCTCGGCGAAGTTCAGCTACTGGGCGTCCATCGTCTACACGGTGGTCCCGGTGGACCTGCTGCCCGACCCGATCCTGGTCGACGACATCGGCGTGCTGTCCGCGGCGTTGCTCTACGTCGGGCACGTGACCCGCAAGATCGCCCGCCGCGACCGCCGGATTCCCTAGCCGGATTCCCTAGATGCTCGGCGCCGGGTGCAGCTCGCCCGCGGCGTCGGGCAGGCACGCCGCCGCCGGGTGCTCGGTGCCCAGGAACTCGCCCAGGCACGCCCCGAACTGGGCGTGGCCCGCGGCGTTGGGGTGGAAGGACTCCTGCAGGGCGTGGTTGGCGCGGACCTCGTCGCGCAGGTCCTCCCAGCGCACCGCGAGGCGGGCGAACCATTCCTTCGCCGGGTCCAGGTGCGCGCACGCCTCGCGCCCGACCCCGGCGCGGGAGAGGTCGAGGAAGCGGGCCCCGCCCTCGTGGGCGGCGCGGCGGATGCCGTCGGTGATCTCGGGGACGACGTGCTCGCGGACCCAGGCGAGGTCCTCGGCGCGGAACGGGCAGCCGTTGAGGTTGCGCAGCTCGGGGAGCATGTCGGGGCTGACCGGGGCGGCGTAGGACTGCAGGACCAGGGCGTAGTCGTCGGGGGAGTAGCCTGCCTGGCGCATCACCGCGTGGATGTCGCGGAGCACCCCGACAGTCTTGGGCACCATCGCCGCGACCCGCTCGCGCCACTGCTCGCCCACCTCCTGGGCGCAGCCGGGCCGGTCGGGGTCGAACCAGGCCTGCACGCAGGCGTCGAGCACGCTGGAGAAGCGCGGCTCGTCGTTGGCGCCGACGGCCACGGCGATGGCGACCACCCGGTTCTCACGGGCGATGACGCCCAGGCGGCGGGCCTGCGAGGACTCGCCGTACTGCTCGCCGTCACCGAGCCCGACCTGGGTGGAGTTGGCGCCGGAGCAGGCGAGGTTGACCGCCGTGTCGACGCCGCGCAGGCCGGTGTGGTGGATGGAGGCGTTCGCCGAGCGGTGGCACCAGTTGTTGTCGCGGCCGTCGGTGCCCGCGACGTAGTCGCCCGCGGACTCCCCGGACAGGGTGCTGTCGCCCATGGCCACCACGACGCGGGGGACGTTGACCGGCGGCGCGGGCTCCGGGGGCAGCGGTGGGGCGGGGTCGTCGAGGAGGAAGAACGCGCCGATCAGGGCGGAGACCGACAACAGGACAGCGGGCCACAGAATCCGGCGGTTCATCACCGGCGAGTCTAAAGGGGGGAGGAACCGAATACGCCAGAAAGGGCCACAGCAGGGCATAAGCCCGCCGAGCCCACGTCCGGCTCCGCCTCCAAAAGCTAGTGATCTAGCTCATCGCTGCTCCTCTGTGGGGGAAGCGTCGCCTCGACCAACCATCCGCCGGACGCCGTGGGGCCTGCCTGGAGCCGGCCACCTCGCTGCCGGATTCGGTCCCGCAGGCCGGCCAGGCCCGACCCGGAACCGCCCAGGCTCAAGCGTTCCCGCGTCGATGGCCCGTTTTCCACGCGCACGGTGAGACCACCGCGCTCACCAGTGATGAGGACGCGTACCGCAGCGCCCTGTGCATAACGCAACGCGTTTGTCACGCTTTCCTGCACCACGCGAAAGGCGAGATGTACCGCCTGCGGCGCGGCCCCCTCATGATCGCCGTCGTATCGGCACGTCACGTCCAGTCCGCTGACCGCGGCGTGCGCGACAAGGTCCTCGACCAGCGCGAAGTCGGTGTCGCCGAGATCGGTGCCGCCCAACAGGTCGACGAGGCGTTGTAGGTCCATGCGACCTTGGCGCGCTGATCCGGCGATCGCGTCGAACACCTGCCGCGTGCGCACCGGGTCGCGGTCGGCGAGCCGCTGACCGGCCGCCGCTTGGATGATCATCACACTGATCGCATGTCCGACGATGTCGTGCAGTTCGGCCGCGATCCGGGCGCGTTCGTGCCGCAGCGTCAGGTCGGCGAACAGTTGCTGTTCTTCGGCCAGTTCCTGGGCGCGGCGGGCCAGTTCATCGGCGGCCTCCCGGCGCAGCCGCAACACGGTGCCCGCGACGAAGCCGGGCACGTTCAGCGTCAACAGCGCCACCGGACTGGTGTGCAGCACCAGCCACAGCGTCATCAGATACGCCGCCAGCACCAGGGCGACCCCCCAGGCGGCCCGTCCGCTCCAGGCCAGTGCCGCGACCGCGGCGAGTAGCGGCATGATGATCAAGGCGGAATCGGGGAAGAAGCCGTACTCCTGCAGCATCGCCGCCGCCAGCCATAGGGTCGCGCCGATGATGGCCACGGCCCGTTGATGACGGTGCCACAACAGCAATGTCAGGCCGCTGGCCAGCAGCGTCCCTGTGAAGGCGTTGCCCGCGAGGGTCGTCGGCCAGCCGTGTAGCGCGGTCTGCAGCGCGATGACAGCGACGAGCAGGACCGTTGCTGCCTGCTGCCACGGATGGCTCTTCACGCGCGTACCGGCAATTGCGCCATGACGTGGGCGTGACCGCGTGTCACCTTGACCTCGACGGAGCCACCGAGCAGCTTCGCGCGTTCGCGGGCGCGGGCGACCGCCGCCTTGAGGGAACCTGCCCGGCCCACCGAGCCATCGATCCGCAGTTCGACGGTGTCCTCGTCGAAGTGCACGTGTACCTCGGTGTGGTCGGTAAGCGCGGTGACCAGGTATTCGACAATCCGGTAAGCGGACAGCTCGACCGTCGCGGGCAATGCTCGCGGGTCCCCGCTGATGGTGAGCAGGCCCTGCGGCGCTTGGTGTCGGGTGAGCAGGGCGTCGAGATGCGCCACGGTCGGCGTCGGCGCCAGCTCGACCTCGCCGCCGCGCAGCAGGCCGACCAGCGCTCGCATATCGTGCATGGTCTGCCTGCTGTCATTCTCGATGGCCACGAGCAGTGCCTTCGCCTGGGCCGGTGGCAGCCCACGGGCTGATTCGGCGGCGGCGGTGAGCTGGTCGAGCCGTGTTTGCAGCAGTTCGTCGAGCTGCCGCACCAACTGCGCCCGGTCGTCGGCCACCGACAGCGCCGCCCGCTCAGCTCGCAATTGTCGTAGTTCCGCATCGCGTTGCTTGAGTTGCTGATTGAGCACGCCGCGCTGTCGGGTGGCCCGCCCGATGCCGAAGACGATGAGGATGACCGCCGCGGCGAACGGCAGGGCGCCGAAGCCCGCGGTCGCATCGACGATCAACACCGCGGCCGCCAGCACGCCGCTCAACCCGCACACCAGCCATGCGGTCGCCCGTTCGCAGGCGAGCGCGCCGAGAAATGCCAGCACGAACGCGATCGGCAGGCCGGCGCCACAGCGTGTGACCCAACCGAATATCAGATCGTGCAGGAACATCGCGGCGGTGATGAACACGCCGACCGCGAGTACGCTGCGGCGCCACCAGAGTAACGGCACCGTCGTCAGCGTGAACCCTGGAATGAGCCAGGCCGAGTGCGTAGTCATCGGATGCAACGCCTCGCCCGCGATGATCTCGAGCGCGAGTTCCGCGTCCGTAGTGAGTGCGTTGAGTGTCATCAGCGCCACGCCGAGGACGGTGAGGACGCCCGCGAGCACCCAGTCGTGTGGTTTGGCCCCGCGGAAGACCGCACCGAAGACCGCACCGACGCTCATGCTGCAACCTTCATTCGTGTGGATCAGGCCGCACCGCTCACCGGCGTCGTTGCTGCCATGGCGCTGCGGCGAATCCGGTTTGGTAGGCGACCACGACGGCCTGCACTCGATCACGGACGCTGAGCTTGCCGAGAATGTGTGCCACGTGCGTCTTCACCGTAGTCTCAGCGACCACCAATTCGGCCGCGATCTCGGCATTGGACAGGCCATGCGCTATGAGGCGGAGTACGTCCAGTTCGCGTTCGGTCAAGGAGGCGAGCGGCGCAGGCACCCCTTTTTGCCGTGGTGCGGCGACGAACCGCTCCACCAGCCGGCGGGTGATCGCGGGTTCGATCAGCGAGTCGCCGGTCGCGGCGGCCCGGACGGCAGCGATCAGCCGCGTTGACGGCGCGTCCTTGAGCAGGAATCCGGCCGCACCGGCGTGCAGCGCGCGGTACACGTACTCGGTTTGATCGAACGTGGTCAGCACGACGATGGTCGGCGCGTTTCGGTGGCGGCGGATCTCCTCGGTCGCGGCGAGGCCGTCCATGCCGGGCATGCGAATGTCCATCAGTATCACGTCCGGCCTGTGCAACTGCGCTTGCCGGATCGCCTCAGTGCCGGTGTCCGCCTCGGCGACGACCTCGATGTCGTCCTCTGCCTCCAGGATGACGCGGAACCCGGTGCGCACCAGGGTCTGGTCGTCGGCGACGAGCACGCGGATCTTCTCGGACACATTCCGATTGTGCCCGGTCCCGGGCACACGCGGGGTCATCCCCGCGGACGATGCGCGCGCCGAACATCGTCCATAGGAGGGACGAGGACGACACTCGCCGATCCCTACCGTCACACCAACACGACCCGCCGACGAAGGGGTAGCGCTCTGCGTCGAAAGCAGCGCCACCTCCAGGCTTCGGATGAGAAGAAAGTTGAATCATCATGGGATTTGTGATGGTTGTGTGCACGGGCATGATTTCATTCGGCGAGACCGACTACGACGGAGGCAGTGGATCGGACGAGATCTATCTCATCACGAATATCTTCACCAAAGAGGCGGGGCAATCGCGAGTTCGCACGCAGATGATCGGCGTCTTCGAACCGGTTGACGCCGGCGGCACGTTCCCGACCACCCGGATCTTGTACATGGGCGAGGCCAAAGACATGACCTTGACCGCGACCTGCATGGAGCAGGACTACGGGGACCCCGACGCATTGGCCGCCGAGACGCATCAGGTCGCCGAAGCGGCCGCCGCAGGCGCCAAAGCCGCTGGATACGACGTGCCGGACTGGGCGCCAGGCGTGCTCGCCGAAATCGCGAACGCTCTTTTCGGCACCGGTGACGACAATCTGGGAACGGCGAGCGAGTACCTCCCGGCCGCTCGCCTCGAACAAATGGTCAATGCCCCTGAGCTGGACGAGCGCGGAATCAAGTACAAGTTCTTCACGATGCACACCGGCGAGGGCTCGACGTACAAGTTCTACTTCAACGTGATCCGGTGAGTTCCAACCCAGGCTTGCCCGTCGGTCTCGTTCGCTGAAGACGCGGGGACGACGTGTGGGGCGTGTCAGAGCCTGCGGAGGAGCCTCTGCTTGGCCTCGGTGAACTCCTCCTCGGTGAGCACGCCGTCCTTGCGCAGCTCGCCGAGCTCGCGCAGCCTGCGCAGGACCACGTCGGCCTCGGCGGGCGGCAGCTCCGCGGGGTCCTCGGCGGCGAAGGGGTGCGGCAGCCGCGCGGCCACCGCCGCGGCCAGCAGCGCCGAGAGGCCGATGTCCTTCTTGAACCCCCACAGCCGCAGGCAGTTCACGTCGTGGGCGGGCTCGGGCACCGGCATCCCCCGCACCCGGAAGCGCACCATCGACGTCGTCCACTCCACCCCGACCAGGTCGCCCACCGGCAGTTCGCGGGGCCCGGCGGAGCGTTTCACCTTCTCCGCCGCCCACCCCCACTCGATGCGCACCCGCTCCCCGTCGAAGGAGGCGTTGCCGTCCTCGCCGTCCACGCTCAGCGGCACCCGCGGCGTGGGCAGCAGGTACTCCCCGACCGGCCCGTCGGCCATCCCCGCCACGGTGCGGGCGTCGCGCACCGCCTCCACCAGGGCCGCCGCGGTCGCGGTGGACTCCGGGCCCACGGCCAGGCGCAGCGGGTCGGCGGGCCCGGGCAGCCGCCCGCCGGTGACCTGCCGCAGCGCGTCGGCCCCCGGGCGGGGGTGCAGGCGCAGCGAGCCGCCCTTGCGCCCCGGTTCCCACCCCAGCGCCGCCACGGCGGTCAGCGGCACGCGCAGCTCGCCCAGGGCGCCGCGCAGCGGGTGCGCGCCCGCTGCCGGGGCGATCCGGATGGTGTCGAAGTCGAAGGTCCACGTGCCGTCCTTCGACGCCACCTCGATCGTGCCCAGCACCGTTGTCCGCCCCTCCCGAACCGTGGTCGGGGCCACGCTAGCGGAACCGCTCAGGCGGCGACGCGGCCTTCGACGAGGGCCAGGCGCCGGTCGGCGACGTGGTGCACCTGGTCGTGGTGGGTGGCGACCAGGACCGCGGTGCCGGACTCGGCGGTGCGGCGCAGCAGCCCGAGCACGGCCGGGACGCTGCCGTGGTCCAGGTGCGCGGTCGGCTCGTCGGCCAGCAGGACGGCGGGGCGCCCGACGACGGCGCGGGCCAGGGCGGCGCGCTGCTGCTGGCCGAAGGACACCTCGCCCGGGTAGCGCTCGCCCAGGGCGCCGATGCCCAGCTCGCCGAGGATCTCGGTGACGCGGGCGTCGACGTCGGCGGCGCCGGACAGGCGCAGCGGCAGGGCGACGTTCTCGGCCAGGGTGAGTTCGGCGGCCAGCCCGAGCGCCTGGGGCAGGACCGCGCAGTCGCGCCACGGCGGGGCGGCCTCGACCAGGCGCCCGCACACGGTCACGGTGCCGGTGTCGGGGCGGTCGAACCCGCACAGCACGGCGAACAGGGCGCTCTTGCCCGAGCCGGAGCGCCCGGAGACGGTGACGACCTCGCCCGCGGCGACGTCGAGGTCGACCCCGCGCAGCACCGGCAGCGGGCCGTCGGGGTGGGCGAAGGCGCGGGTCAGGCCGCGCGCGGTCAGCGGGGTGCTCACGCCGCCTCCTCGACGCGGCCCTCGCGCAGGCGGATGAGCAGGTCGGCGCGGGCGATCACCTCGTCGTCGTGGGAGGCCACCACGACCGGGACGCCGTCGGCGACCAGGCGGGCGATCACGTCGAGGACCAGGGTGGCCGAGGCGGCGTCGAGCTGGGAGGTCGGCTCGTCGGCCAGCACGACGCCGGGGCGGCGGGCCAGGGCGCAGCCGAAGGCCAGGCGCTGCTGCTGCCCGCCGGAGAGCGCCCCGATCCGCCAGTGCGCGGTGCCGGGGATGCCCAGCCAGGTCAGCGCCGACTCGGCGTCGTCGGCGGGCACCCCGGCCGACTCCGCGGCCGCGCGCAGGTTCTGCCCGACGCTGAGGTGGGCGATGAGGTTGTCCGGCGGGTTCTGGACGACCAGGGCGATGCGGTCGCGGCGCAAGCGCCTGCGCTGCTGGTGGCCGAGGCCGCCGACGTCGCGCCCGGAGACGGCCAGGCGCCCGGCGGTGGGGGTGTCGATCAGGCCCAGCACGCGCAGCAGGGTGGACTTGCCCGAGCCGGAGGGCCCGGCGAGCACGGTGAGCCCGGCGGCGGGCACCGCGGCGCTGACCTCCTCCAGGGCGGGCACCGGCCCGGCCGGGGTGGGGTACTCCACCCGCAGCCCGGTGACCTCGAACAGCGGGACGGGCCCGTCGTCGAACAGCGCCGCCAGCTCAGCCACGGATCAGCTCCCCCACTCGGGCGGTGGTCACCGACCGCACCGCCGACCAGCACACCAGGGCGACCACGACCAGCGCGGTGGCCAGGGTGGTCGAGACCAGTCCCACCAGGTCCGGGGCCGCGGCGAGGGGCCGCAGCCACGGCGAGGGGTCCAGCATGGGCGCCGAGACCGCGGTGCACGCCCACCCCGCGGCGCTGCCCGCCAGCACCGAGAGCCCGGCCAGCGACCCCAGCTCCAGCAGGTGCGAGGCCACCAGGGTGCGCGGGCGCAGCCCCATGCGGGTGGCCAGGGCCCCGGCCAGCGCGTTCTGCCGCCGCCGCACCTCCACCGCCAGCAGCAGCGCCGCGGCGGCGACCACGGCCAGCACGAACCCCAGGGCGGTGACGAAGTCGAAGGTCCAGCGCACGGTGAGGAACGGCAGCCCGTCGAGGGCCTCGGTCTTGGAGCGGGCGCGCAGGTGGTGGATGTCGGCGGCGTCCAGGCGGGCGACGAGGGCCCGCACCGGTTCCGGGGACCACACCTGCCAGACGTCGATGTCGCCGGGGTCGGGCACGGCGGTGGTGGCCACGACGTAGCCGCGGCCGGTGCCGATCAGCGGGAAGGACGGCAGGTGCCCGACCGGGCGGACGTCACCGACCCTGGGCAGGGTGGCGGGGGTGCCCGGGGCGGTGCCGACCCGCAGCGCGGGCACCGGGCCGCCTGCGCCTGCGCCGGTGAGCAGGGCCAGCTGGGCGGCGAGGTCATCGGGGTCGCCGTCGACCCAGGCCGAGCGGGTGAAAGTGGCCGGGTCCACGGCGATGATCACGTCGCGGCCGCTCTTGACCACGCCGACGACGGTGGCGCGGTCGGTGATGTCGGCGGGCAGCCCGGCGGGGTCGGTGGCCACCCGGGTGGGGATCTGGGCGGTGGACTCCGCGCCGACGAAGAGCCCGGACTTGGTGTCGAAGGCGTCGTCCTGGGCGGTGGCGATGCCCACCCCGACGGTGAGCGTGCCGACGGCGAGGACCCCGACCAGCAGGATGCCGATGGCGGAGCCGGTGGCGGCGGCGAGCCTGCGCACGGCCAGCTGCGCGGCGGGCACGCGCCACCACGCCAGCCGGTGCGAGGCGCCCAGCGCCCAGCGGGTCAGGCGCACCGCGACCAGCGCCACGGTCAGCACCACCAGCAGCGGGAACGCCAGCCCGACGGCGTCGGCGGTCTCCGGCAGCGGCTGCCCGAACGCCAGCCGGGTCGGGGTGGCGTCCAGGCGCGCCCACGCCAGGTAGGCCAGCACCGCGGTGCCCAGCTCCCACGGCAGGTGCCGCAGGCCGCAGCCGTGGCGGCGGCGCGCGGGGGCCTGCAGGGCGCGGTGGGTGTGGGCGCTGGTCACGGCGACGACGACGAGCAGCGCCGCGGCGAGCACCCCGGTGGCCACCACCGCCGAGAGCGCCGCGGTGCCGGGGGTCAGCGCGGGGGACGGGGCGTAGAAGGGCAGGGTCAGGCGGGCGATGAGCCAGCCCGCGACCGCCCCGAGCAGCAGCGGCGCGGCCAGCTCCAGCACCGCCCGCAGCCCCAGCGCCAGGGGCCCGGCCCCGCGCGACCACAGCAGCCGCAGTTCGGCGCGGCGGCGCTGGCACCACTGCACGGTGACCGCGGCGACCCCGGCCAGCCCGACGAGCAGGCTGATGACGGTCAGCGGCAGCACGGCCCCGCCGACGGTGGCGCCGGAGTCGCGGGCGGCCTGCACCGGCCGGGCGAAGTAGGTGTCGGTGCGGACCAGGGCCGCATCGGGCAGGTCGGCCTTCAGGGCGCTCAGCGCCGCCTCGCCGCGGGCGACGACGTCGGCGCCCTCCTCGACGGTCTCGGGCAGCCGCGGCAGCGGGAAGCGCACCGAGACGGTGACCGAGTTCCCGCTCAACGGGCCCATCGCGGCGAGGAAGCCCGCGCGGTCGGGGAAGAACACCACCGCGGCGTTGCCGCCCTCGGGGGCCAGCGGGTTGAGCACGACCTGCTCGCGCTCGGAGCACCAGTAGCCGGGGACCGGGTCGGTGATGTCGTCGTAGATCGCGGTCACCGGGGGCAGGGTCCCGCCGATGGGGCGCTCGCCGAGGGTGACCTGGCCGTTCTCGGCGACGCTGCGCGGCACCCACAGCCCGTCGCGGGAGCCGCCCTGCAGCACGGTCAGGTTGTCCATGGCGCCTTCGCGCCACCCGAACCGCGCCCACGGGTGCGGGCCGTTGAAGTCCCACTGGCGCACCGGGGAGTAGAGGGCGCCGACAGCGGTGGGGAAGCCGTGCTCGGCGCCGCGGCGGGCGGCGGTGTCGAGCACGGTGGCGCCCGCCGCGGCGGTGACCCGGTTGTTGTCGGCCACCGGGCCCACCGACTGCGGGCACAGCCTGCCCGCCTGGTAGCTCACCGCGGCGTTGCCCGCGGAGTCCGCGTGCAGCACCGCGGCCGCGCCCACGAAGGTCAGCAGCAGCGCCGCGACCACGGCGACGAGCACCGTCAGCGGGCTCGACAGCGCGGCGCGCGGCGCTGATCTCCAGGGCAGCTGCATGGCTGGGGACGCTACCCGGGGTTCCTCCGATCGGGTGGCGTCGCGATGATTTCGATATCCACCGAACTCCGTTCGGCCGCCCGCCGCTGGGCGCTCTGGCCCAGGCACCGTGCCCAGGTCAGAGCGCCCAGCCCACAGCGCGGGCGGGTTACGCGCGCGGGCGCAGGTTGCGGGGTTCGGCGCGGTCGAGGTCGCTCACCTCGAGGTCGGCCACCCCCGTGCCGGTGGCGGTGAGGGTGTCGACCCCGGCCCAGCGGCGCAGGGCGGCGGTGGCGGTCTCCCGGTCGGGGGCGGTCAGGGCGGCGATGTTGGCGCCGTGGTTGGCGCCGGGGGCGGTGAAGGTGTGGGAGTCGACGCGGCTGGGGGTGAACGCCTCGGCGCCCCACGGGTCGTTCTCGCCGTAGACGAAGAGCATCTGCGAGGAGCGGGTCCGCACCCAGTGGTCGATGTCGAGCATCGGGCGGGGCCGGTGGCGCGAGCGCAGCTCCTCGGGCAGGGCGGCGTTGGCCGAGTACAGGCCGGGGTGGTTGGTCAGGCCGTCGAGGTGGCGGAAGCGCAGCGACGCCCAGCCCAGCTCGGTGGCGGCCTGGTAGTAGTACGGGGTGTAGGGGGAGACGCCCTCGTCGGAGTAGAACGACCAGCCGGCGATCGAGTCGATCCACTCGTAGAGCTCGTCGGCGGTGGCGCCGGGGCCGGGCACGTCCGCGCAGGCGGCGGTGCCCGCGTACTGCCAGAACGCCCACACCGTGTCCAGCACGGTCATCTCGAAGGCGCGGTCGACGCTGCCGAGGATGGACTCGAAGGTCCAGCCGTTGGCGGCGGCGTCGGCGCGGTAGCGGGCGACCATGTGCTCGCGGTGGCGCAGGGCCTGGGCCTGCACCCCGTCGAGGCGGGCGCGGCACTCGGCGGTGCCGACGGTGGCGAAGAACCGGTCGTAGGCGCCGTCGGCGGGGTTGACCCGGTCGTTCGGGGCGACGTAGGCGACGACGCCGTCGACGTCGGCGGGGTAGTAGCGGCGGTGGTAGACCGAGGTCATGCCGCCCTTGCTGGCCCCGGTGGAGATCCAGTTGGCCGGGTAGATCCCGTCGAGGGCGCCGACGATGCGGTGGTGGTCGGTGGCGCCCTGCCAGATGGTGAGGGTGTCCCAGTCGGCCGGTTGCGGGCGTGAGGGGCTGAAGAAGCGCTGCTCGACGGAGATCTGGTTGCCGTCGAGCAGCCGGGTGGGCTCGGAGCGGAACGGGTTGGCGGGCATGTTGTAGCCGGTGGTGTGCAGCACCATCGGCGCGTCGGTGTCCCGGTGCAGCAGCTGGAAGCGCTGCTGGAAGGTGGCCCCGTCCGGTCGGGTGTGGTCGACGGGCTGGGTGTAGGTCAGCAGGAAGAACCGGTAGCCCGCGGGCGGGGTGGGTGACTCCGAGACCACGGTCAGGCCGGGTACGGCCCGCAGCCGCTCGGCGATGTCGGTCTCGGCGCGGGCCGGGACCGCGCCCAGGGTCATGACCGAGACCGCTGCCAGGCCCGCGGCCAGGGTTCTGGTGCGAGGGGACACGCCTGCTCCTTCTCGTGCGAGGGCGCCCCGGGCTCCGCCGGTCGGCGGTGGGGCGGGCGCCGAGTCTTCCCGCCCCACCGCCGGGGGCGAAAGGGGCCGACCCGCCCATCTTCGCACCCGGGTTACTCCGCGCGGGTGACGGCGATGGCGTGGTAGCCGTGGCGGCGGCGCGCCTCGGCCAGGCCGAGCCCGGCGGCCAGGCCCGCGCGGACCGCGTCCTCGGTGTCGAGCACGCGGCGTACGGTCTCACCCAGCCGCTCGATGAGCGCGGCGGGCACGACCAGGGCGCCGGAGCCGTCGGCGACGACGACGTCGCCGGGGCGGACCCGCACACCGGCGACGGTCACCGGGGTCTGGGTGGCGGCCATGCGGGCGCGGTTCTTGCCCGACTTCATGTAGGTCCCGCGCGCCCAGATCGAGTAGCCCAGGGCGGCGCTGGCGTCGATGTCGCGGCAGCAGCCGTCGATGACGGTCCCGGCGATGCCGGTGGCGGTGGCGGCGTGGGAGAGGATGTCGCCCCACACGGTGCAGGTGGTGATGCCGCTGTTGGCCAGCACCACCACCGACCCGGGCGGCACGTCGTCGATGTAGTCCGCGGCCGGGGCGGGGGTGCCGGGCTCGACGGGCTCGAACTGCACGGTGAACGCCGGGCCGAGCACCGTGCCGGTGCCGGATCGGCGGGCCAGGCCGGGCAGGCCGCCGTCGACCCCGGCGATGTCGAGGGCGTCGGAGACCCCGGCGGTGCCCGCCTCGGCGAGCAGCGCCCGCAGGTCGGGGTCCATCGGCCCAGGGTTCACGGGGGTCATCGGCTCAGCTCCGTCTCGCGCACGGTCACCAGGGCCCCGGTCGGGCGTACCCCCACCCCGGGGGCGTCCAGGGGGCGCACGCGGCGGTCGGTGGAGTAGGCCAGGGCGGTGTCGACGCCGTCCTCGGCGTAGTAGTGGGCGCTCGGGGCGCAGTCGCTGGCCCAGGTCATGTTCGGCAGGGTGGCCAGGGCCAGGTTGGTCCAGCGGCCGACGCCGAGGTCGTACTTGGCGCCGACGAAGGTCGGGATGCCCGCCTCGGCGCACAGGTCGTGCACCCGCAGCGCCTGCCCGATCCCGCCGACCCGCCCGACCTTGATGTTCATGGCGCGGCAGGCGTTCATCGCCACGGCCACCTCGGCCTCCTCGACGGAGCGCACCGACTCGTCCAGGCACACCGGCACCTCGACGCGGGCCTGCAGCTCGGCGTTGGCGGGCAGGTGCTCGCGGATGAAGGGCTGCTCGATGGCCAGCGGCCCGGCCGCGGCCACCTCGCACAGCAGGTCCACGTCGCCGGCGCGGTAGGCGGCGTTGGCGTCGGCGATGATCGGCACGTGCGGCAGGGCCGAGCGCAGCGCCCGCACCGGGACCACGTCCCAGCCGGGGCGGATCTTGACGCGCACGCGGGCGTCGCCGCGCTCGTGGTGGGCGGCGACGGCGGCGACGAGGCTGTCAACGTCCTCGGTGAGGCTGACGGTGCCGCCGGTGGGCACGTCGCGGAGCGCGCCGCCGATCACGGTGCACAGCGGGGCGCCGTCGAGGCGGGCGCGCAGGTCCCACAGCGCGCACTCCACCGCCGCCTTGGCCTCCTCGTGGCCGCTGATGTGCGCCCACAGCGCGCCCACGGTGCGCGGGTCGTGGTCCTCGGCGGCGAAGAGCAGCGGCGCCAGGTAGGTCTCGATGAGGTGCCAGGCGGTGTCGATGGTCTCGTAGCTGTAGTAGGGGGTCTGCATCGCGGTGCACTCCCCGTAGCCGGTCTCGCCGTCGGCCTCGGCGGCGACGACGAGCTTGGTCCACTCCCGGATGGTCTGCCACCGGTTGGAGAACGGCGCGGCCAGCTCCGCGCGCACCCACCGCAGCGTCAGCCGCTCAACCCGCACCGCTGCCCCCACCGACGCCGTCCTCTCCGAAACCGCGCACCGCGACCTTCACCCCGCCCTGGAACACGTTGACCTTCGCCTGCTGGCCTGCCTTGGCGCCGAAACCGTGAAAACGACCGGCGAACAGGAAGCTGTCCAGGCTCACCGCCATCGGCACCACCCGCCCGGTCGGGTCGGGCACCGGCACCCGGGCCGGGGGGACATAACGCTGCACCACCCAGCCCTCGCGCACGCCCTGGCCCAGGCGCTGCCGCCAGTGGGTGCCGCTGACGGCGTGGCCGATGGTGACCCCGTCGCCGCGGATGTCGTAGTGCTCCTTGATCACGTAGCGGCCGCGGTGGTCGGCGAGGTGGGCGAGCACGTCGGCCTCGACGTGCGGGTGGGTCATGTCCGGGGCCAGCTTCGCCGACCACGGCAGCAGCCGCGCCGCCACCGCCTGCTCCTCGGCGCTGAACTTCGCGGCGAAGGTCTGCACGCACGCCAGGGCCAGCTTGCTCTCGGCGACGAACCGCGCCGCGAACGGGTTGACGTGCACGAAGCGGGCGTCCAGCGCGGCGCGCCAGGTGCTCTCGCAGTCGGCGGCCAGGCGCCGCCACCCGGCGGTGTTGACCTTGTTCCAGGCCAGGGTGGCGCGCCGCCCGGCGAAGGAGACCCGCTCCCCGTCGACCTGGACATCGCGCGGGTCCGCCAGGAACGCCTCGACGCCGAGGCCCTGGCAGCGGGTGATGAGTTCCTCGGACTCGCGGTTGGGCGCCCCGCGGGGCTGCAGCACCGCCAGCACCACCTCGTCGCGGTCGAGGCCGCCCTCGGCGGCCGCGGCGAGCAGCGCGTGGACGAACACCCGGTCGTCGGCGAACCCGCCGGGCCGGTGGGCGGTGTCCAGCTCGCCGTAGACGGTGTCGACGAGGGCGTTGACCCGCGGGGTGAACAGCGTCCCGGCGGGGGCGTCGGCGTTGTTCTCCAGCACCACCGGGGCCAGGGTGTCCTCGGCCAGGTAGCCGTCGAGGCGGGCGATCCACACCCGCCCGGAGAGCCGCGCCGGGGCCAGGCACAGCGCCAGCTCCGCCGGGCGCAGCCGGAAGTACGCCTGGACCTGGCGGTCCTCGACGAACAGCGCCAGCAGCCTGCCCAGCAGCCGCGCGTAGCCCTCCACGTCGGCGGCGTGCCCGGGGACGCGGGCCCGCTCGACGAACAGCGGCAGCGGCGGCACCGCGAAGTCCTTGTTCGCGTGCACCGGGGAGACCGCGGCGACCGTGCGGGCGATGGCCTGCGCGCGGCCCGGGTCGGCGGCGACCAGCGCCAGCGCCCGGCCCTGGCGCACCCAGTCGATCATCCCTCGGTCCACCGCACCGCCGTGGCGGCGGCCTCGCCGCGCGCCTCGGTGAAGTAGCGGGCCACCAGCCGCGTGGTCACCGGGTTGTCCGGGCCGCACTCGACGCCGTCGATGGAGGCGACGGGGCCGAACTCCAGCCCGGTCCCGCACAGGAACGCCTCCGCGCAGCCGGTGACGTCCTCGGCGCTGAGCTTCACCGCGGCCACCTGCACCCCGAGGGCGGGCGCGGCGGCGAGCACCCAGGCCCTGGTGATGCTGGGCAGCACCTGATCGCGCAGCCGCGGCGTGCACAGCACGCCCTCGCGCAGGGCGAAGAACGTCGCCGTGGGGGCCTCGCTGAGGCTGCCGTCGGGGGCGCGCAGCAGGCAGTTGTCGTAGCCCTCGGCCTTGGCGCGCAGCAGCGCCACCCGCGGCCCGGCGTAGGCGGAGATGTTCTTCGCCGCCGCCGGGAACGCCTGCTCGGGCGGGCGCTGCCAGGAGCTGGTCGCCAGCCGCAGCCCCGTGCCCTGTGCCAGCCACGGTTTGCGGCCCATCGGCGCCACCGACACCGTCAGCAGCGGCTCGGCGGCCGCGCCGAGCAGGCCGGGGTTGCCCGCGCTGACCGCGATCCGCGCGTAGCAGTCCTCGGCCAGCCCGTTGACCTCGGTGAGCCGGTCGATGATGGCGGGCACCTCGGCGACGCCCGGGTCGGCGAGCAGCATCAGCTCCAGGGAGCCGCGCAGCCGCGCCAGGTGCTCTTGCAGCAGCCAGGGCCGCAGCCCGCCGCCGGTCTGGGTGTAGAGGCGCACGCCCTCGAACACCGAGACCCCGTAGCGCAGGCCGATGCTGTCCATGCGCAGCGTGGCCCGCTCGGCGGGCACGTACTCACCGCCGTGGTAGACCGTGCGCCCCATCAGGCGGCGGCGTGGCGGAACTGCGGCTCGGCCGGGTCGTAGTGCTCGTGCAGGATCATGTCGAAATGCCGGTGCCGCAGCTCCAGGGCGGTGGCCAGCGCCTGGCGGGCCTGCTCGCGCAGCTCGTCGGTGGCGCAGTAGCGGCGCAGCAGCTCGCGGGCGGCCTCGGCGTGCTCGTCCTCCAGGTCGCTGACCGCGCCGTCGGCGCCCGCGGCGGCGTCGGCGGAGGCGTGGTGGACGAAGAACTCCACCCCGTGTGGCGGCAGCCCGTAGACCTCGCGCATCACCGAGAGCATGCTCGCCCCGCCCGGGTTGACGATCGGCGGCTGGCCCTCCATCAGCAGCAGCACCGAGGCCACCCCGGCGGTGAAGTGCGCCGAGCCGTTGCAGACCGAGACGTTGTGGTCGATGACCGCCCGGGTCTCGGCGGCCACCGGCGCGGACTCCAGCTCCGCGCGGCTCACGCCCACGGCGGCGGCGAAGTCGGCGAAGGTGTCCAGGTGCCGGGAGGAGTTCGACAGCGCACCGGTCTCCTCCTCGTAGACGTTCTCCACCAGCAGCGCGCGCAGCCGGTAGTCCTCGACCTTGCTGGCGATGCCCAGGATGTTGCGGGTCCACATGCTCTTGATGGGCCAGCGGTGCAGGGCGAAGTGGCGCAGCAGCGCCTCGGTCGCCTTGCCCGCGAGGATGGTCTGGTAGAGCGGGCTGGTCATCTTCCGGCGCGCCCGGATCATCGCGTCCAGTTCACCGACGAAATCGTTGCTCACGTCAACCCTCGTTTGTGGTTCGCCAGTTGCCCGGCGCCGTCGAACAATTCCCGCAGGCCATTCGAGTCGTACTGGGAAATCTCATTCAGGTTCAGGTTCAGCAGCGCGCTGATCCGCGCGTCGGGCAGACCGTCGGCGAGGGCGGCGCACTCGGCCTCGATCGGCAGGGTGCCGTCGCACAGCGGCCACGGGTCGATCCCGGGCGCCCCGCCGGCTTTCAGATAGGACACGAACAGCTCGGTGCGCAGGTTTCCGCCGCCTTTGCCGATGCTGCGGATCGAGCCGTCGACATAGGACGCGCCATTGGCGAGCGCGGCGAGGGTGTTGGCGAAGGCCAACTCCAGGTTGTTGTGCGCGTGGAATCCCAGCGCCACCCCCGTCCCGCCGGAGACGGTGCGGTAGAGCCCGCCGACGTCGGCGGGCAGCATGCTGCCGTTGGAGTCGGCCAGGTAGACCACGTCGGCGCCGAGGCGCTCGGCGTGGGCGGCGGCCTCGCGCAGCCGGGCGGGGGCCTGCTCGCTGGCCCGGGTGAGGTTGACCGACACGGCGATGCCCGCCTCGCGCAGCGCCGCGACGTGCCCGGCGCAGGCGGCGACGTCCTCGACGGTGGTGACGAGGCGGACCATCGCCACCCCGTGGCGGGCCAGGGCGGGCAGCGCGGCGGGCGGGCAGCTCTGGGGGCGGGCCATCACGACCAGGCCCGCGGTGGTGGCCGCGGCGAGGGCGTCGAGGTAGGCGGGCGGGCAGCTCGCCGACGGCCGCTCGGCCGCGCCCGCGGCGGGGGTGAAGTAGCCGACCTCGATCAGCGGCAGCCCGGCGCGCCCGACCGCCTCGGCGACGCGCGCCGCGGCGGCCTCGGTCCAGGAGTGCCGGTTGAGGTAGCCGCCATCGCGCAGGGTCACATCACAGAATCGGACATCCCGGATAAGCGTCCCACTGATTTCCTCCCGCACGAGCCGACCCCCTGAAATACCGTGGTGGAGGCGGTCGGCAGGGAAAGGGTCGAGCCTTCCAACGGTCCGCCCCATTACCGTTGTGCGGTGTGTCCTTGTCGCGATCGTAACCAGGCCCGTTCGACAGGCGCAAGGAATGGAACCGGCCAGGTGGCGCAACGCCGACGGCCTTTCCTTGCCCGCTATTCACCCGTTCGGCGGGACCGGTGACTCCGATTGTGTGCATCGCCCGCACCCGGGCGTCTCCCGGTGTTGTCGAGCGGTAGGGTCCGGCGTCATCGGCGCGGCCCCCATCGTGTGTCGCCGATTCCGCAGAATGCGAGGAAATCCCATGAACGCCGACGCGGCGGTGCTCCACCGGACCGATCTGCGGGCGGTGTTCGCCAAGGACGAGCGCGCCGCCGAGCGCGTCGGGCTGGAGATCGAGAGCGCGGTCGTCGACCCCGGCACCGGCAAGGCCGCGCCCTACGACAGCGGCGTGCGCGGGGTGCTGGCCGCGGTGGCCGAGGAGTTCGGCGGCACCCGGGAGTTCGACGGCGAGCACCTCACCGGGGTGCGCGCCGACTCCGGGATGCTGATCACCCTGGAGCACGGCGGCGCCCTGGAGTACGCCTCCGCCCCGGCTGAGGACCTGGTCACCGCCGTGGAGGAGCTGCGCGAGACGATGGGCCGGGTGGCCGAGATCGCCCGGGGCCGGGGGCTGGCGATCCTGCCGGGGGCGGTGCTGCCGTTCAACAGCGTCGCCGACGTGCCGTGGGTGCCCAAGCCGCGCGGGGCGCTGATGCGCTCGCACTTCGCCGCCCTGGGCGCCGAGGGCGCCGGTGGCGCGCCGGTGATGGCGCTGACCCTGTCGACGCAGGCGACCCTGGACTACGTCTCCGAGGCCGACTTGGCCGAGAAGCTGCGGCTGGCGGTGGCCGCCTCCCCGGTGGCCGCGGCGCTGTTCGCGAACTCGCCGCTGGAGAACGGGCGCCCCACCGGGCTGCAGTCCGGGCGCTGCCGCCACTGGCTGAGCACCGACCCGGCGCGCTGCGGGGTCGTGGTGCCCGCGCTGCGCCCGGACATGGGTGTCGACGACTTCGTCGACTGGGCGCTGACCCTGCCGATGATCTTCCGCAAGACCCCGTCGGGGGAGTACGCGCCCGCCCCGGCCCGCCCGTTCGGGGAGCTGCTGGAGCACGGCTTCGGCGACGGCACCCACCCGGGCGGGGAGGACTGGTACTCGCTGCTGTGCCAGATCTGGACCGACGTGCGGGTCCGCCAGACCCTGGAGATGCGCGCCCCCGACGGCCCGGCCTACGCCGATGTCGCCGCGGTGCCCGCGTTCTGGGTGGGGCTGCTGTACTCGGCGACGGCGCGGGCCGCGGCGGGGGAGCTGCTGGCCGGTCTCACCGCCGAGGACGTGGCCGCGGCGAGCCGCCAGGTGCCCGAGCGCGGCCTCGACGCCACGCTGGCCGGGACGCCGGTGCTGGAGCTGGGCCGCGAACTGGTGCGCCTGGCCGGGGTGGGGCTGCGCGAGCGGGTCGAGGCGGGGCTGGAGTCCCCGGCGGCGCCGGGGTACCTGGCTCCGGTGGAGGAGGTCGCCGCGACCGGGGTGTCCTTCGCCGACCAGGTCGCGCGCCGCTGGGAGACCGAGTTCGGCCGCGACCCGGCCCGCTACGTCGCCGCCTACCGGGTGCCGTAGCGGGCCGGGCGCGGCTTCGTCAGCCCGCCTCGTGGTCGGGGTTGTCCTTCCAGAACTCCCGGCCCGAGTGCGCCAGGGTGCCGATCGGGTCGTAGTAGGGGTAGCGGCGGCTCAGGATGGCGTGCGCGTCGGCGGTCTCCATGCGCTCGGTCCCGGCCCGGTAGTTCTTCGTCCAGTAGGAGATGCCCAGCTCGCGGTCGTACTCGGCGATCTGGTGCACCCACCGCTTGCCCACGTAGGGCACGTCGCAGATGATCCGCGGGGTGGCGTAGCCCGGCAGGTAGCCCATGATCGCGTGCTGCAGCTCCTGGGCCTCCCACACCGCCAGCCGCCAGTGCTCGGCGTTGGGGATCATGTCGCACATGTAGAAGTAGTACGGGAGGATGTTGGCCTCCCCCTGCAGCGCGAAGCACAGGTCCAGCAGCGCCTCCGGCGTCGCGTTGACCCCGCGCATCAGCACGCCCTGGTTGCGCACGTCGCGCACCCCCACCTCCAGCGCCGTGCGGGCGGCCTCGGCCACCAGCGGCGTCACCGACTGGGCGTGGTTGACGTGGGTGTGGATGGCCAGGTTCACCCCGCGCCGCGCCGCGGTCCGCGCGACGCGCTCCAGGCCCTCGACGACGGCGGGCTGCAGCCAGTGCTGGGGCAGCCCGGCCAGGGCCTTGGTGGCCAGGCGGATGTCGCGGACGGTGTCGATGTCCAGCAGCCGCATCAGGAAGGACTCCAGCTGCTTCCACGGCACGTTGGCCACGTCGCCGCCGGAGACCACCACGTCGCGCACCCCGGGGGTGCGGCGCAGGTAGTCGATCATGGCGTCCTGGCGGTCGACCGGCTTGAGCAGCAGCTTGTGCTTGTCGACCTGGGCGGTGGAGTTGCCGACGAGGTCCATGCGGGTGCAGTGCCCGCAGTACTGCGGGCAGGTGGAGAGCAGCTCGGCGAGGACCTTGGTGGGGTAGCGGTGGGTCAGGCCCTCCACCACCCACATCTCCGCCTCGTGCAGGGAGTCCCGCGAGGAGTGCGGGTGGCTGGGCCACAGCGGGTCGCGGTCGGAGGCCACCGGCAGCATGTAGCGGCGGACCGGGTCGGCCAGGAAGGCGTCGGTGAACTCTCCCGGCGCGGCGTGCGGGGCCATGGTGTTGAGCATCTGCGGGGGCAGCAGCATCGACATGGTGGCCATGCGGGCCTGGTCGTCGGCGAGGTCGTCGTAGAAGGGCTCGGCGAGCAGCCCGCCGGTGACCGCGCGCAGCTGCTTGGCGTTCTTGACGCAGTTGACCCGCTGCCACTGCGCGTCGCGCCACTGGGCGTCGGTGACGTGCGCCCAGCCGGGGAAGCGGCGCCAGTCGGGCTCGACGAGCTCCTGGCGGACGTAGGTGTAGGGCTGGTCGCCCGCGGCCCGGTCCAGAGCCTCGGACACGCTGGTGACCGGGGTCCCCGGTTCGCCAGCTGCTTCACGCAGCGCAGTCATATGTACTCCTCGCCGGTCGGGTGGCGTAAAGATATGCTGCCAGATGACACTCCAGACGTAAATTTTCCAGGAGGCTGTGGTGACGGTGGCCCGGACGAGCTCGCCCTACGGGCTGCACAGGGTGCAGTCCCCTGCCGGGGTGCTGCCCCAGCAGGCGTGGCGGCTGGACCCCGACCCGACCCCGCGCGCCGACGAGGTCGTCGTCGCCGTCGAGCGGCTCAACCTCGACGCCGCCTCCTACCGGCAGCTGCGTGAGCAGCACCGCACCGGCGCGGCCGTGCGCGCCGCGGTGCTCGACATCGTCGCCGAGCGCGGCAAGATGCAGAACCCGGTCACCGGCTCCGGCGGCATGCTGCTGGGCACCGTCGCCGCCGTCGGCCCGGACTCCCCGCTCGGGCTCGCCGTCGGCGACCGCGTCGCCACCCTCGTCTCCCTGACCCTGACCCCGCTGCGCATCGACGACGGGCTCGCCGACTGGGACGGCGAGAGCGAGCAGGTGCCCTGCCGCGGCACGGCGGTCCTCTTCGGCCGCTCCATCGCCGCGGCCCTGCCCGCCGACCTGCCCGACGCCCTCGCCCTGGCCGTGCTCGACGTGTGCGGCGCCCCCGCCCTGACCGACCGCGTCGTGCGCGAGTACCGCGCCCCGTCGGTGTGCGTGCTCGGCGGCGGCGGCAAGTCCGGGTCGCTGTCGCTGGCCGCGGCGCGCCGCGCCGGGGCGCGCAGGCTGGTGGCGCTGGTGCCCACCGAGGCCGAGGCCGCCGCGGTGCGCCGCGCCGGGCTGGCCGACGAGGTCGTCCTCGCCGACGCCCGCGACCCCGTCGCCGTCGCCCAGGCCATCGGCACCCCCGTCGACGTCACCGTCGTGTGCGTCGACGTGCCCGGCTGCGAGCACGGCGCCGTGTTGGCCACCGCCGACGGCGGCACCGTCATCTTCTTCTCCATGGCCACCTCCTTCCCCGCCGCCGCCCTGGGCGCCGAGGGCCTGGCCGCGGACGTGCGGATGCTCATCGGCAACGGCTACGTGCCCGGCCACGCCGAGTTCGCCCTGGACCTGGTGCGCGCCGCGCCCGGGGTCCGGGCGCTGTTCGAGGCCCGCGCGCACTGAGCGCGACACTGTCACCGTGACCACCACCCTGCTGACCGGCGGCCGGATCCACTCACCCGCCGACCCGCACGCCACCGCGATGGCCGTCGCCGACGGCGTCGTCGTCTGGCTCGGCCAGGACTCCGTCGGCGCCACCCTGCACGGCGACGCCGACGAGACCATCCACCTCGACGGGGCCTTCGTCGCCCCGGCCTTCGTCGACGCCCACGTCCACGCCACCAGCGCCGGGCTGCTGCGCACCGGCCTGGACCTCACCACCGCCCCCACCCTCACCGCCGCGCTGGACACCCTGGCCGCCCACGTGCGCCGCCACGGCCACGCCGCGGTGTGGGGGCACGGCTGGGACGAGACCACCTGGCCGCAGCAGCGCCCCCCGACCCGCGCCGAACTCGACGCCGCCGCCGACGGCGCCCCGGTGTACCTCTCCCGCGTCGACGTGCACTCCGCCCTGGTGTCCACCGCCCTGCTCGAGCGCGTCCCCGACGCCAAGGCCGCCGACGGCTTCCACCCCGACGGGCCGCTGACCCGCGAGGCCCACCACCACGCCCGCCGCGCCGCCCGCGCCGCCATCACCGACACGCAGCGCGCCCACGCCCAGCGCGAGTTCCTGCGCCACGCCGCGGCCATGGGCATCGCCTGCGTCCACGAGTGCGCGGGCCCGGACATCTCCGGCGCCGAGGACCTCGCCGCCCTGCTCGCCCACGCCGAGGACACCGAGACCGCCCTGCCCGAGGTCATCGCCTACTGGGGCGAGCGCGGCCCCGCCGAGCTGGCCGCCACCCACCGCGTCCGCGGCCTGGCCGGGGACCTGTTCGTCGACGGCGCCCTCGGCTCCCGCACCGCCGCCCTGCGCGCCCCCTACACCGACGCCCCCGACACCCACGGCGCCCTCTACCTCGACGCCGCCGCCATCGGCGAGCACCTGCGGGTGTGCACCGAGGCGGGCATCCAGGCCGGGTTCCACGTCATCGGCGACGCCGCGGTCGACGCGCTCATCGAGGGCTTCGCCCGCGCCGAGCAGCACCTCGGGCGCCTGGCCGTCGCCGGGGCCCGCCACCGCGTCGAACACCTGGAGATGGTCACCCCCGGCCAGGCCCAGCAGCTGGCCCACTGGGGGGTCATCGCCTCGGTGCAGCCGCTGTTCGACGCCCACTGGGGCGGGCGCCACGGCATGTACGCCACGCGCCTGGGCGCCGAGCGCGGCACCACCCTCAACCCCTTCGCCCAGCTCGCCGCCGCCGGGGTCGTCCTGGCCCTGGGCTCCGACGCCCCCGTCACCGCCGTGGACCCGTGGGCCGCGGTGCGCGCCGCGGTGCACCACCGCACCGACGGGCACGGCCTCTCGCCCCGCGCGGCGTTCACCGCCCACACCCGCGGCGGCTGGCGCGCCGCCGGGGTCGACGACGGGCTCACCGGCACCCTGGTGCCCGGCGCGCCCGCCACCTACGCCGTCTGGGACGTCGACGAACTCGCCGTCGCCGCCCCCGACGCCCGCGTGCAGCGCTGGTCGACCGACCCGCGCTCGCGCGTGCCCGCACTGCCCCGCCTCGACCAGGACGCGGGCCTGCCCACCTGCCTGCGCACCGTGCTGGCGGGCCGGGTGCTCTACGACCGACAGGAGGACCATGGGGCTGCTTGACCTGGACCCGGCCGTGGTGGCCACCGCGCGGGAGCTGGCCGCCCGCGCCGCCGCCCCGGTGATCGACCTGGCCCGCGCGCACACCACCGTCGCGGTGGAGCGCGCCACGCTGCGCCTGGCCGGGATCACCGGCGCCGACACCACCCACCGCGCCGGTGACGTGCCGTGGGTCAACCGCGTCGTGGACACCGTGCGCGAGCACTGCGGCCTGGAGCACGGGGTGGCGCTGCCGGTGTTCCACGCCCTGCGCGAGCACAACCTGCCCAGCCTCACCGAGCTGGCCGAGGCCACCGCCGCCGGGCAGGTCACCTACCGGCTGCCACAAGGCCGCGACGCCACCCGCGCCGCCAAGGCCGCCCGCACCGCCGTCACCCGCGGCCTGCGCACCGTCGACCGCAACCGCGCCCAGCGCGACAAGCTCGTCACCCGCCTCGGCGACCCGCCCCAGCGGCCCTGGATCTACCTGATCGTGGCCACCGGCGACATCGACGAGGACGTCGTGCAGGCGGCCAACGCCGCCCGCGCCGGGGCCGACGTCATCGCCGTGATCCGCTCGACCGGGCAGTCGCTGCTGGACTACGTGCCCGAGGGCGCCACCCACCACGGCTTCGCGGGCACCTACGCCACGCAGGAGAACTTCCGCATCATGCGCGCGGCCATGGACGAGGTGTCCGCGGAGGTCGGGCGCTACGTGCGGGTCACCAACTACGCCTCCGGGCTGTGCATGCCCGAGATCGCCGTGCTCGCCGGGCTGCAGCGCCTGGACATGATGCTCAACGACTCCATGTACGGCATCCTCTTCCGCGACATCAACCCCATCCGCACCTTCGTCGACCAGCGCTTCTCCCGCCAGGTCCACGCCCGCGCGGGCATCATCATCAACACCGGCGAGGACAACTACCTCACCACCGACGACGCCGTCGACGCCGCCCACACCGTCACCGTCTCCCAGCTGCTCAACGAGCACTTCGCCCACGAGGCCGGGCTGCCCGACGAGCTGCTCGGCCTCGGGCACGCCTTCGAGATCAACCCGAAGGTCCCCGACTCCTTCCGCCTGGAGCTCGCCCACGCCCTGCTGGCCCGCGAGCTGTTCCCCGACGCGCCGCTGAAGTGGATGCCGCCGACCAAGCACATGACCGGCAACGTCTTCGACGGCTACCTGCTCGACGGGTTCTTCAACCTCGCCGGGGTCCTCACCGGCCAGTCGATCCTGCTCGTCGGGATGATGACCGAGGCGGTGGTCACCCCGTTCCTGTCCGACCGCGACCTCGCCCTGGCCAACGTGCGCTACGTGCTGCAAGCCGCCGGAAGCCTGCGCGAGGACTTCCGCCCCGCCCCCGACGGCCTCATCGTCAAACGCGCCCACCACGTCCTCGGCGAAGCCGTCGACCTGCTCGGGCGCATCGTCGAGGAGGGCCTGCTCCCCGCGATCGGCAAGGGCACCTTCGGGCTGATGAAACGCCCCGCCGACCTCGGCAAGGGCGCCGACGGCGTCATCGCCAAGGCCGAGGGCTACACCAACCCCGCCGCCGACCTGCTCGAAGAAGGTGCCCCCGCGTGAAGCGCCACGTCCGCCCCTACGGCGACACCACCGGCGACGGCATGGTCCAGGTGTCGTTCACCCTGCCCGTCCCGCACGGCCCCCGCGCCGAGGGCGCCGCCGCCCAGCTCGCCAACAAGATGGGCATCGACCCCGCCCTCGTCGTCCACAGCCACCCCATCGGCGGGGACTTCACCTTCTTCGTCGTCTACGGCTCGGTCTCCCACCTCGTCGACCTCGACGCCGTCACCATCGTCGAGCGCGAATACCCCCTGCTCACCCCCAGTGAGATCAACACCGCGGTGAAGAAGACCCTGCGCCGCAAACTCGTCGTCGTCGGCGCCTGCATCGGCACCGACGCCCACACCGTCGGCATCGACGCCATCCTCAACATCAAGGGCTTCGCCGGGGAGAAGGGCCTGGAGTACTACCGCGAACTGCGCGTCGTCAACCTCGGCGCCCAGGTCACCGTCCCCGAACTGGTCAAACGCGCCCGCGGGGAGAAAGCCGACGCCGTGCTGGTCTCCCAGGTCGTCACCCAGCGCGACGCCCACATCCTCAACACCCAGGAGATGTCGGCGGCCTTCCGCGAAGCCATGGGCGAGCGCAAACCCCTGCTCGTGGCGGGCGGGCCCCGCTTCGACCCGCTGATGGCGGGCGAACTCGGCGTCGACCGCGTCTTCAGCCGCGGCACCACCCCCGGCGAGGTGGCCAGCTACCTCGTCCACGCCCTCACCAGGAAGGACCCCGTCGGAGCATGAGCGCCCAGGTCGGCATGAGCGTCACCCACCGCCGCTACGTCCCCCACGGCCACGCCCACTACGGCGGCAGCCTCGTCGACGGCGCCTACGGGCTGGGCCTCTTCGGCGACGTCGCCACCGAGCTGTGCGTGCGCGCCGACGGCGACGAAGGGCTCTTCGCCGGGTACAGCGAGGTCACCTTCGCCGCGGCCGTGCAGGCCGGGGACGTCATCGAGGCCACCGCCACCCTCGTGCGCGTGGGCACCCGCTCCCGGGAAATGGACTTCGAGGCCCGCGTCCTGTGCCGCGCCGCCCCCGACCGCGGCCCCTCCGCCGCCGACGTCCTCGACCCGCCGCTGGTGGTCACCCGGGCCCGCGGAACCGTCGTCGTGCCCGCCCCCCAACCCTGACCCCACGACCCGCCGATCTTGCGCAATACCGGCATCACGGCTGCGCCGTGCGAGTGATCTTGGCCCGTACTGGGCCGAACGGACCACCGCGCGCTTGCCCCGGTCGGCCCTTCGCTGATAACAACCGGACCCACACCAACCAGTCAGACCCGGGGCCACAGCGGAGGACCATGCCCACCGAACTCGTCGAGATCGACCACATCCTGGACCACCTCCCGGCCCAGGTGTGGGACCTGCTCGGCGACCCCGTGCTCTACCCGCGGTTCGTCCGCGAGATCGCCGCCTGCGACCCCGCGGGCAGCGGCGCCCCGTCCGGGCGCGGCGCCCGCTACCGGGTCCGCTACGCCCTGCGCGGCGACGCCCCGGTCCTCGACGAGATGGCCGTCCTCGTCCACCGCCCCGGCGAGCACCTGGTGCTCGTCGGGCCCGCCTGGCAGGGCGGGCACCTCAGCGTCCGCCTCACCCCCGAGGGCCGCGCCCGCACCCGGGTGCAGGTCGTGCTGTCCCTGCCGGAGAACCTCACCGCGGGCACCGTCCTCACCGCGCCCTGGCTACGCAAACGCCTCCGCCGCGCCTTCACCCTCATCGACGACCACCTCGCCGGGCGCGCGCTCACCGTCTCCCCGACCCGCATCGACGCCACCGCCCGCGGCGGCTCGGCGGTCACCACCGCCCGCGTCCTGGCCCGCGCCGGGGTCATCAGCGCCGCGCGCCCCGACCTCCTCGCCCGCCAGCTGGGCACCGTCGCCCGCTGGGGCGCCACCCTCGTCGGCGGCTACCGCTCGGCCACCGTCGCCGCCCCCGCCACCCTGGCCATCATCGACGAACAGGGCGAACGCACCTACGCCGAGATCCAGGACCGCGCCACCCGCCTGGCCAACTCCCTGGCCGCGCGCGGCGTGCGCGCCGGGCGCCGCGTCGCGCTCATGTGCCGCAACCACGCGGGCATCGCCGAGGCCGCCGTCGCCTGCGGCACCCTCGGCGCCGACGTGCTCATGCTCAACACCGGCATGTCCGCCGACCAGGTCGCCGACGTCGTCGAGCGCCACCGCCCCGTCGCCCTGCTCGCCGACGACGAGTTCGCCCCCCTGTTCCACCACCTGCCCCCGACCCTGCGCTACATCTCCACCTGGAGCGCGGCCCCCTCCCAGAACACCCTGGCCAACCTCGTCGCCGCGGGCGAGCCCACACCGCTGCGCGCGCCCCGCCACGCCGGGCGCGTCATCGTCATGACCTCCGGCACCACCGGCACCCCCAAGGGCGCCCGCCGCCGCAACCCCTCGGGCCTGAGCGCCGCGGCGGCGATCCTCTCGCGCATCCCCCTGCGCGTGGGGGAGCGCATGTTCGTCGCCGCCCCGCTGTTCCACACCTGGGGGCTGGCCGCCCTGCAGCTGGGCACCCCCCTGCGGGCGACGGTCGTGGTGCGCCGCCGCTTCGACCCCGAGGGCACCCTCGCGGCCATCGCCGAGCTGCGCTGCACCTCCCTGATCGCCGTGCCGGTCATGCTCCAGCGCATCCTCGACCTGCCCCACCGCGTCCGCGCCCGCTACGACACCAGCAGCCTGCGCGTGGTCGCCACCAGCGGCGCCCCCCTGCCCGGCGCCCTGGCCACCGGGTTCATGGACGCCTTCGGCGACATCCTCTACAACCTCTACGGCTCCACCGAGGTGTCCTGGGCCAGCATCGCCGACCCCGCCGACCTGCGCGCGGCCCCCACCACCGCCGGGCGCACCCCCCTGGGCACCAAGGTCGGCATCCTCGACGCCGACGGCCACCCCCTGCCCCCCGGCGTCGTCGGGCGCATCGCCGTGGGCAACGACATGCTCTTCGAGGGCTACACCGACGGCGCCGGGGCGGAGATGCACGACGACCTGATGGTCACCGGCGACCGCGGCTACCTCGACGCCGACGGGCGCCTGTTCGTCGCGGGCCGCGACGACGACATGATCGTCTCCGGCGGGGAGAACGTCTTCCCCCGCCCGGTGGAGGAACTGCTGCTGAGCCTGGAGCAGGTCCAGGACGTCGCCGTGGTCGGCGTCCCCGACCCCGACCACGGCCAGCGCTTCGCCGCGTTCGTCGCCCTCAAGCCCGGCGCCCGCCTGCACGCGGGCGACATCCAGGACTTCGTCCAGGCCCACCTGGAGCGCTACTCGGTGCCCCGCGACGTGGTGTTCGTCCCGAAGGTGCCGCGCAACGCCACCGGCAAGGTCGTCAAGAACCTCCTCGCCGAACAGGTCTGAGCCCCCCCCCCCCCGGGGGGCCCGCGCCGTGCGTCGGCGCGAGCCCCCCGGGCACGGGATTGCGCGGCACCCGCGCCCGGCAGTTGGCCTTCACGGCCCCGACGCCGAGCACCGGAGGACCGGTGACCCTCCACGCCGACCCGCCCGCCGCCGGGGCGCTCCTGCGCCTGGGTGGGGTCGTCGACGCGCGAGCCTGCGCGGACGCTACGGCGGACCCCCCTGACATGACGACGCGGCTCCTCCCGGCCCCAGCGGGCCTCGACCCTCACCGGACGACACGGCCACCAGTGGCGCGCGCGACCGCCCGTAGGCTGTGCTCGTGGCCGCCCCCACCGTCGCTTCCGAGGTCGACCAGCCCCCAGCACCCGCGCCCCGCGCCCGCGTGCTGCTCGCGGGCCGCGTCGCCGCGGCCGTCGCCGGGGGGCTGCTGGTGTTCCTGGCGTTCCCGCCGCGGCCGACGTGGTGGCTGGCGCCCGTGGGGTTCGCCGTGCTCGGGCTGCTGCTGCGCCGCGCCCGCGCCCGCGCCGGGTTCGGCTACGGGTTCGCCTTCGGCATGGCCATGATGACCCCCCTGCTGGCCTGGACCGGCGAGTTCGTCGGCCTCGTCGCGTGGCTGCCGCTGGCGGGGGTGCAGGCGCTGATGGTGGCGGTGGCGTGCGCGGCGATCGCCGTGGTGGGCAGGCTCACCGGGTGGGCGCTGTGGGCGGCGCTGCTGTGGACGGCGGGGGAGACCCTGCGCGCGGTGTTCCCCTTCGGCGGGTTCCCGTGGGCCAAGGTCGCCTTCAGCCAGCCGGAGGGCTGGTACCTGCCGCTGGCCGCGCTCGGCGGCACCCCGCTGATCGCCTTCGCCGTCACCCTCACCGGCTTCGGCCTCGCCGAACTCCTCGGCAGCCGCAGGCCCGCCGCCGCCCTGGCCGTCGTCGTCCCCCTGCTGGCGGGCCTGGCCTACACCCCGCTCGTCGGCACCGACGCCCAGGACGGGCACCTCACCGTCGCCGCCGTGCAGGGCAACGTCCCGCGCGCCGGACTGGACTTCAACGCCCAACGCCGCGCCGTGCTCGACAACCACGTCGCGCGCACCGAGCAGCTCGCCGCCGACGTCGCCGCCGGTCGCCTCCCGCGCCCGGAGCTGGTGATCTGGCCGGAGAACGCCTCCGACATCGACCCCTACCGCAACCCCGACGCCCGCGCCGCCATCGACCGCGCCGCCCGCGCCATCGGCGCCCCGATCGCCGTGGGCTCGGTGCTCGTCGACCCCGACGGGCGGCCCCGCAACACCGTCATCCTCTGGACCCCGCGGGACGGCCCGGTCGCCGAGTACACCAAGCGCCAGCTGCAGCCCTTCGGCGAGACGATGCCCTGGCGCGGGTTCTTCCGCCTGTTCACCGACTACGTCGACCGCGCCAACAACTTCCGCGCGGGCACCGCCCCGCAGATCTTCACCGTCGGCGGGGTCCGCCTGGCGGTGGCCACCTGCTACGAGGTCGCCTTCGACGACGTGGTCCGCGAGAACGTCGCCCTGGGCGCCAACCTGATCGCGGTGCCCACCAACAACGCCACCTTCGGCCGCACCGAGATGACCTACCAGCAGCTGGCGATGGACCGCGTCCGCGCCGTCGAGCACGGCCGCGCGGTGATCGTCGCGGCCACCAGCGGGGTCAGCGCCATCCTCGCCCCGGACGGGTCGATCGTGCGCTCGACGGGCCTGTTCACCCCGGATGCCCTGGTCGAACGCGTCCCGCTGCGCACGGAGACTACGATGGCGGACCGACTGGGTGCCTGGCCCGAGCGGGTCATGGTGGTCGTGGGCCTGGCCGCGCTGGCGAGCGCCCTGATCGCGGGCAGGCGCGCACGACGCTGACCCACCCGGCACCGACCGACGCCGCCCGGGGAGAGCCGGGCGCGAGAGCAGAGGACATCCATGGCCGACCAGCGCCACGACCACGGCCCGCTCGACCCTGTGCTGGTGGTGATCCCCACCTACAACGAGCGCGAGAACATCGGGCCCATCGTCGAGCGGCTGCACGCGGCCCTGCCCGAGACCCACGTGCTCGTCGTCGACGACGGCAGCCCTGACGGCACCGGCGACCTCGCCGACGCGATGGCCGCCGCCGACCCCCGCGTCAACGTGCTGCACCGCACCGAGAAGGCCGGGCTGGGCGCGGCCTACATCGCCGGGTTCGCCTGGGCGCTGGAGCGCGACTACGCCGTCATCGTGGAGATGGACGCCGACGGCTCCCACGCCCCGGAGGACCTGCCGCGGCTGCTGGGCGCCCTGGACGGGGCCGACCTGGCGCTGGGCTCGCGGTACGTGCCCGGCGGCAAGGTGGTGAACTGGCCGCGCAGCCGGGAGGTCCTCTCCCGCGGCGGCAACCTGTACTCCCAGCTCGCCCTGGGCGCGAAGGTCCGCGACATCACCGGCGGCTACCGCGCGTTCCGCCGCGCGGTGCTGGAGAAGCTCAAGCTGCACAACGTGGCCTCGCAGGGCTACTGCTTCCAGATCGACCTGGCGTGGCGCACCATCGAGGCGGGGTTCACCGTGGCGGAGGTGCCGATCACCTTCGTCGAGCGCGAGCGCGGCGAGTCGAAGATGAGCGGCAACATCGTGCGCGAGGCGCTGTGGCGGGTCACCAAGTGGGGGCTGCGCCGCCGCGGCCGCCAGCTGCAGGCCCTGCTGCGCCGCCGCTGACCCCGGCCCGCCTCTCCCGCTCCAGGTCCCGGACGCGGGAGGGGCGGTCCGGCCCGTGAGACAGGGGACGGCCGCCCGGTGGGGGGAGGTCCGGGCGGCCGTCGTCTTCAGGGGAACGTGCTTTACGCCGAGCGGCTGCGCCGTCCCTTGAGCTCGGCGAGGCGCTCGGTGAGCAGCTCCTCCAGCTCGGGGATCGAGCGGCGCTCCAGCAGCATGTCCCAGTGGGTGCGCGGGGGCTTGGTCTTCTTCGGCTCGGGGCTGCTGCCGTCGATCATCTTCGATTCGAGGCCGTGCAGGCGGCACTCCCACACCGAGGGGACCTCGGCGTCGTCGGAGAAGGGGACTTCGAAGTCGTGGTTCTTCGGGCAGGCGTACCTGACCGTCCGGCGCGGGGCGAGGTCGTGATTGCGGTCAGTCTCGTAGCTGACCGCTCCCAGCCGGCTACCACGAAGCACACGGTCGGCCATGGCGGCGTCCTTTCACTCGGCTCAACAGCAGAGCCTGGGTGTTGCTCACCCTGTGCAACGAACGGTACGGGCAATAGATTCCCGAGTACGTATCACGATCGCACAGGGTGACATGTTTCACCCGTCAACAACTGCATCCACCCTAGGGATGCCCCGTGGTCGGGTCCATGACTCGTTATCGCCACCACGTCTTCAGTAGATCACCCCTACGGGGGATAGCTGTGACGGGGCTTGTCGGTCACGCGAAGGACAGCTGCCCCTGCACCCCGGGAGGCACACCCAGGTCACCCAGCCGAAAGTGACGCCTGCACAACACCTGGTAACGCACCGTAGCGGGGTCGTGGTCGGTGACGGAGTCACGGTGCGTGCCCGGGTGAGCGGTGTCGGCCACCAGGACGGTGTCCCCGGCGCGCAGCACCCGCCCCTCGGCGACGCGGGCGTTGAACCGGGCGGGCAGCCCGCACCAGCACAGCACGTCGACCTGGACCGGGCGCAGCTCGTCGGCCAGCTCCACCAGCCGCCGCGCCCCGGGGAACAGGTGGCTGCGGAAGTCGGTGGCGATGCCGAAGCAGTACACGTCGACCTGGGCGTCGTCGGCCAGCTCGGCGAGCTGGTCGACCTGGGCGGGGGTGAGGAACTGCGCCTCGTCGACGATCAGGTAGTCCACCCGTTCCCCCAGCGCCCACCGGGCCGACACCAGCTCCCGCAGGTCGGCGCCCGCGTCGAGCTCGATGGCCTGGGCGGCGATGCCGATGCGGCTGGTGATGCACGGGCGCCCCGAGCGGTCGCGGGAGACCAGCCGCAGCCCCTCACGGCCCTGCCGGGACTGGTTGTGGTCGACTTGCAGCGCCAGCGTCGACTTCCCGCAGTCCATCGGGCCGTAGTAGAAGCGCAGGTGCCCCACCACCGGCAGGGCGCGCCGCGGCACGGAGGACAGCGCGTCGGTCGGGTCGGGGTCGGCGGTCGTGGAGGTCACGGGCCCAAACCCTAGTGTCCCGGCCCGCGGCCGCCGATCACAGGACCTTCGGGACCGGGTTGCCCACCGCGGCGATGGCCCGGCGCACCGGCACGAAGTACAGCAGGACGAACCCGATGATGAAGAACCCCACCAGCGAGATGATCGCGTAGCGGTAGGAGCCGGTCGCCTCGGCGGTGACGGCGAAGACCAGCGGCCCCAGCCACGAGGTGGCGCGCTCGCCGACCTCGTAGACGGCGAAGTACTGGGCCTGCTTGCCCGGCGGGATCATCTGGCTGAACAGCGACCGCGACAGCGCGTTGGTCCCGCCCAGCACCAGCCCGATGCCCCCGGCGACGGCGTAGAACTGCAGCTGCTGCCCGGCCTGGACGAAGAACGCCGCCCCCAGCACCACGATCCACACCAGCAGGCTGCCCATGATGGTGCGCTTGGCCCCGTGCACCCGCGCCACCCGCCCGTGCAGCACGCCGCCGAAGTAGGCCACGAACTGCACGATCAGGATGGTGGTGATGAGCACGTTGGTGTCGAACTTCAGTTCCTCGCTGCCGTACTGGGCCGAGAGGTTGGCCACCGAGGCGATGCCGTCGGTGTAGATGAGGTAGGTGCCCAGGAACGCCAGGGTCAGCGGGTAGGTCCTGGCGTGGCGCAGGGTCTGGCCCAGCTCGCGGAACCCGGCGGTGATGACCGAGCCCTGGGCTGCGGTGATGGTGGAGCCCTGATCGTGCGGGGCGTGGGAGCGCAGCGCGCGCAGCGGGATGAGGGTGAACCCGGCCCACCACAGCCCGGAGGTGAGGAAGGCGATGCGCGCGGCGTCCCCGGAGCTGATGCCGATGTCCTCCCCGAAGATCACCAGCACCAGCTGCAGGGCCAGGGCGATCCCGCCGCCGAGGTAGCCGAAGGCCCAGCCGCGGGTGGACAGCGCGTCGCGCTCGTCGGCGGTGGCGATCTCGGGGATGAACGAGTAGTAGATGGCGATGGAGGTGCCGTAGCCGATGTTGGCCAGGATGAACAGGCCCGCCCCGAGTTCCCAGTTGGTACCGGTGACCAGGGCCATGGCGACGGTGGCGCCCGCCCCGCCGAAGGCGAACCCGGCCAGCAGCTTCTTCTTGTTCGGCGAGCGGTCGGCGATGGCGCCCATCAGCGGCACGATCAGCACCTGGATGACGGTGGCGAAGGAGAGCAGGTACCCCCACAGCGACCCGGTGGCGAACTCCAGGCCGAAGACGCTGATGTCGCAGTCGCGCAGCTTGTCCCCGCCGGGGCAGGGCTGCGGGCCGTTGCGGGCGGTGTCGGCGGCGGCGGCCTCCGCGGCGACGGCGGTGAGGTAGAGGGCGCCGAACACGGTGGTCACCGAGGTGGGGAACACCTGGTTGGCGAAGTCGTACCAGACCCAGCCGCGCTGTTCGCGCTTGCGCGCGCCCTCGTCCGCGGTGGTGCCCTCAACCATGCTCACTGCGCGCCTCCGGTCCCGCCCGTGCCGGAGATCACGCCCGGCCACGGCGGAGACTACTGTCCCGCCCGCCCGGGGCGGCCCGCCGAGTCCAAACAGTCACCAGCACCGCCCGGCCCCACCCGCCACGGCGCGCCGCTCAGCGCTTCTCCCACGTGCCGAGCACCACCGCCAGCTCGGCCTCGTCGAGCTCGACGCCCAGCTCACCCAGCAGGTCCCCCAGCTCCCCGGGCGCCACGACCCGGGTCTCGGTGTCCCCGTCGGCGTGGCGCACGGTCAGCTCCCGCCCGATGAGGCTGGTGGACATGCCCGGCCGCAGGTGCTTGACGATCAGCCTGCCCGGGAACGGCGAGTCCGGGCCGGTGGCGGTGTAGTGGTGCGCCAAGTCGACGTCGACCGGGCGCAGCGGCGCCTCCCCGGGGTCGAACTCGTGCTCGGCGCTCCAGCCGCTCTCCCCGTCGCGGGTCAGCACCCAGCGCCTGTCGGGCAGCGCCAGCAGCCGCGTGCGCCACCCGGCCTGGTCGACCTCGGCGCCGTCGACCAACGGCATCGGCACCCACATGCTCGCCCCGAACCCCACGTCCACCAGGTGGTCGACCCCGTCGACCTCGACCAGCAGCATCAGGTGCGTGCGCGCCCCGGAGCCCTGCGGGTGCACCCGGGCCAGGTGACGCCGCACCGTGAAGCCCAGGCGCTCCAGGGCGGCGGCGAACACCGTGGCGTGCTCGAAGCAGTAGCCGCCGCGGCGGCGCCCCACCAGCTTCGCCGCCGACTGCGCCAGCCCGACCCCGGGATGGGCGCCGGTGAGCACGTCGACGTTCTCGAACGGGATCGCCGCCACGTGCGCGACGTGCAGGCTCCGCAGCGCCGCCGCCGACGGCGCCAGGCGCGGCCTGCCGACACGGGTCAGGTAGGCGTCGAGGTCCAGCGCGTCGACGCCCCAGTCGGCGGCCGCGAGCGGGTCATAGTCCAATGCGAGTGTCACCGGGGCAGCTCAGCACCTCCACCGCGCTGGAGGTCAAGCACACGCCCACAGGCCGCGTTCGATCAGCACGTCCTTGAGCACCCGCGGCCGGTCGGTCATCAGCCCGTCGACCCCCAGGTCGAGCAACTGGCGCATCTCGGCGGGCTCGTCGATGGTCCACACGTGCACCTCCCCGCCACGGCGCCGCGCCGCGGCCACCAGCCGCCGGTCGACCACCGTCAGCGCCCCGTGGCGCACCGGGACCTGCGCCAGCGGCGGACGCCCGGGGGAGCGGCCCAGCGGCAGCGCGGGCAGCCGCCCCGACGCCCAGAACACCACCATCGCCCGCATCCCCATCGAGGTCAGCACCGCCGGACCCGCCAGGCGCCGCACCCGCGCCAGGCGCGCCTCGGAGAACGAGGCCACACACACCCGGTCGGCGGCGCCGGTCCGCTCGAGCACCCGCAGCAGCGGCCCGACCGCCGCGTCGACCTTCACGTCGATGTTGAGCCGCGCCTCGGGCAGCTCCTCCAGCAGGTCCTCCAGCCGGGCGATCGGCTCCCGCCCGCCGATGCGGGCCCGCCGCACCGCCGACCACGGCAGCGCGGCGACCTCGCCCCCGGTGTCGGTGGTGCGCTCCAGGCGCGGGTCGTGCTGCACCACCACCACACCGTCGCTGGTGACGTGCACGTCGGTCTCCAGGTAGTGGTAGCCCTCCGCGGCCGCCCGGCGGAACGCGGCCAGGGAGTTCTCCATGCCGTACATGTCCTGCCCGGGCACGGTGGAGTGCCAGCCCCGGTGGACGAAGGCCCGCGGGTGGGGGCCGGTGAGGAACCCGTGTGGTGTGGACACCCGCCGAGTCTGCCGCAGCGGCGTGGCGCTGGGGTACACGCGGGGTGTCGGGATAGCGTCTGCGCCCATGCTGGTGAACATCCCGCCGGAGCGGCGCGCCCAGGCGCGGCACTGCGGCTGGTGCGGGGCGCCGCTGCCCGGCGGCGCGGGCGCCGGGCGCCCCCGCCGCTACTGCGGGCAGCCCTGCCGCCAGCGCGCCTACGAGCGCCGCGGGGTGGTGCGCCGCGGCGGGCTGCCCGAGGACGCGGTGGTCCTCTCGGCCGCGGAACTGGCCGACCTGCAGGACCGGCTCTTCGCCCTGCGGTGCGCCGCGGAGGACGTGGTGAGCGCCGCCGCCGACGGCGCCACCCCCGCTGAGCTGGCCGAGCTGGCCGCGCGCATCGGTTTCGCGGCGAAAGCGGCCGAGCGTCTTCGCTGACCATCACCCGTCCACTACGCTACGTGCCCATGTCCCCACGTGAACGGGTGAGGGTGGCGGGGTGACGGATGACAAGGCCGCTCCGGCGGCGATACTCACGGCCACCGACACCGCCTACGCGCTGACCGACGAGCACGGCCGGGTGTTGTGGGTGAACCCGGCGATGGCCGCGCTGCTCGGGCTGGACTTTGCCCAGAGCAAGGGCCGGTCGCTGACCGCGCTGCTGGCGGGCGCCCCCGACGAGCCGCGCGCCGAGGACGTGGTGGTGCCGCTGCCGGGCCCCTCGGGCTACCGGTGGCTGGAGATCCGCTGCACCGCCGTCGAGGACGGCAACCTGCTCTACCGCGCCGTCGACGTGACCCACTGGCGGGCCCGCGAGCTGGAGATCGGCGGCCTCTCCGGCCGCCAGGACGAGCTGCTGCGCCTGGTCGACGAGGATCCGCTGACCGGGCTGCCCAACCGCCGCGCCCTGACCAGGGAACTGGAGCGCCAGCTCTCGCTCGGCGCGCGCGGGGCGTTCCTGCTGCTGGACCTCGACCACTTCAAGGACGTCAACGACCTGCACGGGCACCCCATGGGTGACAAGGTCATGTGCACGCTGGCCTCCCTGCTGCGCGACCGCATCGGCAGCCGCCAGGTGCTGGGCAGGCTCTCCGGCGACGAGTTCGCCGCGGTCCTCTCCGGCATCGACGCCCACGCCGCGGTCACGGTGGCCGACCGGCTGCGCAACGCCATCGCCGCGGTCCCGCTCACCGGCGTGGCCGGGGCGGGGCGGATCACCGTCAGCATCGGCATCGCCCCGTTCGACTCCGGGGTGTCCTGGCAGGAGGTGCTGGCCAACGCCGACATGGCCCTCTACGCCTCCAAGGCCGCGGGCCGCAACCGGGTCACCGTCTACGAACAGGGCCACTACAAGGACACCGCCCTGCGGGTGACGGTCATCGAACGCGTCCGCGCCGCCCTCAACGACGGCGGGTTCGTCCTGCACGCCATGCCGATGGTAAAGCTGACCAGCGGCCGCGTCATCGGCCACGAGCTGCTGCTGCGCCTGGAGGACGGCCGCGAACCCACCCTGGGCCCGGGGGAGTTCCTCCTCGCCGCCGAACGCAGCGACCTCGTCTGCGAGATCGACCGCTGGGTCGCCGGGCAGGCCATCCAGACCCTGGTCGAGCACCCCTACCCGGGGCTGCGGTTCAACGTCAACGTCTCCGGGCGCACCCTGGAGGACGAGGACTTCGGCGACTTCGTCCTCGACCGGCTCACCGCCGCCGGGGTGGCCCCGGGCCGGCTGGGCTTCGAGATCACCGAGACCGCCGCGGTCACCAACCTCGACGCCGCCCGCAGCCTCTCCCAGCAGCTGCGCGCCTCGGGCTGCCGCATCACCCTGGACGACTTCGGCTCGGGCTTCGGCTCGTTCGTGCACCTCAAAGAACTGCCCATCACCGGGTTGAAGATCGACGGGGAGTTCATCCACAGCATCGACTACGGCAGCCGCGACACCGTCCTGGTCCAGGGGCTGGTGGAGATCGCCCGCGGCCTGGGCCTGTCGGTGGTGGCCGAGTGGGTCGAGCGCGCCACCCAGGTCGAGGCGCTGTCCCGCCTCGGCGTGCGCGTCGCCCAAGGCTTCCACCTCGGCAAACCCGAACCGCTGGCCACGCTGCTGGCTCGCCCGCACGGCACCTGGATGCGCAGGCCCACCCTCATGCAGGACCTGCAGACCCTCGAATCGGGCAGCTGACACACCGCCGGCCCCCACGGGAGGTGAAACTCCCACGGGGGCCGGAACGGCGTTCGGTGCGCCTACCGCGCCATCACCGGGCAGCCCATCACTGGCGGCCCATCACTGGGCGGTCTGAGCGGTCTCCCACTCCCGATCACTGCGGATAGCCATGACACCATCCCCCATCCGTGTCCGCGCCGCACACACCCCCTGGCATCCGGGTCAGCCCACCGGCTTTCCCGGTGCGGCGCGTGACAATTCTACCGCGAACGCGGAGACGGCTGCGGCGATCCGGGTGAACCCGATCCGCTGATCGGGTGGGCGCCCAGGACATCCCCCACAAGATCAACCGCACTGCGGCCGGGGTCCCGCGCGGCGCTGTTGTACACCTGCTCGGTCGTATCGATGCTCGTGTGCCCCACATCGGCCTGCACGTGCACCAACTGCGCACCCGCCTCCACCGCCGTGGTCACATAGAAGTGGCGCAACGCGTGCGGGTGCATCGCCTCGGCCACATCCCGCAGCGGAGCACCCGCCGCCCCCGCCAACCGCCGCAACAACTGCCACACCGCCTGACGCTGATACCGCGCCCCCGTCCGCGTCCGCAGCAACGGACTCGGCGCCCGGCCCTGCTCACGCCGCGCGGGCAACGACGCCCCCGGCTCCGCCGCGTCACGCACCCGCAGGTAATCGGCCACCGCCTCCTCGGCCAACGCGTGCAGGTACACCACCCGCGTCTTGCCGCCCTTGCCCCGCACCCGCAGCGCCCGCCGCCCCCGCGTCACGTGCAGATCACCCCGGTCCAACCCGCAGATCTCACTGACCCGCAACCCCAACGTGAACAGCGCCACCACCGCCCGCGCCCGCGCGGTGTCCAACGGCCCCGCACCCCGCCGCGGCGCCGCCGCGGTGTCATAGAGCGCCCGCACCTGCGCGGTCGTCAACGTGACCGTCCCACTCGCACTGCCCGCGGGCACCGCCAACCCCAGCCTGCGCCGATCCAACGCCGCAGGATTCCCCTCCACCAACCCCACATCGGCCAGGTGCGTGTACAGCGCCTTCACCGTGGCCAACATCCGATCCCGCGTCGCCACCGCCGCCTCGGCCTCCTGCAACGCCGCCAACCACGCCTTCACATGCGCCGAGCGCGCCACACACGGGTCCACCCCCCGCGAGGCACACCACCGCAACCAGTGCAGCTCCCGCAACCGCCCCCGCGGCGCGGGCGGCGGACCGGCCCGCCGCGGAACATCGCGCACCCCCAGCGCCGCCGCGTACCGGGCCACGGCCACCGCCCACCCCTCGGGCTCGTCGCGCTGCCAGTCCCGCAGATCCGCGGCACTGACCGGCAACCCCAGCCCCTCGGCATACGTGCGGCGCGTGCCGAGGTTGCCGTACCCGGCCAACCACTCGGCGACCTCACCCAACAACCGCACCGGGTCACCCACCCCCGGCCACGGACCGCGCTGCGCGAGAAGAAGATCACCGGCCACCCCCGAACCCTATCCGGGCCCCCGACCCCCACTCACGGCCGCAACACCACCGGCAGGGACTCGTAGTTGGCCATCAGCGCACTGCTCGTGCGCCGCAACCCCCCGACGGGAACCGCCAGGCGCGCCCGCGGGAACCGCGCGGTCAGCTGCCCGATCGCGATCTGCACCTCCATGCGCCCCAACGCCGCACCCAAGCACTGGTGCGGCCCATACCCGAAGGCCAAGTGTCCGCGCAGCTCCCCGGCGGAGCGGTCACCGCGCAACGAGTCCGCCTCCGCCCACCGACACCGGTCCCGGTTGGCCGAGGACTGGGACACCAACACCACCTCCCCGGCCGGGATCGTGGTCTCCCCATAGGTGACCGCCTCGGTGCTGACCCGATAGGTCACGTGCTTGCCCGGCCCGTCCAAGCGCATCAGGTCCTCGACGACCGGGGCCACCAGCTCCGGACGCTCACCCAGCTCCGCCCACATCCGCGGCTCGCCCAGCAGCCAGCGCGCGGCGTTGCCGATCACACTGGTGGTCGTCTCGTGCCCGGCGACCAGCAGCAGCGCCGCGGTGCTCACCACCTCCCGCGCGCTGAGCCGGTCGCCACCGTCGGAAGCGGCGATCAACGCCGAAAGCAGGTCATCACCCGGACACCTCTGCCGCTCCTCGATCAACCCCGACAGGTAGGCGACCATCGCCCCCGACGCGTCACCGGCCTGCCCCGGCGGCGCGTCGATCAGCACGGTCGTCCACGCCCGCAGATCACCCCGGTCGGCCTCGGGGACCGCCAACAGCTCACAGATCACCGTCAGCGGCAGCGGGAACGCGAACTCCGCCACCAGGTCCACCGGCCCCGACACCCCGGCCATCCGATCCAACAACCGCGCGGTCACCGCCGACACCCGCGGCCGCAGCGCCTCCGTGCGCGCCGCGGTGAACGCCGCCCCCACCAGCTTGCGCAGCCGCCGGTGCCGCGCCCCGTCACTGAAGAGCATGCTCGGCCCGAACAGCACCCCCAGGTCGCTGCCCTGCCCGGTCACGGCCAACTGCCCGCCCATGACCCGGCCCACCACCTCGGAGTCCTTGCTCAACCGCGGATCGGCCAACGCCGCCCGCGCCTCGGCGTACCGCACGACCACCCACACCCGCACCCCGTTGGGCAAATGCGCCAAATGGACCGCACCCGTCTCCCGTAAGCGCTCGTGCACTTGGTGGAAGTCCTCGGAGTAATCGGCGCCGAACAGGCCATTGGTCACACTGGTCACGACTCGCCCTTTCCGAGGAACCCATACCGCCGAACAGCGCAAGAATCCACCCCACGCCGCACCCGAGCAGCCGTCACACACCCGCTGACCAGGCATGACGCTCGCCCCCGCCGTCGAGCGCCCTCTTCACGCTAGGGCGCGAACCCCCCAGTGTCATTCACCCTTTCGCCTTCCCTTGGCTCCCCGATTGCCCATTGCCGAAACGCCTCCCACTCGACGCCGGGAATGAAATTCACCGGCAATCGCAGCAGCCCGCAGACCAGGGGAGAGGGCAGGACTGCTGCCGCCCCGGCGACAGGGGTCCCTCCCAGTCCGCGCGAGTCCTCAGGGGGGGCTTCTTTTGCGGGCTCGCGCCGGCGCGGACCGGCTCATGCCGGCACTGGTTGCTCCGTTCGGACCCCTGCTGGTAGGTCAGCTACAAAAGGACTGTTCTGTAGCTGACCTGGGTTCGAGTTGTAAAACTCAAACCCTGTGTTGTGGTTAATGAATCAAAACCATAGGCTGGGGGAGTGATTGAGGCAGTGATCGACAAAACCCCCACCGGCCTCTGCGGCTTCAGCCGCTGCCGCGCACCCCTGCCCGCCCCCGGACCCCGCGGCGGACGCCCCGCCGAGTACTGCCCCGACCGCGACTGGCCCGGCGGACGCACCTGCCGACAACTCGCCGCCGCCGAAGACGCCCTCCGCGCCCTCGGCGACCACGACGCCCCCGGCACCGGAGCCCTCACCGCCACCGCCGCCGTCCTCGTCGACGCCCTCGACCGCGCCACCGACCCCCTGCGCGAACTCCTCACCGCCACCATCGACGTCCGCACCGCCGCCACCACCGCCCTCGCCGACGCCGACACCCGCGTCACCACCGCCGAAGCCACCGCCGCCGAAGAACGCGGCCTACGCCAAGCCGCCGACCAGCGCGCCACCCAAGCCCACACCGACGCCGAAACCGCCCGCCACCAAGCCCAACAAGCCCTCACCGAAGCCCACAACTGCCGCGAGGAAACCACCGCCGCCCTCGACCGCCTCCGCGCCGCCGACGCCGCCCGCACCCGCGCCGAACGCGACAAAGCCGCCGCCCAATCCGCCGCCACCGCCGAACACGACCACGCCCGCCACGCCCTCCACGAAGCCAAGACCGAACGCGCCCGCGCCGAAACCCTCCGCGCCGACCTCGCCACCGCCACCGCCCAACTCACCGCCACCACCACCGAACTCACCACCACCCGCGACACCGCCACCAAGGCCACCGCCCGCGCCGACGCCGCCCACACCGAACTCACCCACACCCAAGCCACCCTCACCCACACCCAGAACGCCCTCACCGACGCCCACACCACCCTCGCCGCCACCCGCGCCGAACTCACCGAAACCCGCACCCACGCCGCCGCCGAACGCGCCCGCGCCGAAACCGCCATCGCCACCGCCCGCGACGCCGCCACCACCGCCCACACCCGCGCCCAAGACGCCCACACCGAACGCGACACCGCCCGAACCGCCGCCCGCGACCTCGAAGACCGCCTCCGCGCCGACCTCGACCGCGCCCACACCGCCCACGACACCGCCCAAGCCGCCGAGGGGCGCCTCCGCACCCAACTCGACGCCATCCGCGACGCCCTGCTCAACCCCGACGACACCACCCTGCGCCCACGCCTGCTCGCCGCCCTCACCACACCAGCCCAACCCTGACCCCACCCCACACACGGCAAACGGGCCGCGACCCGCCCTAAGTCGAAGTCACGGCCCGTCGGCCACAACCACAGAACACCTACCGCCGAGCACCCCGCGGGCTGGCCACCAGCAGACCCAGCGCGATCATGCCCACGCCCAGGAACAGGTGCAGCCAGTTGTCCGCGCCATTCAGCGGCACGAAGTTCGCGGCACTGTGGTGATCGATGAACAAGCCGTACAGCCACAGCACCAGGTAGACGACACCGCCACCGATCAGGTACGCCCGCGCACCCGACAGCGTCCGCGCCATCGCCAGACCCGCGACACCGAAGAGCAGGTGCACCAGGTTGTGCAGAATCGACACCTGGAACACACCCAGCAACAGCGCCTCGGACTCATGGCCCGCGAAACCGAGGCTGTCATAGTTCGTCGTGATGCCAGGGATGAATCCCAGGACACCGACCAGCAGGAACACCGCCCCGACCGCCATGGCCGCGAGCTGGCCAGGGTGCCGGGTGCGGGTGGCGGACATGTCACTCATGAGGGTCCTCCTCGACGTGCCTAGGAACCCAGTGTGTACCCCCAATCGGGAGAAATCACCCATCCCAAAACACCGACAGTCACCCGGCAGGCCACGCCGACAACGACAACCCCGACACGAACCGCCGCTCCACCCCCGACACCGGATCGGTGAACTCCACCGACCGCGCCAACAACTGCATCGGCGCCGAGAAATCACCCGGCGCCCGCTCCGCCACCACCGGAAACAGGTCATCACCCAGGATCGGCACCCCCAACCCCGCCATGTGCACCCGCAGCTGATGCGTCCGCCCCGTCTCCGGCACCAACCCGTACAACCCCACATCCCCCCGCCGCGCCACCGACACCACCCGCGTCACCGCGTTCACCGGCCCCGCCACCTCCCGCGCCGCGTGCACCCCCCGCTCCTTCACGATCCGACTCCGCACCACCGTCCCCACCTCCGGCCCCACACCCCGCGCCACCGCCCAATACTCCTTGCGCACCAGACGATCCCGGAACAACGACTGGTACACACCCCGCATCTCCGGCCGCACCACGAACACCAGCAACCCCGCCGTCATCCGATCCAGCCGATGCGCGGGCGAGAGGTCCGGCACCCCCACCATCCGCCGCACCCGCACCAACGCCGTCTCCGCCACGTGCGACCCCCGCGGCGTCGTCGCCAGGAAATGCGGCTTGTCCACCACCACCAGGTCCTCGTCCCGGAACACCACCGACACCTCGAACGGCACCGGCACCTCCACCGGCAGGTCCCGGTGAAACCACACCGACCCACCCCGCACGAACGGCGCGCCCACCCCCACCGGACCCGACTCCGACCACACCTGCCCCTCGGCGAACATCGCGTCCACCCGCTCCGCGGGCACCGGCAACCGCTCCACCAGGTGATCCCGCACCGTCGCCCACGCGTCCGACACCGGCATCCGCACCCGCACCGCGTCCACCCCGCCGCGCTGGGGGAGAGGGGAGCGCACCTTCCGCCGCGCCATCACTCCTCCGATAACTCAGCCGACTCAGCCGGCCCGGTCAACTCGGTCAACACCCGGTACGTCCGATTCGACGCCGCCGCGGCCCGCCGCTGCGTCCCCGACGCCTCAATGTAGTTCTGACTCGTGTTCAGGCTCGCATGGCCCAGCAGCGCCATGATCTCCACCGCGTTCGCCCCGTCCTCGGCCAGCCGCGTCGCGAACGTGTGCCGCAGCGCGTGCAGGTTCGCCCCCGCCGGGACCCGGTCGCGCACCCCCGCCCCGGCGAAACACGACCGCACCAGGTAGTCCAGCGCGCCCCGCCCGATCCCGGCCCCGTCGGAGCCCAGTAGCAGCGGCGACTCGGGGGAGAAGGACACCGTCGGGAACCGGCGCTCACACGAGTCCAGGTACGACTCCAGCACCCGCTCCAGCGGCGCCTCGATCGGGATGGACCGCTCCCGGTTCGCCTTGCCCCGCACGAACAGCCGCTTCTCCCCGGCCCGCCCCACCACCGACGAGCGGCGCAGCGCCCGCAGCTCCGCCGAGCGCAACCCGGCCACCAGCCCCAGCGCCACCACCGCCAGGTCCCGCTCCGGCCACGGCTTGCGCGCGCGCCGCGCCCCCTGCGCCACCGCCGCCAGCAGCGCCTCCGGCGTGCCCTCACCGCGCAGCGGCTTGGGGGACAGGGGAGTGGGTCGCGGCCGCCCGATCGCGCCCATCGGGTTGCCCGCCATCAGGCCGTCGGCCACGCAGAACTGGAAGAACTGGTTCCAGGTCGACCAGGCGCGCGCCACCGAGCTGCGCGCGTGGTCGTCGGCGAAGGCCCCGAACGCCGCCCGCAGCGGCGCCGCGAGCACCTCGTCGAGCGCGATCTCCTCGACCGCCGCCCCCAGCTCCTCCGCCAGCCGGGCGTTCACCCCGGCCAGATCCCGCCGGTAGGCGGCGGTGGTGTGGGGGGAGTCCTTGCGGGGTTTGCGCGCCACGAAGAACGCGTCCTGCGCGTCGATCAACTTCACCGCACCTGAATACCGCGTCCCACCGACACCCGGCGAACCGCCACCCCGCGATCACCCGTCCGAGCACAACCAGTGTGCTGCATAATGACGGTTATGCACGACTCGACACTCGGAGAGCTGGGTCGGATCACCCGTGGCCGATACGTCACGGTGACGTTTTTATGGGTGCCGTCCGAGACGGCCAACCGGGGATGGCGTCGCCACGCACGCCGATCCGCCCCTCATGCGTGCCTCCTGAAGCCGCTCAGGCGACAGTGGGTCCGAAGATCATCGGCGAACATCGGGAAGTCGATGCGTACGCGCCATTCGGACGGTCGGCGGCCTGAGGCGGCCTGGCAAGCGAACGACGGCTCGGCGAGCCACTTCTGGACATCGTCCCAGGTCGCTGTAAGTTCGATAATCGACATTATGTTAAGTAGATGATTCGGAGAGGTCCCCTCAACCGCTCCCCGGCCTCCGGCTCGCCACAGAACTCCTGGTGCGACCAACCACGCACCACTTCATGCTGGAGGACTCGCTCTGGCGTCGGCCAGGCCGCCGACCACACGTCCACGCGTACTCGCCCGGCGCCCCAGGATGTCCACACCGCGATCGTCACCAGGACCATGTTCTGGCCCCCAGCGTCCCGAGCCGCACAGGGCCGCCGGCCGCGAATCGTGTCGCCGTTTCATGCCGGGCGCGCGTGCCGGCTGGTGCACGTGGGATCGCGGAGATGACCACCGGTCAGGTGTGGCAGGCGCGGCGGCTATGCGGCCTACTCCCCCGCGTTCAGGCGATCAGCCACTCCGAGCAGTTGTGGTTGTGGACCGGGCGGGTGCGCTGGGCGGCTGGGGTGATGGTGAAGACCTGGTCGAGGCGGGACAGGCGCAGGCCGGTGAGGATGGGTCCGCCCGCCAGGACGGTGAGGTGGCGGCCGCGGGCGGTGCAGGCGTGGTGGGCGCGAACCAGGGCGGCGGTGCTGGCCCAGCTGAGGTGGGTGACCTGGGTGAGGTCGACGACGAGGTGGGTGGTGGGGTCGGCGCTGGTGGCGGCGGTGATGAGGTGGTCGTGCCAGGGCGCCTCGGTGGCGAGGTCGATGTGGCCTTCGGCGTGGATGGTGCGCACGGTGCCGCTGCGGCGGGTGGTGACGCTCAGGTGGCGGGCGCGGGGGTGGGTGAAGCGCAGCGGCACGGCGGGGCCTTCCGGAGTGATTGGTGGCTGTTGTGTCCTTGATCCCGGTGGGGCCGGAAAGGTTGCCATGGGGTATTGGTTTCTGTGTGCGGGACTTGGTGGGGTTGCCGAAGGCTCATCTGCACGTGCATCTGGAGAGCACGGTGCGGGCGTCGACGTTGGCGGTGTTGGCGCGCCGGTACGGGGTGTCGGTGCCGCGGGTGCCGGAGGGCGGGTTCGGTGGGTTCCGGCAGTTCGCGGACCGCAACGCGGTGGTGCGGTCGTGTCTGCGGGAGCCGGAGGACTTCGCGCGGGTGGCGCGGGAGTTCTGTGCCGATGAGGCCGCTGATGGGGTGCGGTACGCGGAGGTGACGTTTTCGGCGTTGTCGCACGGGGAGCGGTTGGGGGCGCCGGGGATGCCGTTGGCCGCGGTGGTGGCGGGGTTGGCGCAGGGGTCGGCGGAGCACGGGATCGTGGTGCGGCTGATCCTGGATCATTCGCGGCGGCGGCCGGTGGCGCGGTTGGCGGCGACGGTGGAGGCGGCGTTGGGGTATCCGGGGGTGGTGGTGGCGGTGGGGTTGGCCGGTGAGGAGCGCTATCCGCTGGCGCCGTTCGCGTCGGTGTTGGCGCAGGCGCGGGCGGAGGGGTTGCGGATGGTGCACCACGCCGGGGAGATGTGTGGTGCGGAGAGCGTGCGGGAGGCGTTGCGGTTGGGTGCGGCTGAGCGGATCGGGCATGGATTTCGGGCGGTGGAGGACGAGTCGGTGGTGGCGGAGTTGCGGGAGCGGGGGGTGGCGTTGGAGGTGTGCCTGTCGTCGAACAACGTGTTGGGGTTGGTGGGGTCGTGGGCGGCGCACCCGCTGCCGCGGTTGATGGCGGCGGGGGTGGCGGTGTCGTTGAACACCGATATCCCGGATGTGGCGGAGACGTCGTTGAGTGGGGAGTTCGCGCGGGCGCGGGCGCGGTTCGGGTGGTCGGATGAGGTGGTGGCGGGGGTGGCGTTGGCGGCGGTGGACGCCTCGTTCGCGCCGGTGGAGGTGAAGGAGCGGGTGCGGGCGGAGATGGCGGCGTGGTGGGGCTGAGCGCCGGTGCCCGTAGTCGGGCATTGAGGGCGTCCACCGGTTCCCCGGTCACTGGGGACGTCACCGGGCACGTCATCGGAGCGACGGCGGGGCGCGCGCTGATCGCTGGCGCCTGTTCCTGAGGCAGATCGGGGACGGACTTCGTCGGCCCTGACCACAGTTCGCCAGCGAGGCGTCGGGATGCCACTCCCCTGGCCTGGGCCAAGGAGCGCACCGATCTCAACCCTGACCTCGGCGGCGGGCGTGCTGTCTCGGTTGACTGCGGCCTGTCGTTGACTGCAGCTTCGCGCCTGGAGCACGGGTGGGCCGGTCAGGGGATGGTGGCGCCGATGGTGCGTCGGTAGTGGTCTTCGAGGTCGGCGTCGGGGGCGCCGGGGGTGGGGCCCATGACGGTGGCGGCGAGGGCGCGGATGGCGGTGTGCCAGTGGGCGAGGGTGGCGGCGACGTGGTCGGTGGGGACGCCGTGGTGGTCGAGGGTGAGGTGGGTGCTGGCTGGTCCTGGGGTGAGGTGGAGGTGGGCCTCTCCCCCGTGGTCGGTGTGGAGGTGGCGGTGGGTGGGGTGGTGTTCGGTGTGGGCGGGTCCGAGGGTGTGGAGGTGGGGCCAGATGTCGGTGGGGGTGGCGGTGAGGTGGCGGTCGAAGTGGACGCGCCAGGTGGGGCCGTCGGGTTCCGCGGTGCCGCGGAGGAGGTCGAAGCGGGCGGTGTAGTGCTCGTGGAGGGTGGTGGGGTCGGGTGTGGGGATGCCCGCGGCGGTGGCGAGGCGGTGGTGCCAGTGGGTGGCGTGGGTGGCGGCGGCGGGTCGGTCGTCGAAGGTGTGGGTGAAGACGAGGAGGCTGCCGGTGCTGGTGGGGGTGAGGTGGAAGCGCAGGGTGTCGGTGGGGGTGGTGATGGTGAGGTCGGGGGCTGGTGGGAGCCAGTGGTCGAGGTTGAGGGTGTTCCAGGCGGTCTCGGGTGGTTGTGGGAGGTGGAGTTGCAGGCGCAGGACGCAGTGGCCCGCGGCGGTGTGCAGGGTGGCATCCATGGGTCGTTGTCCTCGTGTTCTGCGGTGGTGGTTCCCAGTGTGGCGCTGGTGGGGCCCGGGTGTGGATGTTGTGGGCCTGCGAATAGTCGAACAAGATCAGTTCGGCGGCAGGGCAGTTGGTGGAACCAACGATTGTGGCGCGACGTAGTACCAATGGCGTCTCGGGCGATTGGTCGGCGCCGTTCGCCCCGCGAGTCGAGTGGAAGGCGGTGGGAGTGGCCATCGATCTTGTCGATGCCGTGAAGTTCTGGGAGCCGGACCCTGGGTGGTTGAACACGGCGAGCCATGGCATCCCGCCCCGTCGAGCCTTGGACGCGCTCGTCGAACCCCTAGACGAGTGGCGTCGCGGGGCGCATGGGTGGGCGCCGTGGGATAAGTCAACGGGTCGTGCGCGTGAGGCATTCGCACAGCTGGTTGGGGCGGACGTGGCTGACATCTCGGTGGGCGCTTCCGCATCCCAGGTGATCGCCCCCGTAGCGGCGTCGCTCCCGCGCGGTGCGCGCGTGGTCGCCCCGGACATCGAGCAAACATCCAATTTGTTCCCTTGGCTCGCCAACGATCTCGACGTCCGGATGGTGCCGCCATGTGACATTCCCGAAGCGATCGACAAGAGAACGGACGTCGTGGCTTTCAGCGTCGTGCAGTCCGCGACGGGCGAGGTCGCGCCCGTCGCGGAGATTGTCGCGGCGGCGCGCGCCAACGATGCTCTTGTCGTCGGTGACGCCACTCAAGCGGCGGGGTGGCTGCCGTTGGACGCGAAGCAGTTCGACGTCCTCGCGGTTTCTGGTTACAAATGGCTGATGTGCCCCCGCGGGACAGCCTTCTGCTATTTCAATGCCCGAATCCGCGATCGTATTCGCCCAATCGCCGCCAATTGGTATGCGGGACAGGGGGACGCCTCTTATGGTCCTCCCCTGAGGTTGGCCCCGGACGCGCGCCGGTTCGACATCGCCGTGCCGTGGTTTTCTTACGTCGCCGCGGCGCCAACTCTCGAACTGCTGGTGGAGATTGGCGTCGAACCGGTTCATGAACACAATCTTCGTTTGGCGAACCTGTTCCGCTCAGGTCTTGGCATGGATCTTGGCGACACTGCGATTGTGTGCACATCCATCCAACACGCAGCCGAGAGGCTCGCGGCCGCCGGGATCCGGGTGTCGTCGCGCTTCGGTCGGACGCGGGTCGCTTTTCATTTGTACAACACAGACCGTGACGTCACCAGAGCCCTCAGGGCGTTGGCATGAGTTCTCCTGCCCGTGTGTGCCCGACCCCTTTGCCGTGAATCCCTGTCGGGGGGTCGCTACTGGTGCGTTGAGTGTGCGGTCGTTGAGGTCGGGGTCGGCGTGGGCGGGGCAGGGTTGTTGCGGACCGGTGTTGTCCGGATGGGGTGGGATGCTGGGGGCATGTTGGAGACGTCGGCGCGGTTGTTGCGGTTGTTGTCGCTGCTGCAGACGCGGCGGGAGTGGTCGGGTGGGGAGTTGGCGGGGCGGTTGGGGGTGACTGACCGGACGGTGCGCCGGGATGTGGACAAGCTGCGGTCGTTGGGGTATCCGGTGCATTCGGTGACGGGGACGGCGGGTGGGTACCGGTTGGGGGCGGGTGCGGCGCTGCCGCCGTTGTTGCTGGATGACGATGAGGCGGTGGCGGTGGCGGTGGGGTTGCGGACGGCGGCGAGTGGGTCGGTGGCGGGGATCGAGGAGACCTCGGTGCGGGCGTTGGCGAAGTTGGAGCAGGTGTTGCCGTCGCGGTTGCGGCATCGGGTGGCGGCGTTGCAGTGGGCGACGGTGGCGGTGCCGGGGCGGGGTCCGACGGTGTCGGCGGAGACGTTGACGGTGATCGCGGGCGCGTGTCGTGATCATCAGCGGTTGCGGTTCGACTATCGGTCCCACGATGGTGGGCGGACGGTGCGGGAGGTGGAGCCGTTGAAGCTGGTGCACGCGGGGCGGCGGTGGTACCTGGTGGGGTTTGACGTCGGCCGGGGTGATTGGCGGACGTTCCGGGTGGACCGGGTGGGGGTGCGGGAGCCGGTGGGGCCGCGGTTCGCGCCGCGGGAGCCGCCGGATGCCGATTTGGCGGCGTACACCGCGTTCGGGGTGACGAATCGGGCTTTCCGCCATCAGGCGGTGTTGCGGCTGGCGGTGTCGGTGGAGCGGGCCGGGGAGATCGTCACGGGGTCGACGGGGGTGTTGGAGCCGATCGATGGGGAGTCGTGCCTGTTGCGGGTGGGGGCGAATTCGCTGGAGGAGTTGGCGGTGTGGGTGTGGTTGTTGGGGTGTGAGTTCGTGGTGGTGGAGCCGGAGGGGTTGGTGGCGCGGATGCGGGTGTTGGCGGAGCGGATCACGCGGACCTGTGACCGCTCGGAGGTGGGGTAGTCACCCGGGTTCACTTGGGGTCCACCCGATCGGCGGTACCTGTCGTGAGAGTCTGTGCGCGATGAGCCTGCCCACTGATGCCTGTTCCCGTCGTGTCGAGCCGCCTGCGGGGACCGCCGCGGTCGCGGCGACGTGGCTGTGTCTCGAGCAGCCCGGTCCGTGGGGCGCTGAGGCCCTGACCGACAGCCATCTCGACGGCGGGTTGGCCGCGGAGTTGGCGGCCCGCGCGGCGGGCAGTGGGGTGCGGATCGTGTTGATCCGCCGTCCCGGCGCCCACCCGGACCGGCATCGTCCGGTCCCCCGCCGGGTGTACCTGGCCCATACGGTGCCGGGGCGGGCGCAGCTGCGGGTGGCGACGGTGGGTGATCCGAAGCAGTTGTTGGATCTGGACTTCGCCGCGGCGGGGGCGGGCAGTCCGGCGGGGTTCGGCGCTCCGGCGGCGGGGCGGCTGTTGTTGGTGTGCACCAATGGTCGTCGTGATGTGTGTTGCGCGGTCGGTGGTCGTCCGGTGGCGGCGGCGTTGGCGGCGGCCCATGGTGAGGCGGTGTGGGAGTCGACGCACCTGGGTGGGCATCGGTTCGCCCCGACCGCGCTGGTGCTGCCGACCGGCTACGCCTACGCCCGGGTCGATCCCGCCGTCGGGGAGGCGGTGTTGACGGCGCCGGGGGTGGTGCTGGCGGGGTGTCGGGGTCGGTCGACGTGGGCCGCGCCGGGGCAGGCCGCGGAGTTGGCGGTGCGGGAGCTGACCCACACCCTGGACCCGGACGCGCTGCTGGTGCGGGTGCCGGAGCGCGTCGACGGGCAGTGGCGGGTGGTGGTGGCCCATGAGGATGGCCGGGCGTGGCGGGTGACGGTGGCCGAGCAGGTCATCGCGGCTCGGCCCGCCAGTTGCGGTGCGGCGCCCACCGAGGGCACGGCGCACGTGGTCACGCGCATCGACTAGCGGCTCCGCCGGGGTTGGGTGTCTTGTCGTCGGTTGGGTAGTACTCGGTTCCCGGTGCGGCTTGCGGGAGGCCGGGTCGTCGGGAAACGCGCCGAACTCCCGGCGCGGGCACTGGCCCGGTGGTGTCGGGTTCGGCGACTAGGGTCGCCGGGTATGGACCTCACCCGGGGGCAGGTTCTGGCCCACCGCATCGCCCGCCACGGCCTGCACCGCGACACCGCCGAGGTCACCGCCCTGGACGTGCTCGCCTTGGGGGTGCAGGAGACGGGTGCGGGTTCGGCGCGGGTGGCGCTGGCCGCGCGGCTGCCGGAGGGGGTGGCCCTGGGGCACCCGGATCTGGCGGTGGTGTGGGCGCAGCGGGGCGCCCCGCACCTGCTGCGGCGGGCGGACATCGCCGCGCACGCCGCCGCGCTGTGGCCGCGGGGCGACGCCGACGCGGCGGCCCGGCTGGGTACGACGGCGATGAAGTCGCTGCGGGCGGCGGGGATCGCGGCCACGGCGGGGTTCGCGGCGGGGGCGGCGGCGTTGCGGTCGGTGGTGGGAGAGGAAATGCCGCGGGCGCGGGCCAGTGCGGAGATGACCGCCGCCCTGCCCCCGGCCTACTCCTATGACTGCCGCGCGTGTGCCTGCACCCACGTGTTCGGGAGCCTGTTCCAGCTGGTGGGTCTGCCCGCGGGGGTGGAGGTGGTGGCCGAGACCCGTCCGGCGCGGTTGCGTCCGCTGCCGGGGCGCCACCCGCTGCCCGAGCCCGGGGACCCGTCCGGGCTGGTGGCGGCGTATCTGCGCCTGCACGGTCCGGCGGCGCCCGGGGATCTGGCCGCCTATCTGGACACGACGAAGTCGGTGGTGGCCGGGATGTGGCCGTCGGGGCTGGTGCCGGTGCGGGTGGAGGGGCGGGCGGCGGCGCTGCCCGAGGAGGACGTCGAGGCTGTGCGCGCCGCGCCGGAGGCCGGGGCGCTGGTGCGGTTGCTGCCGCCGATGGACCCGCTGGCGCAGGGCCGTGACCGGGAGGTGCTGGTGCCCGACGCGCGGCGGCGCAAGGAGGTGTGGCGGGTCATCGGCAACCCGGGTGTGGTGTTGGCCGGTGGGGACATCGCGGGGACGTGGCGGACGCGGGTGGCGGGTTCGCGCCTGGACGTGGCGGTGACGTTCTTCGACGCGCCTGCCCGCTCGGTGGCCGCCGCGGTGGAGGTCGAGGCGCAGCGGGTGGCCGCGGCGCGGGGGCTCTCGGCGGCGCGGATCACTTGACCCCCTTATCCTGGATGAATAATATCCTGGATATGCGGATGAGCGAGGGCGTCGAGTGGGCGCTGCACACCTGCGCCAACCTCGCCTGGGTCGGGCCCGAGGACGCGGTGCCCGCCGCGCGCCTGGCCGCGGCGCACGGGCTGCCCGCGGCTTACCTCAACAAGCAGCTCCAGGCGTTGGCCAGGGCGGGCATCCTGGTCTCGACCTCCGGGCCGCGCGGCGGGTTCCGCCTGGCCAAGGCGCCGGAGCGGATCAGCGTGCTGGACGTCGTCGTCGCCATCGAGGGCGCCGAGGACGCCTTCCGCTGCGCGCAGATCGTGCGCGCCTCCCCCGGGGCGCGCGCCGACGTGGACTACCGCGAGAGCTGCGCGATCTCCCAGACCATGCGCCGCGCCGAGCTGGCCTGGCGCCGGGAGCTGGCCGGGCAGTCCATCGCCGACATCACCGCCACCGTCGAGCGCCGCAACCCCGGCACCCGGGCCCGTTTACGGGAGTGGCTGACCGCCGCCCGCGCGTGAGCCCCCACCCTTCGTGGGCACGGCCCCCGTGTCCGCTGATTCTGGATATCCACGACACACGATGGAGTGAATATGTCGCCGCGTCTGAACCCCGCCGCCCTGGCCCCCGAGGCCTACCGGGCGATGATCGCGCTGGAGAAGTACCTGCACGCCAGCCCGCTGCCCGAGACCACCCTGGGGTTGGTGAAGCTGCGGGCCAGCCAGATCAACGGCTGCGCCTACTGCGTGGACATGCACGCCCACGACGCCAAGACCGCCGGGGAGGCCGACGAGCGCCTCCACGCCGTGGCCGCCTGGCGCGAGGCCCCGTTCTTCACCGACGCCGAGCGCGCCGCCCTGGCCTTCACCGAGGCCGCGACCCGGATGGCCGACCACGGCCACGGCGTCTCGGACGAGGTGTGGGCGGCGGCCGCCGCCCACCACGACGAGGCGACCATGGCGGCGCTGGTGTTCGCGGTGTCGACGATCAACGCCTGGAACCGCATCGCGGTGTCCTGCCGCACCGTGGCGGGCTCGCACCGCGCGTGAGAGGAAAAAAACGGCGGGCGGCCCGGGACACTCCCGGGCCGCCCGCCGTGTGTGTTCCTACGCCTGTTCGGGCTCGACCCTGGCCGGGGTGGAGCCGGGGCCGACCTGCGGCATCCGCAGCGGGCTCTCGACCTCCTTGCGGGCGACCTCCTCCGCGGCGCGCACCGCGGCGGCCACACCCGGGTCCGGGGAGGTGTCGAACCAGCCCTCCACCGACTCCTCGTCCTGCTCCGGCGCCATCCCGGCGGTGTCGGTGGGCGCCTCGTAGCGGAACACCCCGTCCTCGCCGGGCGCGCCGAGCATCCGGGCGAAGCCCTCCAGCGCCTTGCCGTAGTCCGAGGGGATCAGCCACACCTTGTTCGCGTCGCCTTGGGCGATCGTCGGCAGGGTCTGCAGGTACTGGTAGGCCAGCACCTCCGGTGACGGGCGCGCGGCCTTGACCTTCTCGATCGCCTTGGCCTGGCCCTGGGCCTGCAGGTAGCGGGCGGCCCGGTCGCCCTGGGCGCGCAGGATGCGCGACTGGCGCTCGGCCTCCGCGGCCAGGATCGAGGCCTGCTTGGCGCCCTCGGCGGAGAGGATCAGGGCCTGCTTCTGGCCCTCGGCGGTCTTGATCGCCGACTCCCGCTGCCCCTCGGCGTTGAGGATCACCGCGCGCTTCTCCCGGTCGGCGCGCATCTGCTTCTCCATCGAGTCCTGGATGGAGGCGGGCGGGTCGATCGCCTTGAGCTCCACGCGCGCCACCCGGATGCCCCAGCGGCCGGTCTCCTGGTCCAGCACCCCGCGCAGCTGCTGGTTGATGTTGTCCCGGGAGGTCAGCGTCTGCTCCAGGCTCATCCCGCCGACCACGTTGCGCAGCGTGGTCGTGGTCAGCTGCTCCACGGCGATGATGTAGTTGGAGATCTCGTAGACCGCCGAGCGGGAGTCGGTGACCTGGAAGTAGACGACGGTGTCGATGCGCACCGTCAGGTTGTCCTGGGTGATCACCGGCTGCGGCGGGAAGGACACCACCTGCTCGCGCATGTCGATGCGCGCGCGCACCCGGTCCAGGAACGGCACCAGGAAGTTCAGCCCCGGCTGGCCCACCAGTTTGAACCGGCCCAGCCGCTCGATGACCACCGTCTGGGCCTGGGGGATCACCAGGACCGATTTGACGAGCAGGATCACCACGAACAGCGCCGCCACGATCGCGACGATCAACCCGACATCCACCTAGTCCTCCACTCACTGGGGCGGGAACCACAGTGGACCACGACCCCCGTGCTCACGCACCGTGGCCGTACACCACCGCCGTCGCCCCCTGGATCTCCACCACGGTCACGGTTGTGCCCGGTTCGAGCACCTGGCGGTCGTCGAGTGCCCTGGCCGACCAGTCCCCGCCGCGCAGGAGCACGGTCCCGCCGGAGCCGTCCACCGTGGTGGTGACCACCGCGGTCTCGCCGATCAGCCCGGCGACGTTGTCGGCCACCAGCCTGCCCTGCATCCGGCGCTTGAGCACCGGGCGGACCCCGCCCAGCAGGCCCAGCGACGCCGCGGCGAACACCCCCAGGGTCAGCACCGGCACCCCGAACAGGGCCTCGGCGCCCGCCCCGGCCAGCGCGGCCGCGCCGAGCATGAGCAGCACGAACTCCCCGGAGACCATCTCCGCCGCGATCAGCACGATCCCGGCGATGAGCCAGATCAGCGCCATGGGCCCATCCTCGCAGACAATGCCCGCTCGGCGGGGATGATCGTGACGACCAGTGGTCGGTTCAGTGGTCGGTGACGAAGTCGATGAGCCGCTCCACCGCGCCCACCAGCGGCGCCTCCAGGTCCCGGAACCCCGAGACCGCCGCCCGCACCCGCCGCCACCCCTGCGCGGGCTCGCCCCAGCCCAGCGCCGCGCACACCCCGTCCTTCCACGGCACCCCGCGCGGCACCACCGGCCACGCCCCGATGCCCAGCGCCGCCGGTTTCACCGCCTGCCACACGTCCACGAACGGGTGACCGGTCACCAGCACGTGCCCCCCGGCGACCGCCGCGGCGATGCGGGTCTCCTTGCTCCCGGCCACCAGGTGATCGACCAGCACGCCCAGGCGGCGGCCGGGGCCGGGCGCGAATTCCGCGACCCGCTCCCCCAGGTCGTCGATGCCGCCCAGCGGCTCCACCACCACCCCCTCCACGCGCAGGTCGTGGCCCCACACCAGTTCCACCAGCTCCGCGTCGTGCACCCCCTCGACCCAGATCCGCGACGCCGCCGCCGTGCGCGCCCGCAGCCCCTGCACCCGCACCGACCCCGACGCCGACACCTGCCGCGCCGTGGGCGCCGCGGCGGGCGGACGTATCAGCGTCACCGGGCGCCCGTCGAGCAGGAACCCCGCGGGCACCATCGGGAACACCCGGTGCCTGCCGTGGCGGTCCTCCAGCACCACCGCGTCGTGGCGGGTGGTGCCCCGCTCCAGGCGCACCACCGCCCCGCAGAACCCCGACCCGGGCTCCTCCACCACCAGTCCCGCCTCCGCGGGCACCTCCGGCGTCACCGGCCGCGCCCGCCCGCTCAGGGCGTCCCCATAGTCCTTCGATCGCACGCCGCCACCGTAGTGACGCCCACCCGAGCGCCGCGCCGGGGTGAGAAAGTCGCGCCCGGGGCGTCGGAGCGCACCGCCCCCGGACGACTATGGGGTGTGAGCCCCCAACCCCGGGCCCGACCCGATCCCGCCGTCGGCCTGCTCGAGCTCTACGACGAGGCGCTGCCCCACGTCTACGGCTACCTCATCGCCCGCGTCGGCGAGCCCGCCGTGGCCGAGGACCTCACCGCCGAGACGTTCCTGGCCGCCGTCGCCGCCGCCCGCAGACCCGACGCCGCCGCCGTGTCGGTCCCGTGGCTGATCGGGGTGGCCCGGCACAAGCTCGCCGACCACTGGCGCCGCGCCGCCCGCGACCGGCTGCGCGCCGTCGAGGAACCCGCCGACGTCAGCGACCCGTGGGACGGGGAGGTCGACGCCATCCTGGCGCGGCAGACCCTGGCCCGCCTCGGCCCGCACCACCGCGCCGCGCTGACCCTGCGCTACCTCGACGGGCTGGCGGTCCCCGAGGTCGCCGCCCACCTGGGCCGCACCGTCCACGCCACCGAGGCGCTGCTGGTCCGCGCCCGCGCCGCGTTCCGCCGCACCTACCCCGAGGGAGGGCAGCCGTGACCGACCCGCTCGAGGCCCTCCACACCCCCGCCACCCCCGTGGACCCCGACCCGGGGTTCGCCGACGACCTGCGCGAGCGCCTGCGCCGCGCCGTGCTGTCCTGGAAGGAACCCACTATGCCCACCCCCACCGAGGCCCTGCCGGAGTCCGCGCTGCCCACGGCCCCGGCCATCGCCCCCTACCTCGTCGTCGCCGACGCCCGCCGCGCCCTGCGCTGGTACCTCGACGTCTTCGACGGGCACCGCCGCGGCGAGGTCCACGAGATGCCCGGCGGCGCCATCGGCCACGCCGAGATCGGCATCGGCGACGCGGTGCTGATGCTCGCCGACGCCGACGCCGCGGGCGGTGTCCCCGTCGCCGCCCCCACCCCGGGGCAGCCGCACTCGCACACCCTGCACGTGCGCGTCGGCGACGTCGACGCGGTGTTCACCCGCGCCGTCGACGCGGGCGCCCACCCCGAGCGCCACCCCACCGACTACCCGTACGGGCGCGTCGGCGTGCTCGTCGACCCCTTCGGGCACCGGTGGATGCTCAACGCCGAACCCGCCCACCCCAGCAGGGCCCGCGCCGGGGACGTCGGCTACACCACCATGGTCGTCGCCGACGCCGAGCGGGCGAAGACCTTCTACGGTGCGGTGCTGGGCTGGACGTTCAGCGGCGGGTCGGTGCCCGGCGGCTGGCAGGTCGAGGGCCGCGACATCGGCCTGTGGGGCGCGGCGGGCGCGGCGCCGCGGGTGGACCTGTGCTTCCGGGTCGCCGACCTGGGCGCCGCGCTGGAGCGGGTGCGCGAGCAGGGCGGCACCGCCTCGGCCGTCGACACCAAGCCCTACGGCCTCTACGCCGAGTGCGCCGACCCCGACGGCACCGCCTTCCAGCTCTGGCAGAGCGTGACCTGACGGTCCTGGCAGGGCTTTCGCCAGGTCGGAGGCCAGGAGCGACACCACCGGCAGGCGGGCGCTGACGTCGAGGCCGCGATCTGGGGCGGTGTGTGGCGGCGTTGCCCGACAGGCCGTCGCGTCGCCGCAGGTCGCAGCGACCTGACTCGCAGCGACCTGACGAAGCCCTGCTAGAAGGCGGGCCAGGGGATGGGGCGCCCCGCCGGGTCGGGCACCGGGAACAGCGGGGCGCCCAGCAGCCGCGCCACCCGGGTGCGCAGCGCCTTGACCTCCCGCAGCGTCAGGTGCTCGCCCAGGGTGTCGGCGACGGTGCCGTCGAGGCCGGACTTGAGGCGGGCGAGGGCGTCGAGGATGTCGGCGGGCAGCGGCTCCCCCGCCCACCCCCACAGCACCGTGCGCAGTTTCGGCTCGGCGTGCAGGCAGATGCCGTGGTCGACGCCGTAGACGCCGCCGTCGGTGCCGTGCAGGACGTGCCCGCCCTTGCGGTCGGCGTTGTTGAGCACGATGTCGAGGGCGGCCAGGCGGGCCACGGCGACGTCGGCGGCGTGCACGAGCACCGCGGGGTCGCCGTGGCGGTCCAGGGCGCGCAGCACGGTGCGCCAGCCCGCCGGGACGTCGCCGGGGGCGCGGATGTCGACGAGGTCGTCACCGTCCTTGGTGTCGACCCACAGCTGCACCATCCCCGGCCCGAGCGGCCCGTCGCGCAGCACCGTCGGCGGGATGACGTCCAGCCCGGCGGCGCGGGCGATGAGGTGGGCGGCGACCTCCCGCCCGGCCAGCGTCCCGTCGGGGAAGTCCCACAGCGGCCGTTCCCCGCGCACCGGCTTGTACACGCAGCGCGCGGTGACCCCGTCGAGGGTGATGGCGCAGAACAGGGTGACGTTGGAGGCGTCGACCAGCCTGCCCTCGATGTCGATGTCGCCGCGCGTCAGGAAGTCCCCGGCGGCCGGGTCGGTGGGGGAGATCACCTCAGGTCAGGTTTCCTCGCCGCGGCGGTAGCCGTTCTGGCGGGGGCAGACGTGCCCGACCGGGTCCAGTGGCTCCCCGCACAGCGGGCACGGCTTGCGCCCGGCCTTGAGGACGCGCCCGGCGCGCTCGGCGAAGGCGCGCGCCATGACCGGAGTGAGGAACACCCGCACCGCGTCGGGGCCTTCCTCGGTGTCGTCGAGCACGACGGACTCGTCGACCTCGCCCTCGGTGATGGCCAGCAGCTCGATGACCACCGCGCTGCTGTCGGCGTCCCAGCCCAGGCCCATCGTGCCGACCCGGAACTCCTCCTCGACGGGCACGGTCAGCGGCTCGGAGTCGACCTGCTCCTCCTCGACCTCGTCGGGGACCTCGGCGCCGAAGCGGCGGTGCACTTCCTCCAGCAGCGACCCGATGCGCTCAGCGAGCACCTGGACCTGCTGTTTCTCGATGGTGACGCTGACGGTTCTGACGTTCTCGACCGCCTGCAGATAGAACGTGCGGTCGCCGGGCTGCCCGACGGTGCCCGCGACGAAGCGGTCGGGCTGGCGGAAGACGTGAATGACGCGAGCCATGGCACCTTTGACCTTATTGCACGAGGCGGGGACGAGCAGGTCGTGCCCCCTGGACAGCGTTGACGTGTCCACCGTATCGGTCGGCGCCGGGGACCTCGGTAGGGTCGTGGGCGTGGTCAGGATCGCCGCCCACGGCGCGTGGGAGTCCCCTATCGATGCCGCCGACGTCGCGCGCGCGAGCAGCACCCCCGCGTGGGTGACCCAGCACACCTCCGGGGTGTGGTGGACGCGCTCGTGCCCGGACGAGGGCGGGCGGCTGGCGGTGATGCGCGAGGGCCGCGACGGGCCGGTGCGGGTGCTGGGCGCGCCGTGGAACGCCCGCAACCGGGTGCAGGAGTACGGGGGCCGCCCGTTCGTCCTGCTCGGGGACCGGCTGGTGTTCACCGAGTGGAGCGACCAGCGCCTCTACGCCCTGGACACCGGCGCCGACGGCGCGCAGCCGCTGCCGCTGACCCCGGCGCCCGCGCGGGAGCACGGCCTGCGCTACAGCGACCTCACCGCGGGACCGGGCGGGACCGAGGTGTGGTGCGTGCGCGAGAGCGTCACCGGCGATGCCCCCACCGACGTCACCCGCGACCTGGTGGCGGTCTCGCTCACCGGCGGGGTCCGGGAGCTGGGCGCCTCGCACCACTTCATGACCGCCCCCTCCCCGTCGCCGGATGGCCGGTTCGCGGCGTGGATCGGCTGGTCGCACCCCGAGATGCCGTGGGAGTCCACCGAGCTGTGCGTGGCCGCCGTCGGCGCGGACGGGCGCCTCGGGCCGCACCGGGTGGTCGCGGGCGGGCCGGGTGAGTCGGTGTGCCAGGTGGTGTGGGAGGCGCCGGACTCGCTGCTGGCGGTGACCGACCCGGGCGGCTGGTGGAACCTGGTGCGCGTGGGCCTGGACGGGTCGGTGGCGACCCTCGCCCCCGGGGAGCACGAGCTGGGCGGCCCGCTGTGGCAGCTGGGCCGCCGCTGGTTCGCCCCGCTGGGCGGCGGGCGGCACGCGGTGCTGCGCTCGGGGCGCCTGGCGATCCTGGACGAGCGCAGCGGCACCGTCACCGACGTCGACTCCGACTTCGCGGTGTGGACCGCGGACCTGCACGCCGCCGACGGGGTGATCGCCGGGTGCGCGGCGGGCCCGCGCACCGACTGGACGGTGCTGACCCTGGACCTGTCCACCGGCGAGCAGCGCGAGCTCACCACCGCGACGACCCCGGACCCGCGGTACCTGCCCGAGCCCGAGCACCGGGTGATCACCTCCCCGGACGGGCACGGCGTGCCGGTGCTGCTGTACCCGCCGACCAACCCCGACTTCACCGGCCCGCCGGGCACGGCCCCGCCGTACCTGGTCTACCCGCACAGCGGCCCCACCACCGCCTTCCACACCGCCCTGGACCTCGACATCGCCTACTTCACCAGCCGCGGCCTCGGGGTGGTCGCCGTCGACTACGGCGGCTCGACCGGCTACGGGCGCGCCTTCCGGGAGCTGCTGGCCCAGCGGTGGGGTGTCCTCGACGTCGCCGACACCACCGCGGTCGCCGCGGCCCTGGCCGCCGACGGGGTGGCCGACCCGGCGCGGCTGGCGGTGCGCGGGGGCAGCGCCGGGGGGTTCACCGCCGCGCTGGCCGTGGCCACCGGCGGGGTGTTCGCCTGCGCGACCCTGATGTACCCGCTGCTGGACCTCTCCGGCTGGCCCGAGGGGCGCGTCGAGACCCACGACTTCGAGTCCCGCTACGTCGAGGGGCTGGTGGGGTCGCTGCCCGAGCACGCCGCGCGCTACCGGGACCGCTCCCCGCTGACCCATGTCGCGACAGTGGCGGTGCCGGTGCTGGTCTTGCAGGGCGCCGAGGACCCGGTGTGCCCGCCGGAGCAGGTCGACCGGTTCGTCGCCGGGCTGGGCGTGCCGCACGCGTACCTGAGTTTCGACGGCGAGCAGCACGGGCTGCGGCGCACGGAGTCGATCGTCGCCGCGCACGAGGCGGAGCTGTCCTTCTACGGGCAGGTGTTCGGGTTCACCCCGCCCGGGGTGCCGGTGCTGGAGCTGGCCCCGTGAGCAGGCTGCGCCCGTCGCGGCTGCGGGAGGGCTGCACCGTCGCCGTCGTCGCCCCGGCGGGCCCGGTCGAGGCGGACCTGCTGGCGGCCGGGGTCGCGGCGCTGGAGTCGTGGGGGCTGGCGGTGCGCGTCGGCGAGCACGTCCTGGACCGCCACCCGACGCTGCCCTACCTGGCCGGGCGCGACGCCGACCGGGCCCGCGACCTGCAGGACGCCTGGTGCGACCCACAGGTGGACGCGGTGCTGTGCGCGCGCGGCGGCTACGGCTCGCAGCGCATGGTGGACCTGCTGGACTTCGCCGCCCTGGCCCAGGCGGGCCCGAAGGTGTTCGCCGGGTCCAGCGACGTCACCGCCCTGCACGCGGCGTTCGCCGGGCTGGACGTGGTGACGCTGTTCGCGCCGATGGTGGCGGGCGCCCTGTTCGACGCCGAGGCCCGCGAGCACCTGCGGGCGACGCTGTTCGAGCCGGAGTCCACGCTGCTGCTGCGCGGCCCGCACGCGGCCACCGCCGAGCACGGCGTCGCCGAGGGCGTCACCTGCGGGGGGACGCTGAGCCTGCTGGCCGCGGACCTGGGGTCCCTGGACGCCACCCCGCCGCCGGACGGGTCGATCCTGCTGCTGGAGGACGTCGGGGAGGACCCGTACCGGGTGGACCGGCTGCTGACGCAGCTGCTGCGGGCGGGCTGGTTCACCGGGGTGTCGGGGATCGCGCTGGGCTCGTGGAGCGGCTGCGGGCAACCGCACCAGATCTACGACGTGGTGGCCGACCTGCTCGGCGGGCTGGGGGTGCCGATGGTGTGGGAGCTGGGTTTCGGGCACTGCCCCGGGCAGCTGACCATCCCCCTCGGCGTGCACGCCCGCCTGGACGCCGACGACGGCACCCTGACGGTGTCCGAGCCCGCCCTCGCCTAGGCCCCGCACCGGGTCGCGGTGGGAATCGGCGGCACCGGAGCCGCGATCTTCGCGGGTCTTCCCGGCCAGGTCGGATATCAGCGGCACCCATCAGGGCAGGAGAACTCACCTACAATTCACGGGTGGATGTTCGGCTTATCGGGCATGTGCGGATAGTGGATTCGGTTGGCACCATCGAGCTCGGACGGCCTCAGCGTCGCCTCGTGCTCGCCGCGCTGGCGATCGATGCGGGCGTGATCGTCGCCGTGGAAGAACTGCAGCGCAGGGTGTGGGACGACGACGTCCGGCCCGAAGGCGCGCGCCGCGGCCTGCACGCGCACATCAGCGCGTTGCGCCGGGCCCTGCGTCCGTTGGCCGACCACGGGCCGGTGCGGATTCTCAGCCGCGCCAACGGATATGTGTTGGACGTCGACCCGCACGCGGTGGACATCCTGCGTGTCGATCGGCTGATGGCGCGGGCGCAGGCCGATCCGGAACCGGACAGTGCCCTGCGTCTGTTGCGGGAGGCCAGACAAACGGCGGAGGGCACGCCGTTGACCGGGCTCGAGTCGCGGTGGGCCGAGGGGGTGCGACTGCGCTGGCACACCAGGTATCGCGATGTGCTCACCGCCTGGGCGCGGGCGGAGATCGGCGCGGGACATCCCGACGTCAGTGTGGAGCCGTTGCGTCGACTGGCAGGCGACCACCTCCACGATCAACATCTGGTCGGCACGCTCATGCTGGCTCTTTATGCCACTGGGCGGCCGAAAGACGCGCTGGATTTGTTCCAGCGGGCCTATCAGCAGATCGTGAAGCAGGACGGCGTGGAGATCGGGCCGGAATTGACCCAAACGCAGCTCGGCATTCTGCGCGGCGATCTGCCCACAGCGGCGCCGGGCACGCGTCGCGACCGCGTCGTCGGGCCCGACCGAGCGGTCGGTGGCCCGGTGCGGATCGGCGCGCTGCCGCCACGAGCCGACAACTTCCAGGCCCGAGCGGCCTCCGAGGTGCTCCGCGCGGCGACCGGGCCCGGGCAGACCACCGTGCTCACCCAGGTGGTCGCGGGCCTCGGCGGGGTGGGCAAGACCCAGCTCGCGGCGGAGTTGGCCCGGCAGCTGCTGGCCGAAGCGGAGCTGGACCTGCTGCTGTGGGTGTCAGCGCTCAGCCGCGACGCCGTCGTCTCGAACTACATGGTCGCCGGGTCGGTGCTCGCGCTCGGTCCTGAGAACGAGGCGCCCGAGCGGACCGTCGCCCGGCTGCTGTCCTTCCTGGCCACCACCACCCTGCGCTGGCTGGTGGTCCTGGACGACCTCGCCGGTCCGGCGGACATCCGTGACCTGTGGCCGCCCGAGCGGCCCAACGGGCGCACGGTGGTCACCACCCGGCGGCGTGACGCGGACCTTCTCACGGGACGCAACCTCGTCGAGGTCGCGGTGTTCACCGAAGCGGAAGCCACGGCGTACATACGGCGCAAACTGGGGCGCTTCCCGCTGCTGGCCGACGACGTGCTCGGTGTCGTGGCCGACCTGGGCGCGTTGCCGCTCGCCCTGAGCCACGCCGCCGCCTACATGATCGACCTCGATCTGCCGTGCAGCGCCTACCGGACGCGATTCGCCGATCACAAACGCCGCCTCACGGACCTGTTCCCCGCCGCGGGCACCCTGTATGACGGCACCTCCCACACGGTGGCGACCACCTGGTTCACCTCGATCCAGGCCGCCGACAGGTTGCCCCCGGTCGGCCTCGCGCAACCGCTGCTGGAGATCGTCAGCTCGCTGAACCCCCACGGCATTCCCGAAGGCGTTTTCGCCGCGCCGGCCGCGCAGCGGTACTTCGCCGGGCGTCTGGGACGACGACCGGGTCCGGAGGAGATCCGCGACGGGTTGCGCGGCCTGCACCGGTTTCACCTCATCGACCACACCGACGGGATCATCCGTGTGCACGCCCTCGTGCAGCGGGCCGTGCGGGAGGTGCTCGGCGCGGAGAAGTCGACGGCCGTCGCGCGCGCCTCCGCCCAGGCGATCCTCGAGATCTGGCCCGCCGCCGACGTTGACGACGGCCAGTTGCTGCGCGCCAATGCGATGGCACTGCAGGACAACTGGTCGGCGGCGATCTGGGACCCGACCCGCGGCATCCACCCGGTGATGCTGCGCACCGTCGAGAGCCTGGGGTTCGCCGTTCAGCTCAGCGAGGCGATTCGGCTGTGCCGCCAGCTGACCGAGAGGGCGGTCGAGCACCTCGGCGGGGATCACCGCGACACGTTGACCCTGCGCAACCAGCTCGCCGTGTGGCTGGGCGACGCGGGCGAGTCCCGGGAAGCGATCACCAGCCTCGGAGCGCTGGTCGTGGACACCACAGCGGCGCTGGGGCGGGATCATCCGTTGACCATCAGCGTGCGAAGGGACCTCGGCTACCAGTGGGGCCAGGCCGGGTTTCCGGCGAAAGCGGTCTCGGAACTCGACACGGCGCTGCAGGACCAGCGGCGTGTCCTCGACCCGGATGACAGGGCGATCGCCACCACGCGTGTCCAATTGGTGTTTTGGCGGGCCAAGGCCGGGGACACCGGGACCGCGATCAGCGAGTTGGAGGCGCTCGCGGCCCAGGCGGCCCGGCAACGGGGCGCCCACCACCCGGAGACATTCGAGTTGCGCGGCCTGCTGGCCCAGTTCCGCCCGGATGCCGCGCGGTCGGCTCAGGAGATGCGGCAGGTGCTCGATGACATGCGGCAGGCGTTGGGCGCGAGTCACCGGACCGTGTCGGTCATGCGGCTCAACACGGCCATGCGCCAGAAGGATGCGGGCGATCTGACCGCCGCTGCCGCCGCGCTGGAGGAACTGCTCGTCGATCGGATGAGATCCCATGGGCCCTACCACCGCGACACGGTCGCCACCCGCCACGGCCTCAGTGAGGTTCGCACCGAGCTGGGCGACTTCGCGGGTGCCGCGACCGAGTTGGCGGAGGTGATCGAGGGCATGCGCCGGTTGGCGGGCCCGATGCACTCGGACACGCTCCGACGGCGATTCGAGCACGCCCATGTGCTCGGGCTCGCAGGCCAGCCCGAGCACGCCGCCGACCTGTTGCGGTCGCTCCTCGCCGACCAACTCAGGGTTTCCGGCGATGAGACGGACGAGTCGGTCGCCACCCGCGATGCCGTGGCCCGATGGGAACGCGCCGCGGAAGACGGCGACCCCTGACCGCCCCCGAGCAGGCGTGTCCCAGCGCGCACGAACGATGCCACCGGTTCTCCGGGGCGGCAACAATCCGTCAACATCGCGGTCCACAGCCGGGTTCGACTCTGTGTGCTCAGCGCACACCGACCCGGAAGGGATCTCATGAGCTTTCTCGGCCGCAGCAACTCCCATCGATGGGCTCGTCGCCGCAGGGCCGTCGTCGTGGCGCTCAGCGTCATCCTGGCGTTGGTCGTCAGTGGCGGTACCGCCCACGCGGTTGGTTACAAGCAATTCACCTCGGGAAACGACTTCAGGTCCGGGGACTGCACAATGTTCCGCGGTGCGTCCTGGACGCTGTCCTCGGACGGGACGGCAGAGTTCAACGGAGTCGTCACCAGCGGCGACAACAACGACGCGTGGCTGATGTGGGTCGACCTGAAGAACGCCTACGGCCAGTCGATTGGCCGTCTCGTGGCCAACACCCACTGGGACGACCTGACGAAGTTCGTCAAGAACCTGCCTGATCGCACCCGTCAGTACTCGTGGAACCAGATGGGCACCTATCCAGCCCACCTCTTCGCCCAGACCCACACACTGACGATGAGCTACCGCTGCTGATCGAGGGGCCGGCCAAGGCCACGGGCAGGACCGTGCCGCGCCTGGCGCTGGAGGTCGAGCGGCTCCGCAGTGAGCCGTCCCGGACGCGACGTGGCCCCGCCAGATCTCGGCGGGGCCACGTTCGACGTGGTGGTGGGGTGTGGTCAGTCTGGCCGGAGCGGGTCGACGAGTTCGATGCCGACGCGTCTCCGCGGGGGGCGCCGGTCTGATGGGACTAGTGGGTTCCGGTCGCCGCGAGGGTGGCGGCGGCGGTGCGCAGGGCGGCCCCGGCGCTGGCCACGACCGGGTCGCCGTGGCCGAAGCAGGCGATCTCCACCCCGGGCAGCTCGGCCTGGGCGGTGAAGGAGGCAACGGCCTGGGCGGGGTCGGCGTTGAACACCCCGAGGATCACCTGCCCGTCGTGGGAGGCGATGGTGTCGCCGGTGAACAGCACCCCGTGGGCGGGCAGGTGCAGCGCGACGCTGCCCGGGGTGTGCCCGGGGACGGGGATGACGCGGGCGCCGTCGCCGAAGTCGAGGACCTCCCCGCCGTGCAGGACCACGTCGACCGGGCAGGGCGGGGCGGGCGGCACCCCGGGCACGATCCGGTCGTACAGCTCCTGTTCCCAGTCGGTGAGCACCGGCACCGGGGGCGGCGCCTCGCCCCGCACGAGGGGGGTGTCGTCGCGGTGGGCGTGCACCGGGGCGCCGTGCCAGGCGCGGACGTGCGCGGCGCCCCCGGCGTGGTCGTTGTGGCCGTGGGTGAGCACGATCCGGGTGATGGCGGCGGTGCCCAGGCCGAGTTCGGCGACGGCGGCGGCGATCGCCGGACCGGACCCGGCGGCCCCGGTGTCGATCAGGGTCAGCTGGTCCCCGTCGCGCCACAGGTAGGCCTGTCCGACGGGGAAGCGCAGCATGCTCAGCCGCTGGGTGATCCGCATGTCCGCGAGGCTAGGCCGCGCCTGTGGCGGGCGTCCCCGTGTTCGCCCAGGGCATGACGGCCGGGGTGGCGTCACCGGGGAACGTGCCCGCCACCCCGGCCGGGGGTCCTGTCAGCCCAGGCGCGCTTCGAGGGCCTCGATGCGCTCGACGAGGGATGTGAGGGCGGCGGCGGCGACCGCGGCCGACCTCTCCCCGCTCTGGGCGCGCAGGTGCACATACCCGGCCAGGGCGGCGGTGACGGTGGAGCGCACCACCCGCGGTTCGGCGCCTGCCGCGCGCAGCGCCGCCCCGCCGGGCCCGTCGGGTTCGGCGGCCAGGCCGAGGAGCAGGTGTTCGCAGCCGATGTAGTTGTGCCCCAGGGCGGCGGCCTCGGTGACGGCCAACTCCAGGGCGTTGGCGGCGTCGGAGCCGAAACGCTCCCCGGAGCCTCCGGCGCCCTCGGAGTTCTCTGTGCCCTCGTTCTCTGTGCCCTCTGCGGGGGTGAGGGCAGCGCGCACCCGGGCGGGGGTGATGTCGAGGGCGGCGAGCACGCGCAGCGCCAGGTTGCTGCCCTCGGCGAGGATGCCCTCGACGAGGTGGGCGGTGCCGACCTCGGCGGCGCCCTGGGCGCGGGCGGCGTCGATGCCCAGCCGCACGGCGGCGCGGGCGCGGTCGGTGAAGTGGGGCAGGTCGGCGTCGGCCTCGGCCAGCGTGGTCGCGCGGATCGCGGTGACGCGGCGCACGGACTGTTCGAGGGCGCGCTGGCAGATGGCCGAGACGGGCACTCCGGAATCGCGGACGGCCTCGGCGAGGTCGTCGGGCAGGTACACATTCACCTTGGGCATACCCCCAAGGCTACCCCTAGTTGGGGTTACACACGAGCGAGTTCGTCGCGGTCACTGAACAGGCGCAGCGGGTCCGGGCGCAGCAGCGAGATCCCGGCCAGCACCGACACCGCCACCGCGCAGGCGATGAACGGCCAGTTGTAGAGCAGGTCCTCCCCGTTCGGGGAGTAGGTCAGCACCAGGAACACCGCCCCGGCGACCAGGATCGCCAGCTGGCGCCGCTGCCAGGCCAACGCCGCGGCGATGACGAAACCCCAGCTCAAATACCAGGGCAGCATGGTCGGGGACAGCACGGCGATGGCGATGAACACGAACGCCATGCGCCGCACCGCGTCCGGGCCGCCGCCGCGCGCGCGCCACCACTGGCGCACGGCGATGGTGAAGAACACCAGCCCGCCCAGGACGCGCACGATGTTGACGAACCAGCTCTTGTTCGCCTCGACGAACAGCGAGACCACCGAGTGGATGACCTCCCCGATCGCCGTCGGCAGCGACAACCAGTTGACGATCATGGTGGGGGCGTTGACCGAGTTCAACCAGCCCAGGTCGAACGAGCCGAGCGCCAGGTACGTCGCCCCCACGAACGTGGCCAGGAACGTGGCCAGCGCCGCGCTGAACGCGCGCAGGAAGTTCCGCAGCGGCGTGGAACTCAAATGCCCCGCCCACACCCACACCAGGAACGGCAGCGCGATCATCGAGGTCGCCTTCACCGCCGCCCCCAACGTCACCAGCACCACCCCCAGCACGTGGCGTCGGTCCAGCACGCACAGCGCCCCCGCGGCGAGGAACCCCACCATCAGCAGGTCGTTGTGCGGGCCGCCGACGAGGTGCACCACCGTCATCGGCCCGGCCACCGCCAGCCACAGCGCCACCGGCAGCGACCCGCCCAGGTGCCGCACCAGCCCCGGCAGCGCCCACAGCACCAGCCCGAGCCCGACGAGCAGCACCAGCCGGGTCAGGATCACCCCGGCGATGACGTTGCTGCCCGACACCGCCGCCACCCCCTTGGCGAGCAGGATGAACAGCGGCCCGTAGGGCGCCGGGGTCGACACCCAGAACGGGTGCACGTTCTGCACGATCTCCGGCACCCCGAGCATGATCGGCCCGACCGCGTACGGGTCCATGCCGTGCAGCGGCAGCGCGCCCTGGGCGAGGTAGGAGAACACGTCACGGGTGAAGATCGGCGGGGCGATCAGCAGCGGCGCGGTCCAGCTCGCCGCGGCGATGAGCACCGCCCGCGACCCGACCCGCCCGGCCAGCACGTGCCTGCCCAGGCGCACCCACGCCCACACCGTCATCAGGAACCCGATGTAGAGCAGCCCCGTGGCCAGCATCTGCCCGTGCCCGTAGCGAATCCACGACAGCGGCCCGTGCCCCAGGACCGGGTCGCGGGCCAGGATGCCCGCCGCGCCGAAGGCCCCCAGCAGCACCAGCACGCTGCCCGCCGCGCCCAGGGCGATGGTGCGCACCGGCAGCGGTCCGGACACCGGCGCGACCGCGTCGACGGCGGGCTCTGCGTTGTGTGCGACCAAGGACTCGTCCGTGTCTGGGGAGGGGCCTGCGGTGGTGGTCATCGGGAGCTGAGCCTACACAGCCACATCCGGGGCGTTTCGCGCAATGCGCACCCTGGCAACCGCCGAACGGGTCAGGTGGGGGCGGGCCTGCCGGTGCGCGGGAGCGCCGCGAGCAGCGACCGGGTGTAGGGGTGCTCGGGCTCGGTGAGCACCCGATCCACGGGCCCGTGCTCGACGACCCGCCCGGCCCGCATGACCACCACCCGGTCGGCCACCGTCCACGCCACCCCCAGGTCATGGGTGATCACGAGGGCGGCCAGCCCGAGGCGGGCCCGCAGCCGCAGCAGCAGCGCCAGGATCTCCCCGCGCACCGAGGCGTCCAGCGACGCCACCGGCTCATCGGCCACCAGCAGCCGCGGCGAGAGCGCCAACGCCGCGGCGATCACCACCCGCTGGCGCTGCCCGCCGGAGAGCTCGTGCGGCAGCGCCGCCAGGTACCGCGACGGCGGCCGCAGCTCCGCCTCGCTCAACGCCCGGGCGACCAGCTCGTCCTCGTCGCCGGGGACCTTGTGCACCCGCAGCCCCTCGGCGACGGCGTCACCGACCCGGTGGCGCGGGTTGAGCGCGCTGCCCGGGTCCTGCGCGATCCACTGCACCCCCCGCCGATACGTGCGCAGCGCCCGCCCCCGCGCCGGGACCGGCTCCCCGTCCACCAGCACCTGCCCACCGTCGGGGCGCACCAGGCCCAGCACCGCGCGGGCCAGGGTCGTCTTGCCCGACCCCGACTGCCCCACCAGCGCCACGATCTCCCCGGCCCGCACGTCCAGGCTCGCCCCGTCCACCGCGACGGTGTCACCGAAACGCACCCGCAGGTCCCGCACCCGCAGCAACTCCCCACCGATGCGCTCGGTCCCCGCCGGGGGCGCCGCACCGGCGGTCGCGGGGGCGTGGCGGTGGCGCGGGTCGCCCACGGCGGGAAACGCCGCCACCAGCGCCCGCGTCTTCGGATGCCGCGGCGAGCCCACCACCCGCGCGGTCGGCCCGGACTCCACGATCACCCCGGCGTCCATCACCGCCAGGCGCCCACACGTGCGCGCCAGCACCGACAGGTCGTGGCTGATCAGCAGCATCCCGATGCCCCGCTCGGCGACCAGCCCCGCCAACAGGTCCAGCACCTGCGCCTGCACCACCACGTCCAGCGCGGTCGTCGGCTCGTCGGCCACGATCAGCCGCGGCCCGCACGCCAACGCCATCGCGATCATCACCCGCTGCTTCTGCCCACCGGAAAGCTCGTGCGGGTAGGCCCGCGCCCGCGCCGCGGGCAGCTCCACCTGGGTCAGCAGCTCGGCCACCCGCGCCCGCGCCTCCCCGGCCCCCACCCCCGGCTCGTGCAGGCGGATCGGCTCGGCGATCTGCTCCCCCACCCGGCGCACCGGGTTGAGCGCGTGCATCGCCCCCTGGAACACCACCGACGCCGACGCCCAGCGCAGCGCCCGCAGCGCCCCCCAGCTCAACGCCCCCACCTCGGCCCCGTCGAGCAGGATCGAACCCTCCACCGCCGCGGTGCGCGGCAGCAGCCGCAGCAGCGACAGCGCCACCGTCGACTTCCCGCACCCGGACTCCCCCGCCAGGCCCAGCGCCTCCCCCGCCGCGACATCCAGGTCCACCCCGCGCACGGCGTGCTCACCCGGGTAGCGCACCCGCAGGCCCCGCACGCTCAACACCGGCGTCGGCTCGCTCACCGTCATCCCCGCTCCTCGAGCCGCGGGTCCAGCACCGTCTCCAGCGCCCGCCCGACCAGCGTCACCGCCAGCACGATCCCGGCGATGGCCAACCCCGGCGGCACCAAATACCACCAGGCACCCGCGGTGACCGCCCCGGTGCTCGACGCCGAACGCAGCATCGCCCCCCACGAGACCGCCGTCGGATCACCCAACCCCAGAAACGACAGCGTCGACTCCGCCACGATCGCCGTGCCCACCGCCAACGTCGTGTTGACGAACACCAGCGGCAGCACCCCGGGCAGCACGTGCCTGCCCACCACGTGCAACTGCCCACCACCCAGGGCGTGTGCCCGCTCCACGTACGGGCGCGCCGCCACCGTCAACGTCTGCGCCCGCACCAGCCGCGCCGCCGAGGGCCACGACGTCAACCCGATCGCCAGCACGATCGTGCCCACCCCGCGCTCCAGCACCGTCGACAACGCGATCGCCAGCACCAGCGACGGCAGCACCAGGAAGAAGTCGGTGACCCGCATCAACCCCGCCGACACCCACCCACCGGCCATCGCCGCCACCAACCCGACCAGCGTCCCGATCCCCACCGACAGCACCGCCGCCGACACCCCCACCAGCAGCGACACCCGCGCCCCCCACCACGTCAGCAACAACACCGAGCGGCCGTTCTCATCAGTGCCCAACCAGTACCGCCCACTCGGCGACGCCAGGCGCTCCCCACTCGCCCGAGTCACGTCCAACCCCGCCGGGTCCGACAGCCACGGCGCGAACACCGCCAGCAGCGCCACCGCCACCAGCACCCCCGCCCCGATCAGCCCACCGCGGCTCACGAGGCCCGCACCCGCGGGTCCAGCACCCGGTACAGCAGGTCCGCCGCCAGGTTCGCCAGCACCACCGCCGCGGCCAACACCAGGAACGTGCCCTGCAACAGCGGCAGGTCCGGGCCCCGCAGCGCCTCATAGGTCAACAGCCCCAACCCCGGCCACGAGAACACCGTCTCCACCGTGATCGCACCCGACACCACCAACCCCAGGTGCAGGAACACCAGCGTCACCGTCGGCAGCAGCGCGTTGGGCACCGCGTGACGGCGCAACACCTGGTCCTCGCTGAGCCCCTTCGCCCGCGCCGTCAGCAGGTGCGGCGCGCTGAGCTCCTCCACCAGCGACGAGCGCATCACCAACTGGTACTGCGCGTACACCACCGCCACGAACGTCACCACCGGCAACACCATGTGGTGGGCGGTGTCCAGCGCCTGGGACAGGAAATCCGGCGGCGTGTCCGGGTAGACGATCCCCCCGGACGGGAACAGCCCCGAGGTCGCCGAGAGCAGCAGCAACCCCAACCAGAACGTCGGCACCGACCACAACCCCAGCGCCACCCCCGTCGCCACCCGGTCGAAACGCCCCCCACGCCGCCACGCCGACCGCGTCCCCAGCCACAGCCCAAACGCCACCGCGATCACCGTCCCGGTCCCCACCAGCAGCAGCGTCGGCCCGACCCGCTCGGCGATCTTCTGCGCCACCGGCACCCGGAAGGTGTAGGACACCCCCAGGTCCCCGCGCAGCAACCCGCCCAGGTAGCCGAAGAACTGCTCCAGCATCGGCCGGTCCAACCCGTAGGCGGCCTCCAGCTCCGCGATCTGCGCCGCGCTGACCGGGCGCCCCCGCGTCATCGTCGTCACCGGGTCCCCCGGCAGCGCCCGGAACAGCAGGAACCCCAGCACCGCGATCAGCCCCAGGCTCAACGCGGCCCCACCGACCTTGCCCGCCACGTACCGGCCCAGCGCGCGCCGCGCGGGCCGCTCGACGGGCGCGACCTCGACCGGGGCGTCGCTCACTCGCGATCGCCCGCGCTCGCCGAGCGCCGCCGCGCCAGCAGCCACCCCGCCCCCGCCAGCAGCACCACCGCGCCGCCGACGATCCCCAGCACCAGCCCGGTGTTGGAGCCCGACTCCTCCCGCGCCAGCGGGGCACTGCTGTAGTAGCCCCAGTAGGACTGCTGATTCATGATCACCCCACCGGGGTCGGGGGACACCTGGAAGGCGGCGAAGCGGTCGGAGCGGTAGGCCTCCAGCATGTCGTCGTAGCCCAGGATCACCATCGGCGCCAACTCGTGCAGCCGCTCCTGCATCCGCTTGACCAGCTCCGCGCGCGCCCCCCGGTCGAACTCCGCGACCTGCTGGGCGTAGAGGGCGTCATAGCGCTCATCGCACAGGAAGCTGTCCGGCGTGGCGCCTTTGCCATCAGCGCCCGGACGGGCCGCGCACGTCTGCAGCGACAGCACGTAATCCGGGTCCGGGTTGGCGCTCCACCCGCTGTAGGCCAAGTCGAAGGTGCCCGCCGTGGTGGCCTCGTTCACCTTGGAGTCCGACACCGGCTGGACCTCCACCGCGATCCCCAGGTCCTTGAGCCAGGACACGATGAACGGCGCCGACTGCTCATCGAAGTTCGTGCCCGCGTGCGCCAGCAACCGCAACCGCAGCGGCCGCTTGCTCACCGGGTCCACCCGCACCCCGTCACCGCCACGCGCGTACCCGGCGGCGTCGAGGTCGGCGTTCGCCCCGGCGATGTCGAACGGGCGCGGCTGCGGCGGGCTCCAGTGGAACTCGGCGAACAACGGCGGGATGTAGCCCGAACCCGGCTCCCCGTACCCGCCCCACACCTTCTCCACCAGCGTCTTCGTGTCGACGGACTGGGCGATCGCCCGGCGCAGCACCGGATCGCGCAACGCCGGGTGCCCGTCACCGATCGGCGCGCCGCTGGAGTCCGCGGCGCCGGGGTTCATCAGCAGCTCGTTGAACCGCTTGCCCTTGGCCTTGTTGCGGGTGATGCCCTGATCGCCGTCGAGCTCGTCGAACTGCGCCGGGGTCAACCGGTTGACCAGGTCCACCTCCCCGTTGCGCAGCGCGGCCACCGCGGCGTCGGAGTTGCGGTAATAGACGAAGTCCAGGCGGTCGATCTTCGGCTTGCCCCGCCAGTACCGCTCGTTGGCGACCAGCCGCGTGTACTGGCCCTCCTTGAACTCGGTGATCACGAACGGGCCGCTGCCCACCATCGGGAACTCCGGCGCCGCCCCCGGGTCACGCCCCGACCACACGTGCTCGGGCACGATCGGCACGTCCAGGGCGGTCATCGTCGCCTGCGGGGACTTGGTCTTCACCACCAGCGTCCGCTCGTCCTCGGCCGCCACCGAGTCGAACAGCGCCACGAAGTTGCCGTTCGCCGTGCGCGCGGTCTCATCGCTCATCATCAGGTTCAGCGTGAACGCCGCGTCCTTGGCCGTGATCGGCTTCCCGTCACTCCACTGCGCGCCCTCACGCAGCGTGAAACGCCACATCAGCTTGTCCGCCGAGGGCTCCCACGACTCCGCCAGCGCGGGCACCGGCGCCAACGTCTTCGCGTCATAGGTGCTCAGCTGCTCGAACGTGGTGCGCAGCACGTCGGTGCCGGTGCGGGTGATCGACAGGAACGGGTTGAGCGAATCGATCTCCTGGGTCACCGCCACCCGCAGCGTCGTCTCCCCCTGCGCCTGGACCTGGCCCGCGGGGACGAACCCCGCCACCGCCAACGCCGCCACCAGCACGACCCGCACGCCGACCACCCCCGGACACCCGTAGTTGGGAAGAAAGTAACCACCCGGAGCGAGTCGGAGTCAATGACCCGTCCAATACCGGTACCGTGATGCCGGTGCGCATCTTGATCTCCGCGGACATGGAAGGCGCCACCGGCGTCACCACCACCGCCGACGTCATCCCCGGCACCGAGGCCTTCGCCCGCTTCCGCCGCCTGCTCACCGCCGACGTCAACGCCGCCATCGCGGGCCTGACCGACGGCGGCGCCACCGACATCCTCGTCAACGAGGCACACTCCAGCCAGCGCAACATCCTCATCGAAGACCTCGACCCCCGCGCCCGCCTGCTCACCGGCCGCCACAAACCGCTCTCGATGATGCAAGGCATCGACACCGGCGTCGACGGCGTCGTCTTCCTCGGCTACCACACCGGCGCGGGCACCACCGGCGTCCTGGCCCACACCTACCTCGAGAACTCCATCACCGAGGTCCGCCTCGACGGCCACCCCGCAGGCGAAGGCGCCCTCAACGCCGCCCTCGCCACCGAACACGGCGTCCCCGTCATCCTCATCACCGGCGACGACCTCACCTGCGCCGACGCCGCCCACTACGCCCCCCGCGCCCGCCTGGCCCCCGTCAAAACCGCCATCAGCCGCTACGCCGCCATCTGCGACCCACCCACCGTCACCGCCGCCCGCATCCGCGACGCCGCCCGCCACGCCACCACCAGCGCCACCCGCACCACCCCCGACCCGCGCCCCCACCGCGTCGAGGTCGACTTCGACGCCACCCACCTCGCCGACGCCGCCGCCGTCATCCCCACCGTCGAACTCACCGCGCCCCGCACCGTCGCCTTCACCGCCGACACCATGACCGACGCCATGAAAGCCTTCAAAATCGTCACCACCATCGCCGCCCGCGCCATCGAAGGCATCTACGGCTGACCTACCCGGTCGCCCGCCACGCCGAAGGCACCACAGCCAACCGCTCCAAAAACTCCACCGCCCGCTGCACATCCAGCAACGGCGGCCCCGACCGGTGCGCGTGCGACGACCCGATCAACAACGCCGAGCGCACCTGCGCCCCCACCGCCTCCGGGAACATCCCCCACACCAACGCCCCCGCCCCCGCCACCAACGCCGCCGCCACCCCATTGCCCGACGCCGGACCCCACGGCCCCGGCACATCCTGACCCGGCGCCAACAACCCCCGCTGCGCGTCCTCGAACTCCACGAACCAACTCAACCGCCCCGACAGCGAACACGACGCCACCGGGATCACCCACGGATGCCCCGTCAACGCCACCGGACCCGCCGCCGCCGGAACCACCACCGGCACCCCCGCCGCCGCCGCGCCATCCACCGCCGCCACCAACGCCCGCCGCTCCCGCTCCGACCCATCAGTCACCGGCGTCCCCACCAGCACGATCCGCACCCCCTCGGCCACCAACCCCGCCACCGCCACCGCCAACCCACCCGGCGTCGCCCCCGCCACCCCCACCGGACGCACCACCACCGGCGACAGCGGACACACCGCCAACGGCTCAGCCGAGAGCACCGCCGCCAACACCCCCGCCTCAGCGGGCTCGGCCACCAACCCCACCGCCAGATCCGGCGACCCCGCCCCCCGCCGCCGCGCCGACGACAGCCGAACCAGGTCCATCAACGGCGAACGCGGCCCCGGCACGGACGTCAACCCCTCTCACAGCCCGCCGAACATGCGCGCACTGTAACGACCACAACACACCCCTGTACTCATCCAAGTGAGTGACACTCAACCCGAAGATGATCACTCACAGTCGCCCGCCCGAGAACTCCCGCACCGCCGCCACCACCTCACCCACCCCCCGCGTGTACAACCGCGTATCCACCGGCAACCCCGGACCCGACGCCACCGGCCACGCGTCCCGCCGATGCATCCCCCGCACCCCCTCCGTCTGCGGCGTCACCCCCGCCCGCACCCGAAACCGCAACGTCGGCCCATCCACCACCACCTCCCGCACCGTCTCCCACGGCAAAAACGCCGGCCCCTGCGCCGTCGGCACCCACACCCCACCCCCATCCAACGACAACGGCGTCTCCCGCCGCCTGCGCCGCGCCACAAAACCCACCACCTTCACCCCAGGCGCCACCAACCCAAGAACCACCCCCACCAGCACCAACCCCACCGACACCCCCACAACCACCAACACCACACCCAACCCCACCACCGCCCCGGCAACCCCCAACCACGGAACCAACCGCCGCCGCCACGCCACATGATCCACCTCGGCCACAAACCGCGCCCCGACAGCCACCATCGCCAGTCCTCCCCGATCAACTGGCACCAGAGGCTACTTGACCAGCACTAACACCCCGCCACGACCCGCCAGCCAACCCGAGAACGAGCAATGGCCGGGCGTCGCTTCCTCGTCGACACCCGGCCACCCAACCCCCATCATGCCGTCACCTGCCCACCCGATGCCAACGCGAATTTCCGCACCCCGCACACCACCGATTCGGCCACCCACCCACCATCACGCGCCGTATTCGGCCACCCCGCACACCCATCACCCCCGGTTCTCGGCCGCCGCCCCCGTCGACCCACCCACCGTCGCATCACCCGACGCCTGCCCCGGCTCCGGCTCCACGGGCACCACCCCACCCAGACCCCCACAGTCATTCACCCGCAGCACAAACGGCCGCGTCGCCGTATACCGCACCACCGACACCGACGCCGGGTCCACCACGATCCGCTGAAACGAATCCAGGTGCTGCCCCAACGCGTCCGCCAAAATCGACTTGATCACATCCCCATGGCTGCACAGCAACCACACCGCCCCCTCCCCGAACTCCGCCGCCACCCGCGCGTCATGCGCCCGCACCGCCGCCACCGCCCGCGCCTGCACCCCGGCCAACCCCTCCCCACCCGGGAACACCGCCCCCGACGGATGCCGCTGCACCACCGCCCACAACGGCTCCCCCACCAGATCCCGGATCGCCTTACCCGTCCACGACCCGTAATCCACCTCCACCAACCCCGGCTCCACCACCGGAACCAACCCCAACCCCGCCGCCAACGGCGCCACCGTCTGCCCACACCGCGTCAACGGCGAGACCACCAGCGACCGCAACGGCAACCCACCCAGGCGCCCCACCAACCCCGCCGCCTGCCCCTGGCCCACCTCATCCAGGAACACACCCTCACTGCGCCCGGCGAGCACCCCCGCGTTGTTCGCGGACGACCGGGCATGACGAAGCAGAACAACAGTGGCCACGCACCCGAGCCTAAGCCCCGATCACGTCGGGCTCACCGCCCCCGTCGCCAACAACCCGCACAACACCGCCCCCAACGCGATCCGATACCACACGAAAACCATGTAATTGTGCTTCGCCACATACCTCAACAACCACGCCACACACGCATACCCCACCACGAACGACACCACCGTCGCCGCGACCGTCTGCGGAACACTCGCCTGCAGACCAGGCCCACTGCGATCCAACACATCAGGGATGCTGAACAACCCCGCCCCGAACACCGACGGCACCGCCAACAAGAACGCGTACCGCGTCGCGTCCTCCCGCCGCAACCCCAGGAACAACCCCGCCGTCAACGTCCCACCCGAACGCGACACCCCCGGCACCAACGCCATCGCCTGCGCGAACCCCATCACCCAGCTATCCTTCAACGTCAACTTCGTCCGCACCTGCTTACCCGTCTCATCAGCCACCGCCAAGATCGCCGCGAACACCATCAACACGATCGCGGTGATCCACAGGTTCCGCAGCCCCGACCGGATCTCATCCTTGAACAACACCCCCAACACCGCGATCGGCACCGACCCGAAGACCACATACCACGCCAGCTTGTAATCCGGATCACTGCGCGCGTCCCGAGAGAACAACCCCCGAAACCACGCCGACAGCAACCGCCAGATGTCCTTGGCGAAATAGATCACCACAGCCGCCTCGGTACCCAACTGGATCACCGCCGTGAACGACGCCCCCGCGTCCTCCCCGAACCACAACTCCGACACGATCCGGATATGCGCCGACGACGAGACCGGCAGGAACTCCGTCAACCCCTGGACAAGACCAAGGACAAGCGCTTCAAACCAAGTCAAGAACCGACTCCCGAACGATCCAGGGCTTCCGCGGCGACCCGCAGCGCCGCCAGGCTTCGCTCAAGATCTTGCAGGATGGGTGAAACCGTCAACGTGGTGACCCCCGACTCCGCCAGGGCCTGCATCTTCTCCGCGATCCGCTCCCTGGACCCCAACAGCGACGTCTGGTCCACAAACCCCACCGGCACCGCCGCCGCCGCACCAGCGTGATCCCGCGCCAGGTACAAGTCCTGCACCCGCGCCGCCTCCGCCTCAAACCCCATCCGACACGCCAGGTTGTTGTAGAAGTTCTGCTCCCGCGACCCCATCCCACCCACGTACAGCGCCGCGTACGGCCGCACCACGTCCGCCGCCGCCTCCCAGTCCTCCTGCACCACCAACGGCATCGTCGGCACCACGTCGAACCCCTCGAGCGACCTGCCCACCTTCGCCCGCCCGCGCCCGATCAGCTCCAACGACTCCCGCCCGTGCTCCGGCGAGTAGAAGATCGCCAACCACCCATCGGCGATCTCCCCGGTCAACTCCAGGTTCTTCGGCCCGATCGACGCCAGGTAGATCGGGATCTCCTCCCGCACCGGGTGCACCGTCAACTTCAACGGCTTGCCCGGCCCATCCGGCAACGGCAGCGTGAAGTGCTTCCCCTCATAACTCACCCGCTCCCGGCGCAACGCCGAGCGCACGATGTCCACGTACTCCCGCGTCCGACCCAACGGCTTGTCGAACTTCACCCCGTACCAGCCCTCGGACACCTGCGGCCCCGACACACCCAGCCCCAACCGGAACCGCCCACCCGAGAGCGTGTCCAGCGTCGCCGCCGTCATCGCCGCCATCGTCGGCCGCCGCGCCGGGATCTGCAGGATCGCGCTGCCCACATCGATGCGCTCGGTCTGCGCCGCCACCCACGCCAACACCGTCGGCGCGTCCGACCCGTACGCCTCGGCGACCCACGCCACCGAGTACCCCAGCCGGTCAGCTTCCCTGGCCAGCGCCAGGTTCGCCGCGTCGTTGCCCGCACCCCAGTAGCCCATGTTCAGTCCAAGTCGCACCCGCGTGACATTACCCGCAGGTAGTACCAGTCCGGAGTGGCGCTCCCCACCAGCACCCACCCGCGTCCTAGGCTTCCCCGACGTGGAGCAACGACACCTCGGCCGCAGCGGCCTGCGAGTCTCCCGGCTCGCCCTCGGCACCATGACCTGGGGCCGCGACACCGACGCCGAGACCGCCGCGGCCCAACTCGTCGCCTTCACCGAAGCGGGCGGCACCCTCGTCGACACCGCCGACGTCTACGGCGACAGCGAAGCCATCCTCGGCGCACTGCTGGACACCGTCGTCCCCCGCGACGACATCGTCCTGGCCACCAAAGCCGTGGCCCGCCGACACGACGGCCCCTTCGGCGGCGGCGCCTCCCGCGGCGCCCTCCTCGCCGCCCTGGAAACCTCCCTGCACCGCCTCGACACCGACCACGTCGACCTCTGGCACCTGCACGCCTGGGACGCCAACGTCCCCCTGGAGGAAACCCTCTGCGCCGTCGACGCCGCCGTCCGCAGCGGCAAGGTCCGCTACGCGGGCATCTCCAACTACAGCGGCTGGCAGACCGCCACCGCCGCCACCCGCCAGGCCCACACCGCGGGCGCCGCCCCCCTGGTCAGCACCCAGGTCGAGTACTCCCTGCTCGAACGCGGCATCGAACGCGAAGTCGTCCCCGCCACCGCCCACCACGGCATGGGCATCCTCGCCTGGGCCCCGCTGGGCCGAGGCGTCCTCACCGGCAAGTACCGCGCCAACACCCCCGCCGACTCCCGGGGCGCCTCCCCCCAATGGGGCGGCTACGTCGAGCAGCACCGCGGCGACCGCGCCAGCCGCATCGTCCAGGCCGTGGTCACCGCCGCCGAGGGCCTGGGCGCCACTCCCCTGGCCGTGGCCCTCGCCTGGGTCCGCGACCGCCCCGGCGTAGCCGCCCCCATCGTCGGCGCCCGCGACACCACCCAGCTCAACGGCTGCCTCGCCGCCGAGACCCTCACCCTCCCCCTCGAGATCTGCGCGGCCCTGGACGACGTCAGCAAGCCCGACCTCGCCTACCCCGAACGCCACCTCGACTGACCCGGCAGACCCCCTCCTTCTGTGTGTTTTTGCTTTTGATGGTTCTCGATGCTGCGCAGGATCGGCGGTGTGGAACAGTCTAATATCTTGATAGTGAATATTGAATAGTTAGATTGTGAACGGTTGGTCAATCGAGTCATGGCGGCCAGCTGGGTCTCTGGGCAGTCCACGCCAGTGGGCGCGACCGGTCATGAGCAAACAGGGGTAGAGAGGGCGGAGAGGTCGACTACGAGAGGCACGTCCAGCACGCGACAAACGAGGACCTCCCCTGGAGCGCCCCCTCTCGAACCCTTCAACAGCGGCCATCCCGCGTGGGCGCCCTGTCCTCCTCGCGCAAGGCGCCCATCTGCGATGCCAGTCCCCTCCTTGGGCTCCACTTCGGCCTCAAGCGACATTCGCGGAACGAACGCAGTCGAATCCGGGTCGACCGCCGCACTCCATCTCGGTGACCAGCACCCAATCGCCCTCACCGCGCGCGCCCTTGCCCTCCCGTGTGCCTTCCTCGCCCCCTCTTCGCGCCCCTCCTCTCCCCTGCTCCCTCTCCTTGCGCCCCTTCCTCGCGCTTTGGACCTGGCCCTTCTACGGCGTTTTGTTCTTGTTCCGTCGTGCTTGTCATCACGGTGACCAGCCTCGCCAATCACCCGTTATCTTGATAGTCGATAGTGAATAGTGAGATCGAGCGTCGTGGGGGAGTCGGACCAGCAAAAGATCAAGGGGTCAGGAAGGTCGCCGCGGTCGGAGGTGACTCAGTGGAGTCAGACGATCTCGGACTCGGTGGTCGGCAGGAAGTAGTCCCGGACATCCGCCCGGTACATCAGCCGGGTGGCGGTCAGCAGGAGCGTCGCGGAGACGGCGACGGCCACGAGGTCGACCACTCCCCTGATCAATCCGATCGTCAGGGCCAGTGACAGGAACGCGCTCAGGCAGACCGCCACCCGCGCCCAGTCGCGTCCGCCGCGAACGCTGAAGGTGAACCACACCGTCAGCAGCAGGGGAATGGCGAACAGCATCGGATCGACGGCCGCGCGCGCCACTTCGACCACGGTCACCACGGCCTGGAGCAGCAGCAAGGCCGCCGCCGTCCGGATCGCGGCAGGCGGGTCGACCGGCCGCGGATCACCGAAGATCGGCAGGTGCATAGGATCGATCGACATTGATTCCTCCCGCACTCGTGCCCGGTTATTCGGTACTGCCGCACCTGTCGTTACAAACGGATAACCATCGGTTGTCCGGGCGACACAGCCCACATGGGCGTGGCTTGCCGCCGGTCGGTGCGGGATGCTGGAAGACGTCCTTTCAGCTGATGCCCGTCGGAGGAGTTCGTTGCGCCGTCCGGTCGCCACCGTGGCCACTGCCGTCCTGCTCGCCGCCGCGGGCTGTTCCTCCGAACAGCCCCGTGACGAGCTGATGGTCACCACGGACCCGGTGGCCGCCACGGCCGCCCGCTCCCCCGCCCCCACAGCCACCCCCACGGGCCAGGTCGTGCCCGCCGAGGCCGCCTCCGCGCTGGCCATTGCGTCAGGCACTCTCGCCGTGGCCACGGCAACCGGCGTCGACCTCTACGACCTCGACGCCCTGGACGCGGCGCCCCGCACCGTCGCGCTCCCCGGCCCGGTCGAGACCCTGACCACCGACGACGGCGCGCTGCTGGCCGCCGTGCCCAGCAAGAACCTCCTCGTCCGCGTCGACCCGGGCACCGCCACCACCACAAAGGTGTCCGTCGAGGGCGGCCCAGCCGCCGCGGCGAGGCACCCCGCCGGGACGCTCGTCGCCGTCCGCGACACCAAGGGCGTCGTCGTCATCGGCGCGGACGACGCCAGGAAGACCTTCTCCGGCGGCCTGCTCAGCGCCGACCAGGTGTATGCCGTGGGCGACCAGGCGATGGTCCTCGACCGGCTGCGCAACGCGGTGTTCCGAGTGGACTTCGCCGACGGCGACGTCGAGGAGGGGTTGCGCGCGGGCCAGGGCTCCACGAACGGCGTCGTCGACCGGTTCGGCCGCGTGCTGGTGGTCGACACCCGCGGCAACGCGCTGCTGGCCTTCGGCATGGAGCCGCTGCTGCTGCGCCAGCGCTATCCCGTGCCCGGATCTCCGTACGGCATCGCCTACGACGCCACCCGCGACCTGGCCTGGGTCACGCTGACCGCGACCAACGAGGTGGTCGGCTTCGACGTGGCGGGCGGCGAGCCCCAGGAGCGCTACCGGTTCCCCACCGTCGGCCAGCCGGACTCGGTGGCCGTGGACCCGGCCGATGGCCGCGTGGTCGTGGCCTCGGCGAACGGAGGAGGTGTCCAGGTGATCACACCATGACAGAAGGGGTGATCGACGGCGACTGGGAGTACCGGCCGCTGCGGCTGCCGCCCCAGGTGTCGCGGCTGACCGCGGCCACCCAGCTGGCCATCCACGCGGAGTTCTCCGGCTGGGAGCTGTCCAACGTGCGGCTCTACGCCGACGGCACGCGCAAGGTGTGGCTGCGGCGCAAGCGGCGGCCCGGGGCGGTCCCCGGGGTCATCACTTAGCGGGCAGGTTGGCCACGCCTTCCCACACCGCGCGCGAGCCCGCCTCGCCGACGCGGAAGACGTGCACCGACGCCGCTCCGGCCAGGCCGACGGCCAGCACCGCGGCCGCGATGACGGCGACGCGGGCGCGAGTGGTCCTGCCCTCGGAGCGCTCGGCGGACTGGTGGGCCGTGTGGGCGACCATCAGGGCCAGCACGGCGATCAGCTGCGGGACGACGAAGTAGATCAGGGCTTCGCCGAGTTCCTGGTGTAAGAGGATCGCCGGGTTCGACGGCAGTCTGCGCTGGAGGAGTTCCCCGCTCTGGGCGGCGATCGGGGTGAGGGCGGTGCCGACACCCACGATCGCGGCGACCACCCAGCCGACACGGCGGCGGGCTGCGGGCCACACCGCGATGGCCACGGTCCCCAGCGCGCCCAGCGGCACCAGGACGACCACCGCGTGGATGATCAGGACGTGCAGCGGCAGTCCGTTCACGAACTCGGGCATGGACACCTCCGGCTGATAGATCCTGAGTCTCTCGAAACTACGGTTCGATGACCCCACGGGTTCACAACTTTCCCCCACTTTGCGCAAGGCAGACGATCTTGGGCAGGACTCCGGCGGGAGCATGTGCCCGAAGCCGGGCAGGACCACCGCGGTGTCAGACCAGGGCGTCGGCGTGGGTGGTCCGGACGAGCTGGCCGACAACCATGGCGCCCATCAGGTACGTCGACGGTGAGGGCGGCTCCGTGGTCGAGGCCGGGCCTGTCCGGCCAGTGCGCGGCGGTCATCTCCGCGCCCAGGCGCAGGTCATCGCGGCGCACGGACTGTTCGAGGGCGCGTCTGCAGATGGCCGAGACGGGCACTTCGGACGCGCGGACGGCCTCGGCGTCTTGGCCTAGCGCGCGGTGGTGTCCGAGCGCACCGCCGCGCACCGGCCTGTGCGGTCTGACGGCCATGGCCTTGCCGCTGACCCGGTCGAGCCGGATACCGCGCAGGTCTTGGACGAGGCATCCGACGGAGTGCGGCAGGGCAGCGGAGGAGCCGACCAGTTCGCCTGCGGACAGGAACACAGAGCCAGCGAAGATATCGACGTGCCGGACGGTCAGCGCGATGACCGCGAGCCCGGCCCTGCCTGCGCGGTGTGGCCTGCCGCCCGACGCCTTGTCGGCTGGGTGGTCGCGGCGTCCGGTGAGGACGACCTGCTCGACCGGTCCTCCGCGACGAGCACGGCCTCCGCCCGCACGGCGGAAGCCAAATCCGGTCTGCCCACGGGGGGCGTAACGGCCCGGCGGTTCTCCCTGCGGGGCGCACTCTCGACGGCAGGCGCCGCATCGGCGAGCTTTGCCTCGGCTGGTGGGCGCCACAGCCAGTTGGGCGAGGTCGTCAGTTGGTCGGATGTCTCCGGGTTTGATGGACCGGACATGCCCGCGGTGGTCGTGGGCCAGGACGTGGACAGGTTGTTCGGTGGCGTGCGGGAGGGCGTCGACGATCTTGTGCGGGACGCGGCGGTGTGGGGCGTGGCTGTGCGCGAGGAGGGCCGTGACCTCGGCGGCGGGATCGCCCGCCGCGGCCACGGCCAGCTCTGCCCCGTCATCCAGGACGCCCCGCGTGGCCACGTCGCATCCTGGCACGCCGGTGTCAGCAGTTGCGCAGGAACCGGTCCAACACGCGCGTGCCGAACTGCAGGGCGTCGACGGGGACGCGCTCGTCCACGCCGTGGAAGAGCGCGGTAAAGTCGAGGTCGGCGGGCAGCTTGAGGGGGGCGAAGCCGAAGCAGCGCATGCCGAGGCCGCTGAACGCCTTGGCGTCGGTGCCGCCGGAGAGCATGTAGGGCACGGCGCGGGCGCCGGGGTCCTCCGCGACGATGGCGTCGGTCATGGCGTCGACGAGGGCGCCGTCGAAGGTGGTCTCGACGGCGGGCAGCTTGCTGACCCACTCCCGCTCGACGTGGGGTCCGAGGATGTCGTCGAGTTCGCGCTCGAAGGCGGCCTCGCGGCCGGGGAGCACGCGGCAGTCCACGATGGCCTCGGCCACGGAGGGGATGACGTTGGCCTTGTACCCGGCGTTGAGCATGGTCGGGTTGGCGGTGTCGCGGAGCGTGGCGCCGATCATCCTGGCGACGGTGCCGATCTTGCCGACCGTCCCGTCGAGATCGTCCTCATCGAACTCCAGCCCGGTGAGCTCGCTCATGGCGGCGAGGAATTCCCGCACGGACTCGGTGAGCACCAGCGGGAACCGGTGCGTGCCCAACTTGGCGACCGCCTCGGTGAGCTTGGTGACCGCGTTGTCCTCGTGCACCATCGACCCGTGCCCGGCCCGCCCGCGGGTCCGCAGCTTCATCCAGGCGATGCCCTTCTCGGCGGTCTCGATCAGGTAGGCCCGCACCCCGTCCTTCACCGTGATCGAGAACCCCCCGACCTCGCTGATCGCCTCGGTGGCCCCCTCGAACAGCTCCGGGCGGTTCCGCACCAGCCACTGCGACCCGTAGTCCCCGGCGGCCTCCTCGTCGGCGAGGAAGGCGAAGATGATGTCCCGCGGCGGCGTGGCCCCCTCGCGCTTGAACCGGCGCGCCGTCGCCAGCGTCATCCCCACCATGTCCTTCATGTCGACCGCGCCACGGCCCCACACGTAACCGTCCTGCACGGCGCCGCTGAAGGGGTGCACAGACCACTCGGACGGGTCAGCGGGAACGACGTCAAGGTGCCCGTGCACGAGCAGCGCCCCCCGCGACGGGTCCGCCCCCTCCAGCCGAGCGAAGACGTTCCCCCGCCCCTTGGCCCCCGACTCCACGTAGGTGGTCTCGTACCCCACCTCCGCCAACTTCTCCGCGACGTACTCCGCCGCCTTCCGCTCCCCCACAACCGTCGCCGGGTCCCCGGTGTTGGTGGTGTCGATCCGGATAAGTTCGCTGGTCAGCCCCACCACCTCGGCCTCAGCGCTAGACGGGGTCGACCCACCCATACCTGTCTCCTGCTCGCTCACACCGCCCTTCCTACCACCCTCCCCACCCAACGACCGCCCCGATTTGGGCCCCCCGAGGACGATCAGATAAGGTATCCCCACACCACGCGGGAGGGCCCAGCCCCACCCCGCACTGTCCGGGTGGCGGAATGGCAGACGCGCTAGCTTGAGGTGCTAGTCCCCGTTAAGGGGGTGGGGGTTCAAGTCCCCCCTCGGACACATAACTGCCCCACGGGTGCATTCTGAGTCTATCAGGTGCGTTCCGTGGGGCTTGTTGTTTCGGCTCTCTTCGGTTCGATGATGGTGCCGTTCACGGAGTGTCGGATGACCATTCCGGTACTCCGCAGGTAGCCCTCCACGCCAGCCTCCTGGACGCCGTCACCGTGGTGAGCAAGCCGTACCGCGATGGTCTCCAGGAGATGGTCCTCCCGCACATACAGCGGCTTCGGCACGTCGGGGCTCGGGGTGTGCGCGCTGGTGCGGCCATGGCGGCAGCGGTAACCAGGGCGCCTGTGGACCCAGTGCGAGTCCATACGCCGCCCGCACAGCCCACAACGCACCAGCCCCGACAGCCGATACCTGCGCGTACGGCCACACTGATCGACCCTCACCACCTGGGCCGCCTGCGCCGCAACGAAGTCCACCTCCGCGACCAACGGCTCGTGCGCCAACCGCTCCGAGACCGCCCACTCCCCCACCGGTCGCCGCACCGACGGCCGCCGACCACTCGCTGACCGCTGGCCACGGTCGGCAGCGGTCCGGCTCCACACCTGCCTGCCTGTATAGCGCGGATTCTCCAAGATCTCGATCACCGACCGCAACGTCCACCGCGCGCCGGAGCGATGCCGATTGCGGTCCCGGTCGACCGCCGACGGACACGCGACACCCCGCTCGTTCAACCCCCGCGCGATCCCCGCCGCGCTCTTCCCCGCGATCCGCTCAGCGAAGATCCACCGCACCGTCTCCGCGGTCGCCGGGTCCGGCTCCAAGCGCTGCAGACGACGACCCCACCCGGCATGGCGTCGGTTCGGATGCGGTCCCGCATCCACCAGGCGGTACCCGTACGGGGGCCGACCACCCAGGTACCGGCCTTGTTCCACCACCTGACGGCGCATCGCGGTCATCGCCCGATGCCGAGCACGCAACACCTCGCGCCGCGATTGTGCGCCCAACACCTTCACCAGCGCTTCATGCCACACACTGCCCCGCTCCACCGGCCCCTCGGCCTCCGGAAGCCACAACTGCACCCCGGCCTCATCCAGCACCGTCAACACCGCATCCAACTGACCAGCATCGAACGCCCGCTCAAACTCGCCCACCACCACGGCGTCGAACTCTCGGTCCGAACTCACCGCCGCGGCCAACAACGCAGCACCGGCCGGGCGCTGCATCCATGGCACCTGACGTGACACGCCGACGTCGAAGAACTCCGCCACGATCCGCCCGTGGCCCTCGATCAGGCGCGACGCGACGTCCCACTGCCACGCCCGAGTCGTCACCGGATCCTGAAACCCCACCGTCGAGGCACGGCCGAACAAGGCGAATCGCAACCCACCTGCCCCCTCTCCGGCTCGGTCCGACCCCCTGTTGCAACCCAACCACCGATCCAACGACGACCCACCAGAGTCCGGCATCCCTCGGCACCTCCCGCTCGACGGCCCTGCAAAACCGACGAGTCCCGGACAACGCGATGACGACGACGCCGCGACGATCACCCGAGCGGCCCAACGCGCCACACGTCAACGGGCGCGCGTGTGGCAAGGTCGTGATCATGCCGGTCAACAGGCGCGGGCCCGGAAGGATGACGGCCACCAAGACGACGAACAGGAAGGGCCCCGGGGTGGCCGAGGACAACCAGGGCCAAGACACGAACACCGCCCGGCTTGGCCGATCGACACCCGGCTCGTCAACGGCATGGCCCGCGCGGCGCGAGCCGAGTACGTTCCGGCCGCCCGTGCCGAGCTGCAGGCGTGGCTGGCCGCCGGGCCGGGGCCGCGGACGCTGCGCCCCGGGCGCGGGCGGGCCGGGGTCGAGCGGGCCCGCGCGGCGCGGGAGCTGGGCGCCGCCGAGCTGGTCCACCTCGGCGAGCACCTAGCCGCCGCCATCACCGAGGCCACACCGACGTTGCCCGGCTGGTATCGGATGCGCGCCGAGGACACCCCCACCGCGGCCGGGTTCGCCACCTACGCCCGCCCCCCACTGGTCAACGGGGCGCCGGTGCGGGCAGGGGTGTGGTGGCCGCGGCGCGGCAGGTGGACGGTGACGCTATGGGCCGAAGGCGAGCGGGGCCTCGAGGAAACCGCGCCCGCCGAGCAGGACCCGGACGAACTCGCGCGGACACCCGCCCGGCTCGTCGACATCGCCGCCGTGCCCGTCCCCCCGCCACAGCGGGCGGACCCGGCGACCCCGGTGGCCGAGGCAGGCGAAGCGGTGCGGCTGATCGTGGCCACATGGCTGCTCCTCGCCCAGGACCGCGCCCTCGACATCGCCGAAGTACGCGGGTCACGGTCGGTACGCCTCGCCATCGCCGTGGACGGGATGCTCCCGCCCGAGACCGCCGTGCGCGCCGTCGAACTCCGCTCCCCCGCCGAGAACGAGCACCAAGACGTCGAGGACGGGGCGGGCCCGCGCGGTTGGTGGCGACCCCAACGGGGCCCGGGTGGGCCGGTCGGGACGCGGCGACCATGGTGGGTGGTCAACCACCAACAGTGAGGTTGGCGGGGCGGTGCTGGCAGGCGCAGCCACCCACAGAACGCACCGGAACCCGCGCCAACCCGGATTGGGTCAACACGTTCGGACACCCTGGCCGATCGAGGCAGGACGCGGCCTTGCCCGCGGCTCCTCCTGGCCCATCGTGGCCGCGGTGATGGAGAGCCAGCACCCGGTCGGCATCGGCTCGTCAGGTGCTCAAAGGCTGTAGATGGTGAGGGTCGTCGGGCCGGTGAGGCTGCTGATGCCCGACCCGGCACAGGCGGCGGCGTCCGGCGTCACGAGGGTCGCGACCTGGACCGCGCTGCCCGGCGCGTACCGCCCCGCCGTGATCAGACCCGTGTTGGTGATCACGGCCTGTCCGCCGACCACGGTGGTGGTGAAGTTGTAGGTGAAAGTGGTCGGCGTGGCCAGCGGGTTGCCCCAGTTGTACGTGCGGGACGTCGAGCCGGCGTTGAGCAGTGTCGTGCAGGAGACAGTGTCGGTGAACACCTGGGTGTAGGACGCGGCGGGGGCCTGGAGGTCGGTGCAAGCGGGGAAGAACCCGGTGAGGACACCGGTCAGGAACGTGGGTGTGTTGGTGATGGGCGGGTCGTAGGTGATCGCCCAGGTACCGACACAGGTCTGGACGGGGGTCTCGGCGTGCGCCGAACCCGCGGAGGCCAGAACGCTCCCCGCCACCACGAGCACCGCCGCCGAGAAAGCGCCCAACGTCCGCGACCTGCTCATGGCGGTTCCCCTTTGCTCAACCCGTTCCGTGCTACGACCTTCCCCATGGTTCACGGGCGCAGGGGCGCTGAGTACCGCCGTTGCGGCATTCCGCGTGGCTGGTGCGGGAGCGTTGACATGGTGGCTACGGCTACACGGTCAGGTGCGCATCGAGCGGCAGCGCGGCGCGAACGCGGCCCAGGTCGCCGACCGCCTGCGCGGCAGGGGCGGGCGCCTGCTGGAGCGGCGCGTCGACGGCTCGGTGACCGAACTGGTCATGGGAGCAGACGATGACCGGTGACCGCAGCGACCCCGAGCCGCCGGTACAGGCCCCACCGCTCGGGCAGGACCGCCTCGGCGCCCCCGACCGCGAGCACGACGCCCCGTTCTCCACCTTCTACCGGGACTACACGCCCAGCCTGGTGCGGTTCCTGCGGTGGCAGGGCGTCCCGCTCGGCGAGGCCACCGACATCGCCCAGGAGACCATGACCCAGCTCTACCGCCACTGGCCCACCGTGACCAACAAGACCGCGTGGGCCCGCACGGTCGCCTCCCGCCGCTGGGCCCGCCGCATCGCCGACACACACCGCGAACAGCCCGTCAACGGCGACGACCTCGACACCCTCGCCGCCGCGAGCCTGATCAGCACCGAGCAAATCCTCGCCTACGAACAGCGCCACCACGCGCTGCGCCTGCTCAACACCCTGCCGCCCCGCCAACGCCAAGTACTGGCCTGGACCCTCGACGGCCACACCCCCACCGAGATCGCCGAGGAACTCCAGATCACCTCCGACGCCGTGCGCGCCAACCTGCACAAAGCCCGCCGCACCATCGCCCAGCACGTGCGCAAGGAGCAGCGATGACCCCCACCCACGAACCACACGAACCCGAGCCAGACGACCTCTCCCCCGAAGCACTCGCCGAAGCCGACACCTGGCTGACCCGACAGCACCACGACACCGGCACCGACCTCACCAACACCCTCGACCTCGACACCGGCCTAGGCGAGATCCTGCTCGCGGGCCACCACCGCGACACCGGCACCGACCTCACCAACACCCTCGACCTGACCGCAGGCCTCGCTGCCATCCTGCCCACCACCACACCCACCACACCGCCACCCACGCGGTTCACCGACCTGCTCGACCGGCTATCCGCCACACCCACCACCCGCCTGACACACCGACACCTACTGCGAGCACTAGCCACCGACATCTTCCACCACGCCACCAGCGCGAACGCCCGCCCCACCCGCACCCGCGACCTCGACCTCGTCCGAGCCCGTACCCTCGCCCTCGACCTCGTCTTCGACCGCGGCCACACCCGCGCCAGCAACCTTGACCGCGCCCGCGACCACGCCATCGACCTCGCCCGCGACCTTAACCGCGCCCTCGACCTCGCCCTTACCCGCGCCCTCGACCGCGGCCACACCCTCGACCGCGACCTCGACCTCGACCATCAGAGGGACGTTGAAGCACAGATCCTTGCTCTCGCCGGTCAGCTCTGCACAGCGGTGTGTGAGGCTGTAGTCCGTTCCGGGGTCGGCCAGCTGGTGCGTGCGATCAACCGGGAACCCATTGTGGACACCTCGTGGCTGGACATGGCGACCATCGACGCCCACACCGCAGACCGCCTCCATGACCTGACCGATGACTTCGTGACCGCCGACCTACGCCAAGTCAACGTGACGAACCTGGATCTGATCGGTGTGCAATGGTCGAGGTCGACCACCAAATGGCCACCAGCCGACGAGGAATGGATCCTGACAGCATCCGAACCAGGACCCGGCGGGATCTACACCATCCGCGCGGCATCCGCGGGCGACGGCCTCACAACGGCACCCACCCCAGGCCCGATATCGGTCTAACCACCCGCAGGGGCGGACACGATCGAGGCGCCGTTCCGGCCACGCAGTAGGCCGAGGCCTGCGGATGCTGCGCCCCGGGTGCGGGCGGACCCGCGTGGCCGAGCACTTGGCCGCCGCCGAGCTGGTCCACCTCGCCGAGGGCTTGGCCGACGTCGTCGCCGACGCCGCGGCCAGGGCGGGCCCGCGCGGTTGGTGGCGACCCCAGCGGCCCCGCGCGGGCCGGTCGGGGCGCGGCGGCCGTGGTGGGTGGTCAACCACCAGCGGTGAGGCCATCGGGCGGGTGAGGCCGCGCAGTTAGCCCGCGTGCCGGTTGGCCCCTTGGACGGCCAAGCCTGCGACGATCGCCTCCATGACCACTCCCACCGGTATCCCGTACCAGCAGCTACACGAGCAGGCGCACCGCACGGGTGTCGAGGCCGCACGCGCCGCGGGCTGGGACCACAGCAGCGGCTCGGTGTACGTGATGCTCAGCAACGGCGGCTATCTCGACTGGTGCAAGGCCAACGACCTGCAAGTGGTCAACAGCAACTGCCTTGTGGTGCGCCTGCCCACGGACGAACTCGACTGGCCTGCCACCGCCCACCAGTCCTACACGCCCCAGGTCCGCTATGGGTCGGCCTACGTTGCTGTCCTCTCCGACAACGGTGTAGGGGCCGCCGTAACCAAGGGCTCTGACTGAGGCGAGCGCCCACGCCCCCAGCGAGCCCCGCGCGGGCTGGTCGGGGCGCGGCGGATGTGGTGGGTGGTCAACCACCAGCGGTGAGACCGCGCGAGGACCAGGGGCTGGCCCGCACCTACGATGCCCACGCGCCCGAGCACGTGGAGGAACCCTGATGTCCGATGCCCCCAGCCATCGGTCGTGGGTGGCGAGTGGGAGATCCACGTCGACGGCACCGTGACCCACCTCAAGCCCGCCCAGCCCGGCGACGAGGGCAACGACGACCCGACACGGGGACCGAAGTCCAAGCCGGTCGGGCCCCGCCGGTCCCCTTCGATGCTCACGGCCGCGACGATCGAGGGCAACTCACACCACTACGCCCGGGTCCACTGACCAGCAACGGTGACGGTGCGCCACGTCTTCGAGGTGACGCGTGCCGAGCGGCCGGAGGCGCGCACAGCGGGTGAATCCGGGGGCTCCGGCGCTGTGGGGAACCTGCGTTGTCGGTGCGGGCCGCGAGGATCACGGAAACGCGGGAGGGAGCGGCACTATGACGGACTGGTGGGGCATCGCGGGTGACGGGGCCGGGTGGGCCGCGGCCGGGATCGCCGTTGCGGCGATGTTTGCCAGCCGTCGCTCAGCCAAGGCGGCCGAGGGCTCGGAGACCGCGGCCAAGGAGTCGGCGGCCAGCGCGGCCACGCTGGCCCGGGTCGAGACCGACCGCGAGCACCGCGAACTCGAGCCGCGACTGGAGTACGCGCTGACCTTCGACAACGACGACGCCGGGCCGTTCGTCGGCCCTGGAGCCAGGGGCCGGCTGGTCATCACCCTGACCGGGCCCCACGACTTGGATGACGTCACCGTGGCCATCCGCGACCACCGGCCCGTTCGCATCACGGGCGGAGCCATCGCCGAGGACGTGGCCCCGAGGAGCTGGAATACGTGGAGGTTCCAGCAGTGGGACGACGGGCGCACCGTTCCCGGCCGCCCGCTGGCCCGCCTCGACCAGCTGGTGTTCACGCTCTTCCCGATCGGGCCCCCGCCGCCGCAGTACACAGCGCAGTTGCTCGCCCAGGACAAGAACGCCCCTCTGCGACTGGTCGTCACCTGTACCCGCGCGGGGTACGAGCCGTGGGTCTTACGGGTCGATGTCACGCCCGAGCCCACGGACCTCGGGTTCGTCCACTGACACCTCGGCCGCTGGCGTCGCGGTCCGGCGGCGAGCACCAGGCCGCCAAGCATGGGTTGTCAGGGGCGCATGGTCGTGTGTGCGCCGAGGTCATCGTTGTCGCGGTGCCTGCTGCTGATGGACTGCGGTCTCGCCGCGCCAGCCAAGTTGCCGAGGCCGCTTCTGAGGCGCCGAGAACGGACTTCGAGAACGTAGAGGACGCCCAACAGGGCTACCACCAGCATGGCCATGATGATGAAGATCGGCATGGTTCTCCCTGAATAAGGGCACGCTCCGGACGTGCCGGTTCTCTTGAGGCTAGGGGCATCCACGCGCCGAAGACAGGAACTTGATCGGGACTTAGGGAACCAGGCGTCGGAGGACTCGTCCACGGACCGAAACGTTTCGACGCCCTCGCCCACATCTCCCCCGCGCACAGTGAGAACGTCAACTTTCTCCGGTGCGATCAAGGGCGGCATCCACGGCGAACTCGCCCAACTCGACGCCACCGGGGACCGGCCACCGCGCGTACGCGACACCGCGCCGAGCGAGTTCGCGGTGTGGGGAACCCACGGCCCCCGCGCCCTCACCGGCGAAAGCCTGCCCGGCAACCACCTGGCCCGCCCACCGCGCAACCGGTGGCACGGCAAGACAGAACCGCACTAACGCCCGTGGCGGTCACGGCCACAGCAGCGGCACCGCCGTGGTGGCCTGTCCGTGCGAAGGCCCGCACGAGCGGGGGCGCCGCCGCGGCGGTTCGCCGACAAGCGCCAGACCGTCAAGGGACCGGGCCGCTTCATGCCCCCCGGGGGGGCGAAGCAGGTCGCGCAGCCCGTCGGCGTCGTCGTGATCGCCGACGAGTGCCGCGAAGCCGGGCGGCGGGCAGGTCCCAGCTCGGAGAGCAGCAGCAGCCACGCGGACACCGCCCCGTAGAACACCGACGACGGTGCCTGGCGGCAGCTGATCGGCGCCGTCACGGTGCCCGTGCCGCGGCGAACCGGCCGCATGCCCGCCCCTCCGGCCGTCGAGCTCGGCGAGCCGCGCGGCCAGGGGCGCGGGCACGAAAGCGGGCGCGCGGCGCGGAGCCGTCGAGGTCGATGTCATAGGAAGTGCCAGCCACCGATGCGATTGACGACGCTCGCCGTGTGAATCACTATCCGCTACGCCCTCGATAAATAGCGTCCACCGCCACCTATGGGCAGAAGAATTGACGTGACCGTTCCAGACGGAACAGGCGAGGTTTTATTTACTGCGTTGATACTTGTGAACTTGCTGGCCAGGGCTGATGTGACACAAGCCCCGAAGTTCGCTATATCGCGATTCCGGGGCTTGTGTCAGATATTTGGTCGAAGTCCGTGGCAGCGGTCTTGGACCGGTTGTTTCCCCTTGGTTGCTCGGCTGGTAACCGCGCGATCACGCTGGGGGATTGCTATCACCATGCGCTTGCACCGGCCACGAAGGGCTGGCTCCTTCAGCGTACCCCTGTCGCAGGGGGTTTCGCGCCGTTTGGGACTGGTTGAGACACCGCAGACCTGCGCCGACACGGCAATGACGTCGTCGTTCACGCACGCTGTGCCCTGGCGTGGCAAGCCCTGGTTGAGACGCGATGAGTCGCCGTGTGGGCGCTTTGTCTCATTGGTGGTCCGCTGAGACGGGGGGTGGGGCAGTTGCGACGTTCGCGTCGCGGCCCGTCTCATCTCGCCCGAGGGGGCGGAAACATTCGCGTCGCTCTCGCGTGAACCGGATCGCAGGGTGTATTCATAGAGTGATTCCCGGAGCACGAGGTGCATCGGGACTCGCATTCCCCGCGTTGGTGGCAGCCGTGCTGGGAATGGGCTTGGTGTGTGGAGACTTGGCTGGAACCACGCGAATCATGTTCATCAGGGGTGCCCGGGCTTATCGGGAACCCCCGGGATCGAGGGAGATCACCGTGTCCGCAGAGGTCATGCCCCCGGAGTCAACGCCGAATCGGACGTCGGTGACCTACCCGCAGGTGCTGCTGGCCTGCGTGGTGTTCGGTTTCGTCGCCCTGCTGATCGCCTTGGGCCACCCGCCCACCGACGCGGTGACCACAGCGGCCGGGACCGGGGCACTGGCGGCGGCTCTGAGCATCGTTCCCTGTGGCGCCCGTGCCGCCGGTCGCGGCCTCGCCCGACTCCTGCGTGCCGGTCTGACCGCCGAGGGCGGCCCCAGATGACCACCCCACCCAAGCTCAGTGAGCTGCGGGAACGACTGTTCCTGCTCGATCTGCGCAGCAGCTTGGGCCCCGGAGACGAACGCCGCATTCTGGCCCGCATACGGAGCGAGCACGACCGCAAGACCGCCGAGCGCGCCCTGCGGCACCGATCCGACGACTGGGCCGTGTACCACCTGATCCTGGAGGCGGGTGCGGTCCCGCCCGACACCCGGTCGCGTCTACGCGAGCATTGGCAGTCCGCGGACGGCTCCCTCCCCGCTCCGGAACCCAGGCCCGTGCAGGCGCCTCCTTCCTCGTCCGGCCCCGGATACCCCCACCACCGAGCCCGAACTTCTCACCCTGCTGCGCTGGCTACATACGAGCTCGGGGGTTGGGAAGACCGCGCTGGCCAAGAAGACCGGCATCACGCGCAGCCAGGTCCACCGCATCCTCCAACAGGATCGGGGCACCATGCCGACCAAGCCCGAGCAGGTCCAAGCCCTGCTACGCGCCTTCGGCCTGCCCGAGGCCCACGTCACCGAGTACATGACCCTGTGGAACACCATCAAGACCGACCAACACCCCACCCCCACGGCTGCACCCATCGACACCGAACCTGTCATCCCGCGATCCGATCAAGCCACCAGGAACATAAAGAACAATCCGAGAGAGCCACGCCAGCCCCAGGGAAAGAAGATCCCACCTGGCTTTCGGTGGCTCTCGGCATACTCATCCTTGTTGTCGGGTTCATCGGGTTGATCGGGTTCATCATGTGGATTGTGTGGGCGACTGGCCCTGACGTTTCATCTTCGGTTCGACCTCGGCCCCAACCCGCCCATCGCGTGCCCAGTGGCGAGACCTGCGACGACAACGTCTGGAGGTTTTCCTCACGTCAACGAACCATCGAAGCCACGACCCAGCATCCCAGCCCCAGCAAGTTCCTGACCGTCACCGTTGATGTCGCCATCGACGGTTGCCGCAACAACGCAGCAGAAGAAGTGGCCGTCTGGAAGCTCCTGATCGACGGCGAGACCGTCCGCGACGGAGTCGCATTCGACAATTCGCTTGGGAACACCGGCGAGGGGAAAGTGATGTTGCCTCCGGGAGCAACGCTGGAATTCATCGCCGAACGCAACGACACGCCTGACTGTCTACCAACCCTGTCCCTCACCATCAGCTACGACACCGAACCAGACAAGGCGCGATGAACAAAAGTGACCAAGACGCGCTGCCGGACCGATGTCGCCATCGCCGAGGTACCGGCCGCGGTCTGTGAGGTCGCCGAGGTGCGCGGATCGCGGTCAGTGCGCCGCCGCGCCATCGCCGTGGACGGGGGTGCTCCCGCCCGAGGCCGCGGTACGCGCCGTCGAGCTGGTCGGCTCCCTCATCGAGAACGAGGGCCAGAACGTCGAGACCAGGGCGAGCCCGCACGGCGCAAGCCTCCGGAGCGCAACGAACACACCTGCCCGATTTGCCTGTCCGTCCCCGCCAACCGTGCCGCAAGATGGTGTCCAAGCCGGGAGCGAGGATTCTGTGTCTGGGCGCCGTGATGGCCACCATGCACCCCCAGCGGCCCGGCGCCGCACCGGCCCGAACCACCACCCCCGCCCGCACTCCCCGCCCACCGCGAACAACCGCACCGGCCCCAGCCGAACGGCAGGACCCCGCACGCGCCGCGTTCGTCCCGCGCCACCTACGCGACCTGCACACCGACACCGACGGGCGCTGGGCCCGTTCGACAGGGCCCGCCGCGACGGGCTTGATCCCGAACCCAGACCGGGCAGACGGGCGCTGGTCGGCCGCCGTGGTCGCCGTGATCGAGGGGCGGCTCGACACCATCCGCGCGGCTGTGGGCGCCCAGCCCGACGTCGGCGCGTCGACCGCGGCCGAGGTGTTGGCGGCCTGGTTCGGTGTCGACGTCGACACCGCCGTCCTGGTCGAGCTGGACCGGCGCGGCCTGGTGACACAGGTGGGCGAGTACCACAGACACCCGATGTACGACGGCCGCGCCCTGGAACGCCTCACCGACCGCACCGAGCGTGCGGCGGACCGACGTCGAACACCTGATCCGGGCCGGACTGCTCACCGCCACCAAATGGGCCCGCAACCCCCGCCGGTCCAAGCGCTCAGGCACGGTCGTGCCGCTCTACCGGGTAGGCGACCTGAACACCCTGGCCGCCGAACAGACGATCGGACTGGGCCGCGGTACGGACGACACCGAGGGGGCGCAGGTCCCCCTGGCCGCCCTCCCCGACACCCCGACCGCCCGGTAACCGAGAACGTGCCCGGGGCGAAGCGCGGCGTGGGCCACGGGGCCCACGCCGCGCTAGGACGCTAACGGATGAGGTACTGGATGAGCTGGCCGAGCACGAAGAGGACGACCGGCAGGACACCGGATGAACGCCGTGGAGGCGTGCACTGAGCACAGTGACGGTGTCGCCTGGGGGTGATACGCCGCTTAGGCATGGATGACACTCCCTCTATCGACCGGCCGGAGACATGGCTCTCCTACAAACCGGCGGAATCGGCCTGTTTCAGGCCGTTAGAGGAAGATCGACACAGATGCGAGCATCCCAGGCGCGAGGTTCATGGTCAAGACCGAGTTGAAGTAGATGCCGCGCTGCTCAGAACCGCTTTGCCGCAGATCCAGCGGGCCGAACTCGTCCACGCGGATCACAAGAAGCGCAGGTCTCCTCTGGCCGCGCTGCCGACGCCCCGACCGCCCGGCAGCCGAAGACGCCGCCCGGCTCGCGCGGGGTGCGTGCCCGGGTCCGGTGGGGCAAGGCGGGGCGGTGCGTGAAACCCACCAACAGCGCGAGATCCGGGAGGCCCGGAAGGTGATCCGGGCCGGGTCCGACGCCGTCCGCAAGATCGGCAACCGGTCACCCCGGTGGCGGCCCACCACCCCACGACGGGCGGCCGGTGGTCGTGGACGACCAGCGGAGCCAGGCCATCCTCGCCGTCCTGGTCCCCGAAGCCCGCAGCGAGGTCACCCGCTGGACCCAGCTACTCCAACCCGACGTGCTGATCACCCTCGCCGCCGCACTGGAAACCGCGGCCGACACCCCCGACCTGCCCCCTCCCTCGCCAGGGCGCTGGCCCGGTTCGCCGCCACCCTGCCCGACCCCGACCCGGCATGGACACCAGACCAACCGCCCGCAGATGCGGGGGAACCCTGACCGCGCGGCGGGTTGCCTGATGGCCATATGGGCGCGGTTCACCGCGACCAATCTCCACAACAGCCTGACCAACCCGGCGACCAATACCGTTCGGGCACGGTGGGCCTCATGACCACGGGCCCGAACCCGCGTTCACCTCGCACAGGCCGGGCAGCGTGACGGCCATGCCCGAGATCCCCGCGTGGATGGCCGCCCTGCCCGCCCTGGCCGGTCTGTGCCCTGGCCCTCGGGCCCAACTTCCCACCGCGAGCAGGTCTTCCGCCGTTACGGTGAGCGGTAGGCGACCCCTAGATGATTCGACCGCTCGCCATCCCTTGGCACTACACAATTACAGCTCGGTGGTGCCAGTTTCCGCAGGTCGTCTCTAGGTGGTCTCTCTTGATATCAGAGGGTGTTGGCCACATCGGCAAATGCCAGTCCGACCGAAGACCTTCGACCGCTAACCGTCGACCGACCGCCGATTGGCGACGGAGCATCCTGCGCTCCTGTTGATCGGCCATAACCTCGGTGATGACGAAGCGGTCATGGATGTCGGTCCCGGCCACGCCTGCCAGCGCGGCCGGGACCATCGCTGACCAGCGCCTTTACTCGCTGCCAGCAGAGGTCCGCCTCGTCGAGCACCGTTGACCCAGCCCTGAAAGGCGACCTGTAATGAGGCTAGAACCCTCGAACGACCCCGTGCCAGCGAGAGGCGACGACCAGGCACCCTCCGGCGACAGACGGCACCCCGACCGGCCGCCCAGCACCCCGCAGACGCTGATGGGCGTCCTCGCTCACGCGCTCGCCTCATGGGAGATGACCACACGGCTGGTAGCCGTGATCGCGGTCTGTATGTTCCTGGTCATCAGTGGCATGTGGCTGCTCGACGCCACGCTCACCATCGGGCCGGTCCAGATCACCCGGGTCCCATAGAAGACCGCGGGGCGTCCGCCACGGCGGACGCCCCGCCATCCCGGCCCTCACCTTCCGCCCACGTCCAGACCCTCACCATGCACGCCGAGGAGGGCGAGGCCCGCGGCGCGCAGAGCCACGTCGCCGGCAACTGGGCACCACCCGCCAGAAGACCAACCTCCCAGCCAACGCCCGTCGGGCACGGTGAGGCGCATGATCGAAACCTGAACCCGCACCCACCCCGCACCGAGCCGGGTTCACCCCGCACCGGCCGGGCAGCGTGAACGCCCTGCCCGAGATCCCCACGTGGATGGCCGCCCTGCCCGCCCCTCACCCTGGCCGATCGTCGCCTTGGCCCTGGTAGTCCAGCTCCCCCGACTGCTGACCGCGACCGTGGAGGCCCTGGCCCACCTGGTCGCCCTCCACTCCCGCCCCGCCCGACGCCGCGCCGCCCACCGCATCCTCGAACACGGCCACACCGTCGAGGCCGCCACCGCGGCCCAGCCGGGCGAACCATGACCGGACCCCGGCCGGGCCCGCGCGCCGCGGCCGGTCGACAGGCGAGGGCCCGGGAGGATGGGCGACCACCAGGACGACGAGCAGGAAGGGCCCCGCCGGTGGCCGAGGACGACGAGGGCCAGGATCACGGCCCGGCCTGGCCGGTCGACGCCCGGCTGGCCGACGGCCTGGCCGCACGGCGCGAGCCGAGTACGTCCCGGCCGCCCGCGCCGAGCTGCACGCCTGGCTGGCCGCCGGACCCGGGCCCCGGACACTGCCCCCGGACGCGGACGGGCCCGGGTCGACCGGGACCGCGCCGCCCGGGAGCTGGCCGCCGCCGAACTGGTCCACATCGGCGAGCACCTGGCCGCCACCGTCACCGAGGCCGCACCGCCCCTGCCCGGGTGGTACCGGGTGCGCGCCGAGGACACCCCCACTGCGGCCGGGTTCGCCGCCTACACCCGTCCCCCGCTGGTCGGCGGGGTGCCGGTACGGGCGGTGCTGTGGTGGCCGCAGCGCGGCGGGCGGGCGGTGGCGCTGTGGGGCGAGCGCGTGCCCGAGGAAACCGGGCCCGTCGACCAGGGCGCGGACTAGCTCGCGGACGCACCCGCCCGGCTGGTCGACGTCGCCGCCGTGCCCGTCCTCCCGCCGGGCCGGGCGAATACCGCGGGCCCGGTGGTCTAGGCGGGCGAGGCGGTGCGGCTGGTCGTGGCCACCTGGCTGGTCCTGGCCCAAGACCGCGCGGTCGAGGTCGCCGAGGTGCGTGGGTCACGGTCGGTGCGCCGCGCCATCGCCGTGGGCGGGGTACTGCCGCCCACGGCCGCGGTGCGCGCCGTCGAGCTTGCCCGCTCCCCCGACGAGAACGAGGGCCAGGCCGTCGAGGCCGGGGCAGGCCCGCGCGGGTGGTGGCGACCCCGACGAGCCCCGGCCGGACCGGTCGGGACGCGGCGGCCGTGGTGGGCGGTCAACCACTAACGGTGAAGCCGCCAGGCGGACGGGGCACCCGTGTCGGCCGCGGCGCGCTGTCGCCTGAACGAGTATCGCGCAGCTCACGGCCCCGGGTGATGATCACCGGCCGGTGGCGTGCGACAGATGTGCGACAACCCGGGGCGATCGTGGTGGCATGGACCTGTTCCCCCTGCCCGCGGTGGTGACCATGATCGGCCCGTCCGGCGCGGGCAAGTCGACGCTGGCCGCGCGGTGGGCCGCCACCGCGCCGTGTCTGGCGGTGTTGTCCTACGACGTCGCCCAGCACGAGCTGTCCGGGGACTGGCGCACCGCCGCCCCGGCCACGTCAGTTGTCGGGGAAGGGCTTTCCCTCCGGCCAAGGCGACGGCAAGCCAAGCGTTTCACCGGGGTGGGCGCTCGGTTCTTGGACCGACACCAAGGTGCCGCCGCTGTGTTTAATCTGCCGCCACATGGGCAGGGAAGGGCAGATTCTTCCGTGCGGGTTGTGCCACAATTCCGGGACGAGCCAGCCCCAAGTGTTGTACATCGGGTCGCGCGCAATCAGGATACCGTCGGCCCCGCGCGCTTTTGATGCGTCGTCGGACCAGTAACCGTCATCCCTCTTGTAGGTGCTTGTTTCCCCGGAGAGGTGTTCACGCTCGACCTTAGTACCGTAGACCGCTTGGAAAACGTCGTCTTGATCGAGGTTGAAACTGCTAACGGAAACAGCGACGACCAACGGCTTGGACAAGCGTCCGTAAGCGCTACCCTTGTCCTTGAGTGCCCCGAGCAAGGGTTTAACATCGTCGACAATATAGACACCGCCCGCGGACAGCGCCGCGACCGGACGGAAGTCTTTACGCACCTTTGCCTGCTCGGACTTCGGAAGAAATCTGATCGATACTTCCCAGCCGTCTTGCTCCCATTCGACGGTGTCGGACACCTCACCGTCGTTCGATGTGCCATCTTGGCCGAGTTGGCGCAGCTTCGCATCCACCCGTTTCTTGATCCGAGCAACCGGTGGCGATGTTGGGCCAACTTTGGAGATGTCCACCAATAGGTGGAAGTCCGGGCTTTCCACGGTGTTGAGTTTATCAATGATCGTTGCCCATCGCGCCTCTTCGGCCGACTTCGCGTCGCTTCCCGAGATTCGACGCGCTTCGACGTAGAACGACTCATCCCCCTTTGTGGCCAGAAAGTCCGGCCGCCTGGTCGTATGCTCCAGTTCAGGGTGGCACTCGACGTCGTATCCCGCGCCGGTGAGCATCGCATGGAGGTAGAGCTCCCAGAGCGCCCCGCGATGGTTGACATTGCTTCTACCGTCACGAATCCGGGAGGTGATCTCCTTCTTTTCGCCGTCGGGATACACCGCCACCCACGACTCGATCCGGTCCCGCACTTGATCCCAGTACGGACCCGCAACCCGATTGAGAAAAACGAAGTCCGATTCACTGTAGGACGCAGGTCGGTTGTTGTCTCTGGCCAGATTGTCAAAAACGGTCACGCCCATATCGTTCAGGACGGGCCGCTTTAGTCGCAACCGGAACACCCCCGACGTCGGTGGCCCGGGGCGGAGCCGGTCCTCGCCTACGATGCCCACGCACCCGAGCACGTGGAGGAACCCGCGATGTCCGACGCCTCAGCACCCGGCCCGACATCATCGTGGTCGCTGTCTACGTCGAGACCGACACGGCCAAGACCACCAAGGCGGCCGGTCGTCGGTGGCGACCTCATCGGCGCCGACCTAGTTGGCACGGATCTCGCAACGATTCGAGGCGACCGCACCACCATCATCATCACCGGGGTCGTCACTGATGAGGCGACCATCGGCGCGTGGTGGTGACCGCGGGGAAACGGACGTCCACCCCGGTGCGAGGCAGCCAGGAAGCCGTCCGGGCAAGTACCCGCGGTGACCAACGAGCGTCACGACCAGCGAATAGAGTGGTGATCGTGGCGGGTTTGCATGTCTGGGCTACCGAGGCCAACGCGCTGGCCCTGGCCAACAAGGCCGCGCACCTGGGGCGACGTGCTCAGGACGCGTGGAAGGCGTCTCAGCGTGACGCTGCCGCGCTGATGGTCGGGGATGAAGAAGACTGGTGGGAGGTCCACAAGCTGACCCGCCAGGCCACCGGCCTGGCCACCCACCTGCGCCGGCAGGAGCGTCAAGCGGGGCGCTACATCGACAACGTGACGTCGCTGGTGGTCGCCCACCTGAACATCGCCATGCAGGCCAACGGGTGGGCGGACCGGCGGTGGCTGCCCGTCCTGACCCGCGTCGCCGAGCTGCGCGGACGCCGCTACGGATCGGCCAACAACACCGACCGCCCCCCGCTGAAACCTGGGAAATCGCACGTCCAACGAGCCGTTTGAGGCCCTGACGGCCCCACTGGGAGGCGTAAGGCCATCCAGGCATGGGGATACCCGGTCTATCGCCCGTTAATTTACAAGAATTTCTAGGGCACCATACGAATTTTCGGGCAGTTTAAATGATTTCCGCGTCAGGACGATAATTTATGTGCACATTTTGGCGGGTACGTCCGGCGGGAAAAATGATTTACCACCAGCAGGGGGCCGCCATCCTGTGCACGTGGGACCTGCGGGGTGTGGGGCCGCGGCGGGGCTGGTGGGGGTGCCCCTGAAGACCGAGGACGCGCAGTGGCGCAAACCTGGCGCGCTCACCCCAGGGCGCGTCTGGCATCGGCGATGCGTAGCACGGTCGTCGCCCTGGTCACGCCGAGGTCGGCGACACCGCGCTCGACGGCAGGCCGCGCCGAGCGTGGCCCGCCCGCGGCGATGATCCGCTGCCCCGAGGAGTACGAGATCCGCCGGCAGGGAACAGCGGTGAGGGAAGTGCGATGGTACCGGTGTGGATCACGCCAACAGCACGCCGCGAACACGGGCGCCCCGAGCGCTCACGTCCCGAGCCAGGCGAGGCGCGGTGATCAAGTTGGCCTGCCGGGTCGGTGCCGCCCTGGCCGCGGTGCTGGTGGCGGTCTGCGTGTGGGCGGGGTGGCTGTCCCTGGCCGCGCTCGGGCAGTGGGTGTTGGCCCACGCCGTGCCGGTCGCGGTGACGGTGCTCGCGCTGGTGGTCGTGGTGGTTGTCGGGCGGTCGCTGAAGCCCGGCGGTGACGCGCCCGCGGCCCGCTCGGGGCTGGGCTGGCCCATGATGCTCGGCGCCGCGGTCGTGGTGGCCCTGGTCGGGTGGGTCGCCGTCGAGCACCTGCTCGCCGAGGCCGACCAGGCCGGACCCGCCGCCCGGCCGGGGGCCCGCGTAGAAGCCATCAAGACCGGGCTCGCCGCCGCCGCCGGGGCCGGGGCGGTGTTCGCGCTGCTGCTGGCCGTGCGCCGCCAGTGGCACCAGGAGACCAGCGCCGTCGACACGGTCCACGACGCCACTGAGCGCCGCATCACCGACCTCTATACCAAGGCGGTGGAACAACTCGGCAGCGACAAAGCCGCCGTCCGCCTCGGTGGCCTCTATGCCCTGCAACGCCTCGGCGAAGGCAGCCTCACCCAACGCGAGACCATCCTCAACGTCATCTGCGCCTACCTCCGGATGCCCGTCCCCACCCTCCCCACCACAAACACCACAGACACCGACGAAGAACCGGCCCCACTGACACCCGAGGAACAGCAACAACTGACACCCGAGGAACAGCAACAACACCAGCAGCGACTCAACGACCTCGCCCAAGAACAGCAAGTCCGCCTCACCGCCCAACGCATCCTCACCCGCCACCGACAACCCGGCCCGCACTACTGGGAAACCACCACCATCGACCTCACCGGCGCCAACCTCGCCCACGCCGACCTCGCCCACGCCGACCTCACCGGCGCCAACCTCGCCTACACCGACCTCACCGGCGCCGACCTCACCGGCAGCAGCCTCACCGCCACCGACCTCACCGGCGCCTATCTCACCGGCGCCTATCTCACCCACGCCAACCTCACCGACGCCAACCTCGCCCACGCAGGCCTCACCGGCGCTGTCCTTGGCAACGCCAACCTCACCCACGCCAAACTCACCCACGCTGGCCTCATCGGCGCCAACCTCAGCGGCACCAACCTCGCCGACGCCAACCTCTACTACACCGACCTCACCGACGCCAACCTCATCAGCGCCGACCTCACCGACGCCAACCTCACCCACGCCAACTTCACCGGCGCCGACCTCAGCCACGCCGACCTCATCGGCACCCACCTCGACCACACCAAATTCACCGGCGCCAACCTCAACGGCGCTCACCTCGAAGACACCAAACGCAACCGCGCCAACCTCACCGGCGCCATGGGTGTGCCCTTAAGTGGGCCAATCAGATTTGAATGAATCGCACCGAAGGTCGGCGTTCGCTAACTGGTGACCGGGTGTGGATGCGGGTAGCGGTGGAGGGTGGCGGCGGTGTTGAGCCTCAGACCGGGGCCGTGAGGGTGATGCGGGGCCACACCTAGTCGTGCAGGCGGTCGACGTGCTCGCGCAGCAGAACCGGGCCGAGGTCCGCCCGAACATCGAGCAGCAGTCCCAGTTCTTCATGGGCTACCACCACCAGCGCGGCCACGTCTGGGACGTCCTCGAATCCCTGAAGGCGCCCTTCACGCCATGACCGACACCATCAGCACCCAGGGCGCCCACACCGCGCCGCCCGGTCCCGGCGCCTTCCCCGCAACCCACACCATCCGCGGCGAGACCACCGAGGAAGGCCCGATGAGCACCGGCCCCGAGGCCGAGGTGGAGGTGCTGCCGATCGACCACGGAGCGCTCACCCGCGTCCCCGTGTGGGAGACACACCGGCGCGGCAAGAACCGGGCCGCCATCCTCCCCGGCGTCGACCCCACCCGCCCCAGCGGCCTCTACCGCGTGTTCTGGACGAAAGCAGGCGGCGAGGACCACTTCTACAAGGTGCCCACCCGGCCCCTGGTCGGGACGGCCGTGGAGTTCGCCGCCGACTACACCGACAGCCGGGGCAACCGCCGTCCCTGCCGGTGGTACGGAGTCATCCGGGCCCACACCGAGCAGCCCCTGACCATCCAGCACTGCGCCACCGCCCGCGAGGCGATCAACCTCGCCGCCGAACAACGCCTCGCCGACTCCCTCACCATCGACGACCTGCACCAGCAGGTGCTGGACCTGCTCAACTCCCAACGCACCGAACCCGGCCAACGCTGGTACCCCACCCGCCGCCACACCTACGCCACCCGAGGCAAACGCACCGGCAAAATCGCCGACTGGTCCTTCGTCCTGCGCACCGACGCCGCCGCCCGCGTCGAAGGACTGATCCCGACCACCCACCAGGAACCGGGACCACAACCCGCCGCCGACCCCACCAACGCCCCGCCGGCCACCCTCGCCTGACGATCGACGCGGTGCGCACGGCAAGCACCAAGCCGCCCGCGGCGGGCTCAAGGAACCGAGCCCGTCCCCGCGGCCTGGCTGCTGCACGCGGCCGGTCCACCTTGGCCTGGGGCGGCCTGGTCCTCGTCACCGACCGCCCGCCAGGGCCGCGCCCGCGTGCGGCGGGACGGCGGCCGTGGCCGGGTCGGTTGTGGTGTCGAGCGGGACGAGGGTCGATGCGTTCAGTGAGGGCGGTGGAGGATGTTGCGGACCTGCACGTGGCCCACGCGCGCATCGCCGGCGATGCTCCGCAGGCTCTCGCCCCACGCCCCCATGCGGCGGATCAGGTGGTCGCGGCGGACGCGGGCGGCCTCGAACTCGGCGCCGGCCTCGGCCAGCTCGGCGCGGACCTCGCGGCGCAGCCGCTCACGGTGCTCCCGCAGAACTCGCTCGGTGCCGCCGCGCGCTGTGGACACACGTCCCCCACAGCCTCGACCGACTCGGCCCCCTGATCACCGAAGCCGAGAAACTGGGCGCGGACTGACAGGGGCCGCGCCACTGGTTCGCCGAGCCCAACGCCGCAACACCACCCGCGACACCGTGAACCGGCACGCCGCACGGCCAGCGGCCTGGCGCCACCAACGCCCCCGGGAACGGCGAAGGTCTCAGCGATCATCCACCCCACCAGATCGCAGACCTGTCACACCCAGTCGATGCGGCCACGCGAATGGAATCGGCAGCGAATCTACGCTAAACCACCCGATGGGGCCGGCGGATACGTCGTGGTGGCGACCCCGCACAGCGGGATGTCACCGAATCTCCACTCGCAGCGTCATTCGCGCTCTTTTTGCGCTCCCCTCAAGCGGTACGCGTAAATCACAAGAACAACAGTTACCAACATCGCGGTTGGCAACAGCGTCAATTTAAACCACGGGACCCCCACGCGAGAGCCGCCGAAGGCAATGAAAAGATCAACGGAAAATGAGAGCATGCAGGCAGTCGCCAGCAGCGGCCACGCCAGCCTGCCCCCCACGCGCGAGTTGCGACTGTCGTCGATGACCACGTTTGCGGGTGAACCGTCGATGCTCAGCGCTGGCTGTCCCTCGACCAGTAGCGAATACCAGAGTTTGTGCGTTGTCGTGATCAAGCTGGGCCTGACGTGGAGGGCGCTCGCCGTCGTCTCGACACCAGGCGGGGAAACACCTTTTCGGCCGGGTTCGGAATTACTTTCCATCAAAGCGATGACCGGAACGTTGAAGTCGAATATCAACGGCCCCTGGAAACATCCGGGAGTGATGTCGTCATCGCTTCGGCTAACGATGAAGAGTGTGACCACATGCGGATCGTTCAACGCTTCGTCCGATCCGGGGCGGCGCACGATCACTTCCACTTCCCCCTGGAAAGCAGGATTCACGGGACGCACGATCGGCACAGCGGTGACGTTGTAGAAAAGGTGTCGCCGCTTGCGTGAGTAGCGGCGAGTGACCCATGCGGCGACGACGATCGCCGCTACAGCGACCACCACACCCCCCACCGACACCCATACCGCGGCGACGGTCCAACCCAACTCGTTGGCAACCTGAGATGTGATCGACACCGGCCAATGAAACCAGGGTTCCGGGACGAGTCATCCGGCAATCGGCCCACCGTGTCGAGATCGTGCTCGACGGCCCGGTCGTCGCGGCGCGGTCGGTTCACGGGGACCGGCCCGGGGGCCGGTGGCCTGGCGCTAGTCGACGAGCCCGGGGAACAGCGCGCGAGTCGGCGGCGGCCTCGGCGCTCGCCCACTCCACCCGTCGGCCGGTGGTGACCTCGGCCAAGCCGGACCGCAGCCCGTGCTCGTCGGGTCCATAGTCTGCCTCGGCCTCGCGGGCGAGGAACACGGCGTGGGGACAGCGGCCAGGATGCGGCAGGCCCGAGACTGTGCGGCATGGACATGTGGGCCGATGTGGCCGTGCAGGACGCGCGCGGGTGGTGGGACTTCATCGGCGGCGTCGTCGGCATCGCTGGGGTTGTGGTGACGGTGGCGGCGGTGCTGGTCGCCTTCGGCGCGGCGCGCAGCAGCAGCCGCTCGGCCGACGCCGCCACCGCCTCGGCGGAGGCGGCCAGGATCTCCGCCGAGGGCGCGGCCACGATGGCGCAGATCGAGAAGGAACGCCGCCACGACGAGCTGGAGCCGGTGCTCGCGTGCTCGGTTGTGGTCAACGGGCCGGGAACGACACCGCGCCCCGGGGTCACGGCGCTTCTGGACATCGCCTTGACCGGCCCGCGGGACCTGTCCGCGGTAACCGTCGAGATCCGGGACGACCGCGTGTGCCCGCCTGTTCCGGGGGAACCCGTCGTGTGGGCGCCGTGGCAGCTACGCCCCGAGGGCGACGGCGCGTCGACCGACGGGCGCACCGCGCCTTCCCGATCTCTGCGCCGAGGCAGCCGACTGGTCTTCGCCCTGGAGCCCAGCCCCGTGCCGTCGGGATGCTCCCCCGAAGCCTGGGCACAGGAATTCAGCCACCAACCCGTACGGCTGCTGATCACTTGCGAGAGCAACGGCCACGAAGGCGCGTGGACCGTGCCCGTGGACGTCCTGCCCCGCTCACGCGACCACGACCCGGACGCCACGCAGGCCCGCCTGATCACGGCCACTGTTGAAAGCCTTCACCCCTATAACGCGCAGCTACGCGGCAGTGGCGCGAGAGACCTCACGATCACCAACCACAGCAACCACCCTGTTCAGGAGGTGACCCTGCTGGGCTTCGCCGTGCCCGAAAGCCCTGCCATCACGGTCGACTGGGTCTACGGCGACGACCACTGGACCGGCGATGAGCACGGCGACCTGTTGAAACCCCCGCCATCCACCCTCCACCCCGGCACAGAGAACGACTATGAAGTACCCGTCAGCCTGACCTACGACCCGCCCCGCGACCCGCACGCTCCGGACGTCCCCGTGATCGCCTTCACCGACCACAACAACATCCGCTGGGTCCGCGTCGGGGACAACCCCCCACAACGCCATATCGAAGGCGTCCCCTATCCCATCGCCCCGGCACCCCCGACGAAACCGACTGGGAACGGGTGACCACCCCGCAGGACGGCGAGTAGCCCAGCACTGTGCGGGCCGGCTGGACGGTACCGGCAAGCGGCCCAGGTCATCGCGTCATCGCCCTGTGCCTGTCCGAGGTCGAGCAGCGTCGCGCCGAGGAGCAGGCCCTGCGGGAGCTGTTCGCCGCCGCGCTGTGGGTGCCCGTCACCCACGGCCTCGACCGGTTCGGCCCGTTGTTCATCGAGGCCGGGAAGCTGGGCGCTGGCTGGCAGGGGGCGCAGCGCCGCTTGGCCGCGCCCGACGTCGAGCGCCAGGCCGCCCTGCAGCGGGTCGTGGACGACGTCGCCGCCGAGGCCGAGGCCGACCGGAAGCGCACCGCCGCCGATGAGGCCGAAGACGAGGCCGCGCGCGCGGGTCCTGGCCGAGAGCACCCGGGCAGGTGCCGCATCGTCGGCGTTCCCGGTGTGTCGAGCGTGCGGCCCCCCGAACGTGTGTCCGCGCAGCTCACACCGCCCACCGGTGATCTCCGATCGGCGATCGGAGACAGAACGGCGACATCCCCGCGCGACTCTGGCGGGTATGGACTTGGTGCCCTTTCCGTCGGTGATCACCTTGATCGGCCCCTCCGGCGCGGGAAAGTCGTCATTGGCCGCGCGCTGGTCCGCGGCCGTGCCCGAGCTGGCAGTGCTGTCCTACGACACCGTCCAGCACGACCTGACCGGCGATTGGCGCACGGTCACCCCGGCCGCCGTCGACCAGGTGCACGAGCTGTTGCGGGCCCGGTGCGCGGCCGGACTCGGCAGCATCGTGGACGGCACCCACGTCCAACCCGACCGCCGTGCGGCCGTCCGGGCAATCGCCGCCCAGCACGGACTTCCCGCCGTCGCGGTCGTGCTGCGCGTCAGCCTCGCCACCTGCCTGCGCCGACAACAGGACCGCGCCCGCCGCGCCCCCGGCGACGACATCCGCGCCCAGTTCGAGGCGCTGGCCCCCCAGCTTCCGCGCCTGCTCTCCGAGCCCTACGCCGTCCTGGTCATCCGCCACCAGGACGCCGAGACCAGCCACCCGACCGGCAGCGATGACCGACAGAACCCGCACTAAGGCCGCCGTCGATCACGAACGTCCTCGGCGAGCGCGAACAGGCGATCCGCCTCCTGCCTCAGCGCCGCGGGGTCGTACTGCCGCCGGATGGCGTCCCCGGCGTCGTGAAGCCTGCGCGTCACCGCCTGGTGGTCCCGGTGGGCTTGGGTGCCGGGAATCCGACTGAGGAAGACCTCGAACATCGTCAGCCCTCACCTAGTTGGCGGTCGAGGCGCCCGGGTCGCGCTGTTCGCACAGCGCTGCCAGGCGTTCGGTCAGCAGGGCGTTCAGCTCGGGGATGGTGCGGCGCTCGCGCAGCATGTCCCAGTGGGTTCGCTGCCGCTTGACCCTGCGGGTGTCCGGGCCGGTGCTCTGGGCTCGTCGGCTTTCGACGCCGTGGCGGGGGCAGGTCCAGAACTCCGGCGGGCTGACACCCTTCTCGGCGCTGAACGCGCGCGTGAACTCGTGGCTGGGGTGCCCGTCGTAGGGCAGGGGGCAGCGATAGGACACCTGGGTCTGGGGTGCCGGTGCCTCGGTCGGTGAAGTCCGTTGGGCGCCGATATCGGGGGCAGGCCGGAGAGATCTGAGTGGACCGCGGGCATACATGGGTTTCCTCGGCTGCGTGGATGTGCCGCCGGTGGCGGCATGGTGGAAGGCAGGCCCGGGGCGGCGGGGAGGACCGCCCCGGGCCGATCGGGCCGACGATCACCGGAGGACACCCCCGGTGTGGGGGACTCGACGGCCCGCGTTCGGATAGCACCGACGTGGGGATCACGACGCCAGAGCGTTGACCAGTGCCAGGGCGCTGCCCGGGGGCAGGCGCAGGTCGGGGGCGCGGCGGCCGGTGCACAGGTGGGGGGCGTTGCGTTCGCCGGGGCGGGGCAGGTCGAGCAGGGCGTGGGCCATCTCCAGCGTGGTGCCGTGGCGGTGCCAGGTCACCATGCCCTCGGGGTCGGCGCGAAACGCCAAGGCGTCGTTCTCGGCGTGCAGGGTCAGCCCGTCCCACCAGCCGCCCGGCCACACCCACACCCCGTACCCGGCGATGATCTGCCCAGCGTCGTCGCGCGGGTAGCTGAACCTCCATCCCGCGCGCGCGAGCTTGCCCAGCATGTCGATCAGCTCCGGGGTCATCGGCGCCGTCCTCGGGGCGCGTGGCGGAGGGCGCTCAGCTCTCCGACCACCACGACCCCGATCGCCACCGCCGCGGTCACTCCGAGCACCAGCAGCACTTCCACGCGTGTCTCCTCTCGTGATCGGGGCGACGCTAGGGGCGTGCGGGGGCGCGATTTTCACACCGTGTGAAAGTCCCCCGATCGAGTGACTTCCCCGGTCAGGGGGCGATGCCCATGCGCCATGCCAGGCCGCGCAGGTCGCGGCCACCGGCGTCACGAATGGCCGCGGCCAGTGCCGTGACCACCGCGTCGCGGGCGTAGGGGTTGGCGCGCAGTTGTTGAGGGGCAATCCGTTCGGCGCGCATCAGGGCGGCGATGCCCTCCCCGCGGCGGCGGCGTTCGCCGAGCAGGGCCCGGCCGTAGTCGGCCCAGTACGCCGCGCGGCGGGAGGCGGGCATGGCGTCGAGGTGGATCGTCGCGGCGGTGTCGTGCACCCAGGCGTGCCTGCCGGTCTCCACCCCGATGGCCACCCGCCAGATGCCGACGTTGGCCCGCCCGAAGTGCATCAATCCCGCTGGCCACGGGCTCACCTCGCCGGTGATGCGGTCGGCGACGTCGGCGGCCTCGCGCAGGTGGACCTCGGCGCGATCGGTGTCGCCGAGCACCGCCGCGGCGAACGCCGCACTCAGGTGCACCATGCCCAGCGTCTCCGGGCGCTGGGCGGTGATCGTGTCCGCCGCGCGCGTGGCCAACTCGTACTGCCGAGCCCGGTTGGTGCCGGAAATCAGGTGCACCCGCGACCACGACGCCACCGCGCACCACACCGGATCACCCAAGGCGTCGGCGGCCTGGGCGACACGGTCGGTGGCCAGCATCGCCGCGCCCGGAACACCGAGACGGGCCGAGAGGCTGTCGGCCGCGTGGTAGACGGTCACCAACGCCGCCAACGCCGCGCGCCGCGTCTTCGCCCGGCCCGCCGCGGCCAATAAGTCACGGATCAGGGCGGGCAGCAGTTCGGCCTGCCCGGCGTCGTCCCCGCCGGGGCGCAAACGCAGGTTGAGCCGATCGACGTCGGCAAGCACCAGCGACCACGGACGATCCGGGGCGTCGGGGTACTCATCCAGACGCCACCCGCCCAACACATCGGCCAACAACGCGGTCCCCGACCGCGCGCGGGCCGCGTCGGCATCGGCGGGAAGATCCGGGGTGCCAGTCAGCTCACCCGGCGCGACCCGCAACGCCGCGGCCAACGACTCCAACACCCGCCGCTTGGTCACCGGCCGCAAACCACGCTCGATCATCGACAGATAGCCCGGCGACATCCCCGCCACCTGCGCCACCGCCGACAGGGTCAACCCCCGCCACGCCCTGATCTCCCGCACACGACGCCCGATCCCGACACCATCCACGTACACCGGACATCCCTCCCCCGAGACCTTCACCGACGAACGCCCACCCGCGGTACCAGCTTATGGGCACCCGGCCCTCCCGCGGTCTCTCTCCGCGCCCGTGGGCAACGCCTCAGTTCTCCTGACCCGCTGGTGGTGATGGTCGTTGGGACACGCCTCGGGCATGACCTCGGTGACACGGTTCCCGTCGAGCCGGTACTCCACTCGCCCGGCGATGTGGCAGGGCATGGTCAATCCCAGCCAGGGATACCGAGATCGCGGCGGGCCGCGTCGATGAACGCCTTGTGGGTGTCGGTGAACTCCTTCTCCTTGGCTGCCGGGATCGCTTCCCTGGTCCGGCGCTCTGCGCTCTTGAAGGAGACGGCCTTGGTGGCCTCGGCGTGGAGCTGGTCGAGGAAGAACGCGGTGAGCTCGGCATGGCGGTCGAATGCGTCGCTGGTCTGCGTCGATCCCACCAGGCGGATGTGCAGTCGGGCCTCGAGCAACCGTGCCTGGGTCGCACGAACGTCCTCCAGGTTGTTGCAGTTACCGAATCCGCTGACGGCAGCCATGCCTTGGGCGTAGGCGCTGAGTTGGAGTTCGCGGCGCTTGTCCTTGCGGGTGCGACCGGTGGTGATCAGCGCGGCGAGGGTGGTGCCGCCAGCGCCGATGATGCCGCCGATTCCGACGCCGATGAGGCCGATGAGGGCTGGGTCGAGCATCGGCACAGCGTAGGCGGGTTGATCAGCCGCGGCAGACGATCCTGCCGCGGCTGATGACCCGCTCGATCCGTGGGCTGTCCTACTGGAGCAAGTGGGCGAACACGCCGTGCTCGTGCAACTGCATCGCGGCGGAGACCAGGCCGCCGCCGATCGAGCAGCTGCCCCAGATGTAGCCGCACAGGCGCATGGCGTCCTGGCGGTGCTTGGCGTCGGCGTTGGTGACGACCACTCCGACCAGCCGCCACGAGATCAGCGCGGCGAAGCAGTGGGTGATGATGATGGGGGCCAACATCTTCGGGTCTTCCTCTCGTACCCCTTGGGGGTGCCGATCGAGGAAGACCGCGGGCGGGCGTCAGCTCGACCGACAACCCACCAACACGGTTGTCGTCAGCTGAGCCCGTTCGCCACCCGAAACGTCTCAGTTCGTGCCAGAACGCCCTTTACGACCGAGACATGCTGGAAGGGGCCTGGTGACTCGACACCTTCCGTACCTTGATTCTGCTTCATGGGCACGAGCGCGGCGGCTCGTGCCTTTCAGTCGTTGCGACTGACGCCGTCCTGCGTCGCCGCGGCCCTGGGCGCGGGCCGTACACGCAACCATTCTAGCCTCGAGGGTCGAGGAATCACAGCGAGTGAGGCCGCTTGTAGAAGTTAGCGACGGCAAGCACTTTAGCTTGACATAATAACCCTTATCAAGGTCCTCATACGGCCACCACCCGGGATTTCGTCGGCGGACTGAACGAGCCGCTTAGAGCTCCTGTCAGAATGAGTAGAGGCGTCGGTAGCAGATCATCGCGCAGCCCAGGGACAGTAATCCCTGATGCAGGTCTGCTCGTCGTTCCCAGCGGGTGCGTAGGCGTTTGTACTGGTG